>DASRSO010000142.1:0-35580 GCA_035656375.1 Cyclobacteriaceae bacterium | reverse complement strand
TTTACAACTTCGTAGAAGCGATTGGGATGTAACGTCCGCCAGTTGTCGATCTGCAGTGTGCCGCCCATGTTGACGTAGTGATCGACGTGAAACTTTTTTAGCTCGTCCTGGAGGAAGTCGGCGAAGTTCACAAATGCAATCCATCCTTCTTCAACGTCGTCGAACCATTCTTCATAGTAGCAATCGTCGGAGCCATGAAAGTTGAATACATTTTCGCCGATAAGGATAAACTTATTGATACCAGTCTCGGCGAGCGGTTCGATAAGGCCGCGCTTCAACGTCATGATGTCGTTGTTGAGGGCATCGTTCCATTCGCCCATCATTTCGATCACAACAAATTTTTCGGTGTAGTCGGCGTAAAGGATTTTGGCGTAGAGTGTTTCAGAGCCGAACGAGTCCCACCCCGGGTCGATGTAATACCCGTAAATAGTCTGTTCGTAGAGATCGTAGTTGTATTGCTTGTCGAAGTACGGAGATGATTCGTCGGACGAGGAATCATAATATTTGAGCCAGCCGGAATATGGTTCTATCGTGTGCATGTCTATGCCGCTTCGCTACTCAAGTCGGGCTTTTGTTCTGGGTTCTATGTTCTGATACCTTACTAGCTGTGCGGTAGTACGTCTTTGGAGACATCATCTGGGTTTCGAACGGAGCGATATAAACCTTCTCACCTCTCCCGGTTCTGCTGGTTCAATTAATCTTCTGGTTTCAGGACTTAGAACCCTGAACAAAAAAATTACTTCCGTGCCTCAATCGCCTTCCTCACACTACCATGTTTGCGAAGCAATTCCTCCGCCTCTTCTAAAGACACCTTAAGCTCTTCCGAAATCATCCTCGCCCCCCTGCCTACAAGTTTCGTATTCGTAAGCTGCATATCCACCATCTTATTCCCAACAACTCTTCCAAGCTTTATCATCACCGTTGTCGATATCATATTGAGTACCAGCTTTTGCGCGGTACCCGACTTCATTCGCGTACTCCCGGTAACAAATTCGGGGCCGACCACAACTTCAATTGGATAATCGACCGACGCTGCGAGCACACTTCCTGAATTACAGGTGATGCATCCCGTTATCAGTCCGTTTGCTTTCGCATCTCTCACACCACCGATTACATAAGGTGTTCTTCCCGAGGCTGCGATACCAACGAGCACGTCGTTTATTGTTGGCTTGAATGGCTGCAGATCTTTCCATGCCTGGGCTTCATCGTCTTCCGCATGTTCAACCGAAGTACGGATTGCTTTGTCGCCGCCTGCAATCAACCCGATGATCGTGTCGCGCACGCCATAGGTGGGGGGTATCTCGGAAGCGTCGAGCACTCCCAATCTTCCGCTGGTGCCCGCGCCGATGTAAAACATTCGCCCTCCCGTTCCCAGTTTTTCTACAACAGCAGTAACCAGTGCTTCAATTTGGGGGAGCTGTTTTTTGATGGCAGCGGGGATATTAAAATCCTCAGCATTTATCCCGGTCAACAAATCCTGAACACTAAGGTTTTCGAGATTGTTGTAGTTCGATGACGATTCGGTCGTACTCATTTTTCGGAATGGTAAAGGGTTAAACCCGCGATCGGACTTTCCAGGATATTCTTAACGGTAATTCCTTTGTCGTTCGCCACCTGCCTCAGGATATCGCTGAAGTAAAATCCTACCGACCCAACGAAATGAACTTTCAGATTCTTGTAGTTGGGATACTGCATCACATTGTTCTCATAGAATTCAGCAAAGCTGTCGTACACAAGCTTATGGCAATACGGCTCTTTCAGATGCTGAAAAATAAATCGCATGAAGCTCGCAAGGAATGCACTTGGTTTTTCCTGTTGATAAACTCTTTCGAGGAATTCTTCGCGCGTTAACGGAAATCTTTCGGCAAACTGTTTCTCGAGTGTGGGTGGAAATTTTTTCCTGAGATAATCAACCACAAACTTCCTTCCGATGTTTGCACCAGATCCTTCGTCGGCAAGAATCCACCCGAGGTTTGCAACGTTACCTATGATCTCTTTGCCATCATACAAACATGAATTGGAGCCCGTACCCATGATGCAGGCGATGCCGGGCTCATGACCGCACAGCGCTCTTGCGGCGGCCAGCAGGTCCCAACCAATCTCCACTTTTGCTTTCGGGAAAAAAGAAAGGAATGCTTTACGGATAACATCCTGATTTTTTTCTGACGACACCCCGGCCCCATAGAAAAAGATCTCTGTCACTTCCTCTTTTACGATAGGTGCGACAGATGTCCTGATCGTGTTGTTGAGATCGTCGATGGGTTGATAATACGGATTGAAGCCGGGTGTATTTGTTTGCCCGATCGATCCGTCGGTGTTGAGCAGGCGCCAATCGATCTTCGATCCGCCGCTGTCGGCAATGAGTTTCATTAATTGCGAATTACGAATTGCGAATATAGGAAATCCATCACTGCAGCCTTCCCACCACTTTCAATCGTTCAAAAACCTTCTCGGTGTGCGGAGCATCCTTCAACTCATCCGTAAGATCCTGCCCTGCCCAATGCTCATAGTGCTTGCCCTTAAACCATAGTCGCGATGGGGTAACATCATAAACTATTCCCATGTAAGCGATCCAAATTTCCGGTTTATCCTGCCCGTTGCGAAGCGATAACTGGGCACGGCTGATCATGGGAAGAGCTTCCTTGTTGGTCACAAATCTTTTCTATCTTGGCAAAGATAACCTTTCCCCCATGGTCGCGAGAATTGCCTTTTTTTTATTGCTGATTGCAGTTTTTACATTCAACTCATGTGCTCCAAAAAAGTCGGTCGACGATAAAAGCGACGCCGAACTTCGCGCCTACGCGAAAGAACTCGCCGATCGTTTTATTATCCTCGACGGACACATCGATCTTCCCGACCTATTAAAAGAGAAAAGATATCGCGCCGGTATCGACTCACCCGATACTATTATAAACACAGGCAAAGGTGAGTTCGACTATACCCGTGCAAAACAAGGCGGCCTCGACGCCCCGTTCATGTCGATCTACATACCCATCGAATACCAGGCGAAACCCGACAACGGTAAAGCACTCGCCGACTCATTGATCAATACAGTTGTCGCGATCACCAACGCACTGCCCGACAAGTTTGCGTTAGCCAATACACCGGCCGACATCGAAGCCAACACAGCCGCCGGAAAGATCTCACTGCCTATGGGCATGGAGAATGGTGCGCCGATCGGCAACGATCTCGCGAACCTGAAGTATTTCTTCGACCGCGGAATACGTTACATCACGCTCGCTCACAACAAAGACAACCAGATCTGCGATGCATCTATGGACGGAACCGGCACATGGAAGGGGCTCAGTCCTTACGGCAAGCAAGTCGTTACAGAAATGAACCGCCTCGGTATCATCGTCGACATCTCCCACGTCGACGACAATACTTTCTTCCAGGTAATGGAACACAGTAAAGCTCCCGCAATAGCATCTCACTCTTCCTGCCGCAAGTTCTCACCCAAAGCCCGTCGCGACATGAACGACGAGATGATCAGGAAGCTTGGTGAAAAAGGTGGTGTCATGCTGATAAACTTTTATACAGCGTTCCTCGATTCGGCAACGATGAATAATCAGAATGAATTGAGCAGCATGTTGAAAGCGCAAAATCTTAAGGAAACAGATTCACTTGCGAAACCGATCATTGCTGAGTTCAAGAACAGTCATCCCAATCCTACGACCATAGAAAAGGTTGCAGACCATATTGATAATGTTGTGCAGATCGCCGGCATCGATCACGTTGGTATCGGCTCCGACTTCGATGGCGTTTCAGGGAATCTTCCCGTTGGACTCGAGGATGTTTCGAAGTATCCTGATCTCATCTACACATTATTAAAGCGTGGCTACACCGAGGAGGATATCGAAAAGATATGTTATAAAAATGCGTTCAGGGTCTGGAATAAGGTCATAGAAATCTCGAAGCAGATGCAGGCGCAGTAATTTAATATGACGAGAACAGTAGGGCTATTGATTGCGTTTGTCGTTTCGTTAGAGACACTGGCGCAGAACGAGGGAGGAATGGTGATGATGAAGCCTTCTGAAGGAACGGTGTGTTATGCTACCACGCATAACGCACACACCAGCATTGGCCCTCCCCCCGAATACATTCGCGCACTGAAGGCACGCAATTCCGGCGCAGCCCGCACCACCGCCACTAATATTATTGTCACCTACTCCAGTTCTTTCACAAGCCAGGCCCAGGCCGCCTTCCAGGAAGCTGTAGATATTTGGGCGTCAATCATTCAGAGTCCCGTTACCATTCGTATCCACGCACAATGGACGCCCCTGAACCAGAACGTTCTCGGTAGCGCCAGCCCCGGCACGTATGTCACTAATTTCCCCGGCGCTCAAAAAAGAGACGTCTGGTATCCCATCGCCCTCGCGGAAAAGATCGCCGGCAAAGATCTCAACGCCACAACAGATGCCGACATCGTAGCATCGTTCAACAGCAACAACAGCAACTGGCACTATGGCCTCACGGGCTCCGAACCACCTACCGGCAAGTACGACCTTGTAAGCATCGTGCTTCACGAGATCGGTCACGGCCTTGGAATTACCAATGCATATTCAGTAGAAAGCGACCAGGGTCTGATACCTGATTTTTTTGAAGGGCAACCCGTCGTGTTTGAGACATCAATAGCAACAGCCAATGGTTTGAACATTGTGAACGACTTCACTCCGCCATCGGCCACACTGGGCACGGCGATGACCAGCGAGAACCTGTTTTATGTTTCTCCATTGGTGAAGGCGGCCAACGGCAACCAGGATGCCGAGATATATGCGCCAGAGGAATTCGACCCGGGCTCGAGCATCGCACACCTCGACGAAACTAAATACCCGGAAGGCAACGTCAACTCGCTGATGACACCGGCAATCGCTGCCGCCGAACGCATTCTCGATCCTGGTCCGATCATCCGGGCCATCTTAAAAGATATCGGGTGGACAGGCAGCTATCCTCATCACGCTCCCCTCGAAAGCACCGAAAGTGTTTCAGGTCCATACCACGCCGTGGTAACGATCGTGAGCGACAATGGATATGTTGCCAGCTCGGTCGTGCTGAACTACAAGACCGCGAATGCATTCATACCAGTGACGATGACGGCCAACGGCAATGCAAATGAATTTGCTGCCGATATTCCCGTCGGTAGCTCGAAATACGAGTACTACATTTCCGTTAAGGACAACGACAACCGGGTCTTCACTGTTCCCGGTAAGGAGATTAAACCTGGCTCGGCTCCGCAACAAACTGTCATTACTTTTACCGCAGGCCCCGACACACAAGCACCCTTTATTAATCACAAACCGGTAGAGTTCACAACAGAAACCGACGGCCTCAAACTCGAAGCAATTGTTTCCGACAACCTCGGTGTTGCCGAAGTGAAAGTTCAATGGAAAGTGAGAGGCATTGCTCAAGCCGATCGGTTAATGACATTGAAGGCAGGAACAGACTCCACATATGTGCTCGACATCGGCCTGAACGGTGGCGTAAATACCGGCGACGTTGTTGAATACAGGATACGCGCGAAGGATAGTTCGGTGGCTGGCAATGTTTCTGCCGATCCGTCGCTCACAACATTTCATGTTGTGGAGATCCTCGGTCTCGGCACCACTCAAAATTCATACTTCAACAACTTCGATGACCTTTCGACCGAAGACTTTTTTGGAAATGGTTTCACGATCGCTAAACCCAGCGGATTTCAAAACGGAGCAATCCACAGCGACCACCCTTATGCTAACGGTGGTGCCGAGGGAACATCATTGAATTTCATTTACAACCTCAAGACTCCGATAAAGATCGCGGCAATCAATGCCATCATGAAGTTCGACGAGATCGTTCTTGTTGAACCCGGGGAACCCAATGTTGCGTGGCCCCAGCCCGATTTCTACGACTATGTGGTTGTTGAAGGTTCTACCGACGGAGGCGAGCACTGGACAGCTGTAGCTGATGGATACGACAGCCGTTTCAATTCTGAATGGCGCACAACATGGAACGGTTCTTTAAGCAACAACAACTCCACCGCAGTTGGAACACCCGCGATGTACAAAACCCACCAGTTCGACCTGCTCAATAAATTCAAAGTTGGTGATGAGGTTGCGTTTCGGTTCCGTCTTTACAGCGATCCGTTTTCAGTGGGCTGGGGTTGGTCTATTGATAACTTACAGATACAGATCGACACCTCACCTCCGCAGATCCTTCATCAACACAACGACTTCCTCCTGGCTGGTGTCAACGCCGTTGATTTGAACTTCAAGGTCACCGATCCGTCTGGAGTTAGCAAGATCGTGCTCGAATACAACAAGACCGGGGGAACTACAACATCGAGAACAGTTGCCGTTAACTCAGTAACGAACCAGTATGTTCAAACGATAGACCTTGCAGCACTGGGAGTTCAGGCGGGTGATAAGTTCCAGTACCGCATAGAAGCAACAGACATCGCCGGGAACACAAGTTCTTATCCACCAACCGGCTTCATCGAAACAGCAATCATCTCCCTGGCGAGTTCAGTCGACCAGGTTGTAACCGACTTCACCAGCGCGAGTGAAGACCTCACCGGTAACTTCTTCAGCACCGATCGCCCTGCGGGCTTCACAAGCAATGGAATGAGCTCCGTACATCCGTACTCACCGGGTATCGACATCGACCAGGTGTCGGAGTTTGCGTGGCTCACCCGGAAGCCAGTAAAAGTGAGCGCCACAAATGCCCTGATCGTATTCGAAGACGTCGCGATTGTGGAGTACGAAGGAACGAGTGTGAAAGACTATGTGATCGTCGAGGCCTCGAAAGACGGGGTGGCGTGGGAGCCCCTGTTAGGACCTTATGCTGCGAATTCTGTCACCCAATGGAAGACAATTTTCGACGGAGCTTCGAACGGAACGCAGGGTGTAATGCAAAAGCACATGTTCAACATCACATCGAGCGGGAAATTCAAGGCCGGTGATGTGATCCTGATCCGTTTCAGACTTCATTCAGACGCGGCCACAACAGGCTGGGGCTGGTTTGTCGACAACCTGAGTATCCAGGGACCGATCACGGGCATCGAACCGGCTACGGTGACGCCCAACGTCACAGCGTGGCCCAATCCTGTCACAGCAGGTTCAGTGAACCTTTCACTGGAACTTCCAGGTGAGTCCGACGTGAGCGTGGAAATTTTATCCACACAAGGTCAGCTACTGTCGTCTGACCACTTTTCTGCACCATCAGGTGATGTAAATCGGACGTACGATGCAGCTTCATGGCCTGCTGGATTTTACATCGTCAGGGTTCATTCCGATTATGGCACCGTTACGCAAAAAATTATTAAGCTGAATTCTCAAAATTAATGCTACGCGAAGGCATAAGTGTTTTACATTTGCGCCAATTTATCCTACCCGTAGCAGATGCCAAGAGACAGAAGCATTCGATCCGTACTAATCATAGGTAGCGGTCCAATCATCATCGGTCAAGCATGTGAATTCGATTACGCTGGCTCGCAGGCAGCGCGATCGTTGAGAGAAGAAGGAATTGAAGTGGTGTTGATCAACTCGAATCCCGCCACTATTATGACCGACAAGATCAACGCTGACCACGTTTATCTTTTACCACTCGAGAAGAAATCGATCAAAGAGATCCTGGAGAAACACCACATCGACGCAGTGCTTCCCACCATGGGCGGACAAACTGCCCTGAACCTCTGCATCGACTGCGACAAAGCAGGGATCTGGACACACTACGGTGTTAAGATCATCGGCGTGGATATCAACGCGATCGAGACCACCGAGGATCGCGAGAAATTCCGTCTGAAAATGCTGGAGCTCGGTGTGGGAGTCTGCAAAGGCGCTACCGCAACATCTTTCCTCAAAGGAAAGGAGATCGCCCAGGAAATCGGGTTCCCCCTGGTTATTCGTCCTTCGTTTACGTTGGGCGGAACAGGCGGCGGTTTCGTAAACAGCCCCGACGAATTCGATGTTGCTCTGAACCGTGGCCTCCAGGCTTCGCCCATCCACGAGGTGCTCGTAGAACAGAGCATCATGGGATGGAAAGAATATGAGCTCGAGCTCCTCCGCGACGGGAACAAGAACATCATTATCATTTGCTCGATCGAGAACTTCGATCCAATGGGTATTCACACTGGCGACTCGATCACCGTTGCGCCGGCGATGACCCTTCCCGACACAGTTTATCAGCACATGCGCGACCTCGCGATCCGCATGATGAATGGTATCGGTCAGTTTGCGGGTGGATGCAACGTGCAGTTTGCCGTGAATCCCGAAAACGACGCCATTGTTGGCATCGAGATCAACCCGCGTGTGTCGCGTTCCTCTGCCCTTGCTTCGAAAGCAACAGGTTACCCGATCGCGAAGATCGCCGCGAAGCTGGCCATCGGATATAATCTCGATGAATTAAAGAACGCAATCACCGGTTCGACAAGCGCTTACTTCGAACCAGCACTCGACTATGTTATTGTAAAGATTCCCCGCTGGAACTTCGACAAGTTTCCCGGCGCCGACCGCAAGCTTGGATTGCAAATGAAGAGCGTGGGCGAAGTGATGGGCATCGGCCGCAACTTCCAGGAAGCAATTCAGAAGGCATGCCAGTCGCTCGAGATCCGTCGCAACGGTCTTGGCGCCGACGGCAAAGAGCTTCGTCACCAGGAAGAGATCATGCACAGCCTTGCAAATCCTACGTGGAACAGGTTGTTCCACATTCACGATGCGATCAAGGTTGGCGTTCCGTTGAAGACCATTCATAAGGTCACCAAAATTGACAAGTGGTTCCTCGAACAGATCGAAGAGCTCATCGAGATTGAAAACAAGATTGAAGAGTACGACATTGATTCAGTTCCCACAGAGCTTTTAAGAACAGCGAAGGAGAAAGGTTTCGCCGACAGGCAGATCGCTCACTTGTTGCACTGTTTCGAGAGTGAGGTTCATACGAAGAGGCTCGAGCTCGGCATCAAGAGGGTTTATAAACTTGTTGATACCTGCGCAGCTGAATTCGAAGCCAAGACACCTTACTATTATTCGACATTCGATAAAGAGAACGAATCGGTTGTTTCAAACAAGAAGAAAGTTGTAGTGCTCGGCTCGGGTCCTAACAGGATCGGCCAGGGTATAGAGTTCGACTACTCTTGTGTGCATGGTGTGCTTGCAGCGAAGGAGTTGGGTTATGAAACCATCATGGTGAACTGCAACCCTGAAACGGTATCGACCGACTTCGACATTGCTGACAAGCTTTACTTCGAGCCTGTTTTCTGGGAACACCTTATTGATATAATTGATCACGAGAAACCCGAGGGTGTTATCGTGCAGCTTGGTGGTCAGACCGCGTTGAAGCTTGCCGAGAAACTCGATAAGCATGGGATAAAGATCATCGGAACTTCGTTCAACTCACTCGACCTTGCGGAAGACCGTGGTCGCTTCTCGACGTTGCTGAAGGAACAGAACATACCTTATCCTGAATTCGGTGTGGCGACTGATCCTGATGAAGCGCTTGAAGTTTCGAAGCAGATCGGGTTCCCATTGCTGGTAAGACCTTCGTACGTGTTGGGTGGTCAGAGCATGAAGATCGTGATCAACGAGACTGAGCTCGAGAACCACATCATCGACATCTGGAAGCATCTGCCGGAGAATAAGGTATTGCTTGATAACTATCTCGAGAACGCTATCGAGGCCGAGGCTGATGCGATTTGTGATGGAGAAAATGTGTACATCATTGGGATCATGCAGCACATAGAGCCGGCGGGTATTCACTCCGGCGATTCATATGCTGTGTTGCCCCCATACAACCTTGGTGACTTTGTGGTGAAGCAGATCGAAACGTATACCACTAAGATTGCGCAAGCGTTGCAGGTAAAGGGGTTGATCAACATCCAGTTTGCGATTAAGAACGATAAGGTTTATGTGATCGAGGCGAATCCGCGCGCGTCGCGCACGGTGCCGTTTATATGCAAGGCGTATGACGAGCCCTATGTGAACTATGCTACGAAGGTGATGCTGGGTGAGAAGAAGGTTACGGACTTTACATACAACCCCAAGAGAAAGGGTTACGCGATAAAGGTTCCGGTGTTTTCGTTCAGTAAGTTCCCGGATGTGAATAAGGAGCTTGGGCCGGAGATGAAGTCGACCGGGGAGGCGATTTATTTCATAAATGACCTTATGGACGACTACTTTTTGAATATCTATAATGAGAGGAACCTCTATTTGAGTCGTTAAAAAAATGCCTATTTTTGCAGTCCTCTGAAACGGTGAATGTAGTTCAGTTGGTTAGAACGCCAGATTGTGATTCTGGAGGTCGCGGGTTCGAGTCCCGTCTTTCACCCTGAAATAGATGAAAAGCCTCTGTAAAGAGGCTTTTTTATTGGTCAGGGGTTTGGAGAGTTTCAAGCCAACTACTCGTGGTTTAGCCGATATAAATCGGCTTTAAGCCTTCGATCTGAAAGCCGATGAATTCAATTCGTGTAACAACGTCGACCTGGGCTTTTAGGATCTCTTTTTGAGTTTCGATGATGGGAACAAGTTTCCCGTCAACAACCTCGTTGACAATCTCCCTGATCGCCTTGAGATCTTTTGTTGTAAGGTTCATGCGATTAAAAATTTGGTTACGCAAACCTCCTTACAAAACAACAACTCACCTAACAATTCACTGTGATCAGCCCGAAATGATCAGGTTTACCGGACACCTCATCGCTACCACTATCGGTTAAATGTCAACCTCATCCCCTTCTTCGCATCCTCCAACCTCCCATTCTCCCATACTAAATTCCCATTCACCCACGTATGCGTCACCGCCGAATGAAAATTCTGACCTTCAAACGGCGACCATCCACACTTGTATAATAAATTACTCTTACTCACCTGCCACGACGTCCCCGGATCCACCAACACCAGGTCAGCAAAATACCCCTCACGAATAAAACCCCTCTTCTCAATCCTGAACAATATCGCCGGATGATGACTCATCTTCTCCGCAATCTGCTCCACCGAAATACGACCCTGTTGGTAGTACTCCATCATCGCCACCAACGAATGCTGCACCAAAGGCCCGCCCGACGGCGCCTTGAAATAAGTACCAGCCTTCTCTTCAACTGTATGCGGCGCATGATCCGTCGCAACTACATCGATACGCCCATCAAGCAGCGCCTTCCAAACACCTTCACGATCCGCCGACGTCTTGATCGCCGGGTTCCACTTGATCTTCGTGCCTAACTTTTTATAATCGGAATCCGAAAACCAGAGGTGATGAATGCACGCTTCGGCAGTGATCAGTTTCTTCTCCAACGGAAGTTTGTTTGAGAACAGCTCCGTCTCTTTTGCCGTAGAGATATGAAGAATATGAAGCCTCGTTCCAAACTTCCGGGCTAACCCAACCGCAAACGACGACGATTTATAACATGCTTCCTCATTTCTTATCTGTGCATGCATTTCAATCGGCACATCCTCACCATACTTCGCCTTGAACAACTCATTGTTCTTCCTTATCGTCGGCTCGTCTTCGCAATGCGATGCAATCAAACCCTGCCACTTCGAAAAGAAACCTTCGAGAACTTTAGGATCATCTACCAGCAGGTTGCCTGTCGATGAACCCATAAATATTTTTAACCCACAGACCTTCGTGAGATCTGTCTTTAACACTTCTTCGAGATTGTCGTTCGAAGCACCGATGTAAAACGAGTAGTTGGCAACCGAATTCCTGGCGCCTATGGCATATTTTTGCTCGAGAAGTTCTTGCGTAAATGTTGGTGGAACCGTGTTGGGCATTTCCATAAATGTGGTCACGCCACCCGCAACTGCAGCGCGCGACTCGCTTGCGATATCTGCCTTGTGAGTAAGTCCCGGTTCCCTGAAGTGTACCTGGTCGTCGATTGCCCCGGGCAGCAGGAATTGTCCCTGTGCGTCAATAACCCGTTTTGCTTTAGTGGATTGGAGGTCGCCGCCTATCTTTTCAATGTATTTATCCTTGATCAGTAAGTCTCCTTCGAGCACTTGCCCTTCATTTACTATTTTCGCGTTTACAATTAACGTAGTCATCCCGCAAATATACCTTTATAATCAGTGACCGAAGCGCAGCTGGACATTTGGAGGAACCTCAAGCTCAACAAACAGCTTTTATCTGCTGTCGATGAACTGGGCTTTGCCGAACCAACCGCCGTTCAGCAGACGGTGATACCGCTCGTACTGGGCGGCCAGGCCGTGATCGGCATTGCGCAAACAGGCACCGGCAAAACGGCTGCATACGTACTGCCTCTTTTACTCAAGGTGAAATACCAGCAAGGAACCGACCCTCGTGCACTTGTGCTTGTGCCAACAAAAGAGCTCGTAGTACAGATCACCACACACGCGCAACAACTTGCGAAGCACACCGACCTTCGTATTGCCGGGATTTATGGTGGCATAGGCCCGCAAGCACAAATTGCAGAGATCAAAAAAGGAGTCGACATACTCGTTGCCACGCCCGGCCGGATGATGGAGATCTACCTGAAGAACGAGCTGCCAGTGAAACAGATCAAAACACTGGTCCTCGATGAAGCCGACCGCATGATGGACATGGGATTCATGCCGCAGCTCCGCAAGATATTCGAGGTCATTCCGCCCAAGCGACAAAACCTGCTCTTCTCTGCGACATTCCCCGCGAAGGTCGAAAAGCTGTCGCAAGAGTTTCTCACATTCCCTGTAAAGGTCGAGATCACTCCACAGTCGACACCCGCAAGTAAAGTTGAGCAGGAACTGTATCACGTTCCGAACCTTCGCACGAAGATCAATTTTGTCGAGATGCTGTTACAAAACACTGACGAGTTTAAACGGGTGATGATCTTTGCACGAACAAAAGATAATGCCGACAGTGTTTTCAAGTTTATTGACCGGAAGAAACTCGGGCCGGTTCGCGTAGTACATTCCAACAAGGGTCAGAACACCCGGATCAACGCGATGAACGAGTTTCGTGAAGGGAAACTCCGTGTCCTGGTGTCGACCGATGTTGCCGCGCGGGGAATTGATGTGACCGGCGTTACGCATGTCATCAATTTCGATGTCCCTATCCTTTATGAAGATTACGTGCACCGGATCGGCAGAACCGGGCGGGCATTTGCAGAAGGCAAGGCAATCACGCTTGTGACTTCTGCCGAAGAGTATCACATCGGGAAAATTGAAAAGATCATTCGTGAGCGCATTCCTGTAAAAGAACTTCCTGCCAGTGTTTTCATCGAAGAAACTCCTTACGAAGAGCGGCAGGACATGGCACGCGAGATCGACGCGCAAAAACGCCGCGAGGATCCTGAGTTTAAAGGCGCCTTCCACGATAAGAAACGAAGCAGAAAATGAAGTGCGGAGTTTTGTTGTTTATGTTTTTCGATGTGGTGGCATGGGCGCAAGTCTCAAACAATAACATCGAGAATCGCCTAACGCTCGATATCAATAAACCATTACAATCTTCCACAAAAGGCGCCGACGTTCAGTGGAAATGCATCAATAAAGCCCTCACGAACAAATGTCTCGTGTACCATAACGACCAGTGGTTTTCTTTTTCCGTCGATAAGCCCGGGGACTATTACATCAACATTGCTTCGCAACAATGTCGCGACTCGAAAGGAATTCAGATGATCGTCATCGAAGGAAACCCTTGTGAAACTACAACCTATCGGGTACTCGATTGTATTCCCCAGATCCGCACCGAGGATGTGTTCGTTCACGTTCCCAATCTCAAAGCCAAAACTCAATACCTCGTTAACGTTGATGGCTTCCTGGGTGATTTCTGTTCGTTCAACATCGAGCTTTCAGACAAGCCTAAAGGATTGCCGCGTGTTTCCGTAAATCTCGACACTCTGAAGATCGACTCGAGACTTGAGAATAAAGTCGTATCGATGGATTGGACCGTCGACGATAAAATGGCGACCCAGATAAGTCATTTCAGGATATTCAGGCAACTCGATAAGGATCGCGCGAACGCGCTGGCAGACATCAACCTGGGTCGTAATGCATACGGGGCAGTTTCAAACAGCTACCATTTTTCTGATACCCTCGATTCTCCTGGTGATTATAAGTATGATATCTATGGCATCCGCGAAAGCGACCAGGTGCCACTTCTGCTTTCTCAAAGAAAATTTGTTGTGGAGCGTGAACCTGCCGGAAAAGAAAAAGAGCCGGTGGTAAAGCTGCTTTCCGTACGCATGAACTTCAAAGAAGATCAACCCTTCTCTCTCCGGCTCTCAAACTACGATGGGGATCATTTGCTGTGGAGCCACGAAGGTGAGAGCCAGGGCGAAGGCGAGCTGTTTATGATAGATCCGCAGCCATACGTGAAGTACGGGCTACGAAAGTTTCAATTGTTGGTGTTGGATTACAATGGGAAGGCGGTAGAGGAGATCTACTTCCGCGTTGAGGCAAATGGGAACGTCATAAAAGAGTAATCGGCCTTGCGGCCGATCACTGAATATCCATTACTGAGTACCGGGTACTTTTTAACCATTCATCGAGATAAGAAACTCCTCGTTGTTGCGGGTTCCCTTCATCTTGCTCTGCAGGAATTCCATCGCCTCTACTGAGTTCATATCACTCATAAACTTGCGAAGGATCCATACGCGCTGAAGTTCGTCTTCTCTCATGAGGAGATCTTCGCGGCGTGTACCCGATGCAGGCACGTCGATAGCAGGGTAGATCCTGCGGTTCGACAACTTGCGGTCGAGTTGCAATTCCATGTTACCTGTACCCTTGAATTCTTCGAAGATAACTTCGTCCATCTTCGAGCCGGTATCGATAAGAGCTGTTGCGATGATTGTCAGCGAGCCGCCGTTTTCAATCTTGCGGGCAGCGCCAAAGAAACGCTTCGGTTTGTGCAATGCATTCGCGTCAACACCACCCGAAAGGATCTTTCCTGATGAAGGCACTACGGTATTGTAGGCACGTGCGAGGCGCGTGATAGAATCGAGGAGGATCACAACATCGTGACCGCACTCAACCATACGTTTTGCTTTTTCGAGAACGATGCTGGCAACCTTTACGTGTCTTTCGGCCTGTTCGTCGAATGTAGATGCGATAACTTCGGCCTTCACGCTGCGTGCCATGTCGGTAACTTCCTCGGGACGTTCGTCGATGAGGAGAACTAACAGGTAAACTTCAGGGTGATTTTCGGCGATCGCGTTTGCGATATTTTTCAGCAACACCGTCTTACCGGTCTTGGGCTGCGCTACGATCATACCGCGCTGTCCTTTACCGATGGGAGAGAACAAGTCGAGAATACGTGTCGACATGTTATCGTGTGTAGTGCTGAGCTTGAGTTTTTGATCGGGGAAGAGAGGCGTGAGATATTCGAATGCAACCCTGTCGCGAATTTCTTCGGTGGTCTTTCCGTTAGCGCTCTCAACTTTCAATAATGCGAAATACTTTTCGCCTTCTTTCGGAGGACGGATGAGTCCTTTTACCGTGTCGCCAGTCTTAAGACCGAACAACTTTATTTGTGAAGGGGAAACATAGATATCATCGGGGCTGGCCAGGTAGTTGTAATCCGAAGAGCGGAGGAAACCATAACCATCTTGCATGATCTCGAGAACACCTTCGCTTGCTATTACTCCATCAAAATCTTTGATGTTGCCTTCGCGGCGAGGTTGCTGCTGCTGTGGTTGTTGATTCCTGTTGTTGTTATTGTTCTCCGATTGTTCTTGCTGGCTTTCTTCCTGTTTATTGTTGTCGAACGAAGGAGCATTTGATTCTTCGTCGAAACGTGGCATGCTTGATTCGAGGTCGAGGTCTATACTTTGGATGAGATCCTCGGTAGACAACTCGGATTTTTCTTTCTCTTTTTCTTTGCCGGGATTGCCTGAATTACCTCTGGGTTTCGGTGCTTGTTGTTCTTCGGCGGGTGCTACGTTCTCGCGGCGACGTGGACGCATTCTGCGTTCGCTATTCGTGGTGGGTGCAGGTTCTTCTTTCTTGCCATCGCCTTTAATGGCCTGCTCATCGAGTATCTTGTATACGAGCTCTTGCTTTTGAAGCTTTCTCGCATTCTTAATACCCATTCCGTCAGCAATATCTTTCAGTTCAGATAGTAGTTTGACATTCAGATCGTCAATAGTGTACATGAGTTTTTAAAAATGAGGTTGGTTGTGAATTTTGAAAAGGAGAGATAAAATGGATTAATCAAAAACTTGATTAAAGGAAAAGTTCAATACATGAAGACAACAATCAAAGTATCAGAAAATTGTAAAGTACCGTGATTTAAATCTATCTGGAAGGCCTGAACGGCCGGGATTGACGTTGCAATTATAGCCCAAAATTGATTATTATCAAAAACCGTACAAAAAAAGTTATCTCTGACTTCGCCGGGCTACGTCAGACAAAGCCCGTTTATGGTAATTTTGCCGACTAATAAAACACTACAATGCTTCAATTGCAGGTCATACGGGACCAATCACAGAAAGTACTGACCGGTCTTAACAAACGTAACTTCAAAGAAGCGGAGTCTCTCATTGCTCGTGTTGTCGAAACCGACAAACAGCGCCGGGAAACGCAACGCATACTCGATGATATTAAAGCCAAATCCAATGCCGATTCCAAAAAGATCGGTGAATTGATGAAGGCCGGTAAATCAGATGAGGCAACGGCTCTTCGCAACTCTGTTGCTGCCGATAAAGACCGCGTTAAACAACTGGAAACCGATATGGCAAACGCTGAAAACGAGCTTCAGCAACTGCTTTACAAAATACCGAATGTTCCAGCTGAAAAAGTGCCTGCCGGGAAATCGGCCGACGACAACATCAACGTAAAGGAGTGGGGTAAAGTTCCATCACTCCCTGCTGATGCTTTGCCCCATTGGGAACTCATCAAGAAGTACGACATCATCGACTTCGACCTTGGCGTAAAGATCGCAGGTGCAGGTTTTCCAGTATACAAAGGCAAAGGCGCCAGGCTTCAGCGTGCACTTATCAACTTCTTCCTCGACGAAGCAATTCGTCTTGGCTATACCGAAGTTCAACCTCCCATTGTTGTGAACGAGGCATCTGGTTATGGAACCGGTCAGCTTCCCGACAAGGAAGGTCAGATGTACTTTGCAAGCGAGGATAAACTTTACCTCATCCCGACTGCAGAAGTTCCCATCACCAACCTGTATCGCGATCTCATTCTTACCGATGAAGATCTTCCGGTAAAGAATGTTGGCTATACACCATGCTTCCGAAGAGAAGCCGGCAGTTGGGGTGCACACGTACGGGGATTGAATCGACTTCACCAGTTCGATAAAGTGGAGATCGTTCGCATCGCGCGTCCTGAAGAATCTTATGATGTGCTCGAAGAAATGTGCCTTCATGTACAGGGTCTTCTCGAGAAACTTGAACTGCCCTATCGTCGATTGCTCCTCTGCGGTGGCGACATGGGATTCAACTCTGCAATGACTTTCGACATGGAAGTATTTTCTGCTGCGCAGCAACGCTGGCTCGAGGTAAGCTCTGTAAGCAATTTCGAGACGTTCCAGGCAAACCGCCTGAAACTGCGCCACAAAGGAAAGGATGGCAAAGTGCAGCTGTTGCATACACTTAATGGAAGCGCCCTGGCCCTTCCGCGCATCGTTGCGGCAATCCTTGAAAACAACCAGTCAAAGGACGGAATCCGCATTCCTAAAGTACTGTGGGATTACACTGGTTTCGAATCAATATCTTAGGTATAAGAAAACTTCCAAACAACATGCGTAAAACCTTATTATTCCTCACCATAGTTGGGGTAGTCTCCGCCTGCGGTTCCAAAACCGAGCAGCAGGCCGCGGTAGGACCTTATCCCACTACAAAAACTGTAAACCAGGTCGACACACTTTCTGGTGTCGCTGTGGCCGATCCATATCGCTGGCTCGAAGATGATACCGCCAAAGAAACTGCAGACTGGATCGCGAAAGAGAACGACGTAACATTCGGTTATCTTAAAAGCATAAAATTCCGCGACGCCATCCGTGAGCGCCTCGGCGAACTTCAGAACTACGAACGTTTCACAGCACCCGTGAAACATGGAGAGTACTATTACTACTCGAAGAACACCGGGCTCCAAAACCAAAATGTTGTCTATCGCAAGAAAGGTGAAAATGGAACCGACGAAGTGTTCCTCGACCCGAATACATTCTCTACCGATGGCACTACTGCGCTCGCAGGAGCATCGTACACACAAGATGGTTCACTCGTAGCCGTGCTCATCCAGGAAGGTGGCTCCGACATGAGAAAAGCAGTTGTACTGAACACAACTGATAAATCAGTGATCGGCGATACTCTTAAGTATCTTAAGTTTACCGGCATCAGTTGGAAAGGCAACGATGGTTTCTACTACAGCAGCTACGACAGGCAGAACAAAGGCAAGCAGGTCGGTGCCCTGACACAGTATCATAAGCTGTACTATCACAAGATGGGAACTCCTCAAACAAGCGACCAGATGATCTTCGGTGGCGAAAAAACTCCTCGCCGCTATATCGGTGGTGGTATGACAGAAGACCAGCGTTACCTCGTGATCGCAGCCGCGACCAAAACAACTGGTGGTGAACTGTACATCCAGGATATGAAGGCAAAGAACAGCAAGCTCGTTACGATCGTCGGTAACTTCGACAACGATCACAATATAGTCGACAACGATGGCTCGAAGCTGATCATTCAAACAAACCTCAATGCTCCCAACGGCAGGATCGTAGCTGTTGACGCAGCGAACCCTGGCGTCGAAAACTGGAAAGACATCGTTCCAGAAACAGATGTTGCAATGGTAGGCGTTACCACCGCAGGCAAGAAAATGTTTGTTGAGTACCTGAAAGATGCCAGCACCCAGGTAAAGCAGTACGACTACAACGGTAAGTTCGAAAGAGACATCACCTTCCCGACCATCGGTTCGGCAGGTGGATTCAATGGCGAGCAGGGCGACAAAGAAGTTTATTACACCTTCACTTCATTCACCACACCTACATCGATCTACAAATACGACATCGCGTCGGGTAAGTCTACACTCTTCGCAAAACCGAATGTTGATTTCAACGGCGACGACTACGAGATCAAACAAGTGTTTTACAACAGTAAGGATGGCACAAAGATCCCGATGTTCATCGTGCACAAGAAAGGAATTGAGTTGAATGGCAAGAACCCAACTTTACTTTATGCATATGGTGGTTTCGGCGTGAGCCTGAGCCCGAACTTCCAGACATCGCGCCTGGTATGGCTTGAGAATGGTGGCGTGTTCGCCCAACCAAACCTCCGCGGTGGTGGCGAATACGGTGAGAAATGGCACGATGCAGGCACAAAGATGAATAAGCAAAATGTGTTCGATGATTTCATTGCAGCTGGTGAATACCTGATCTCGCAGAAATATACCAGCAGCAACTACCTGACAATCTCTGGCGGATCGAATGGTGGACTTCTGGTAGGCGCAACGATGACACAACGTCCCGACCTGGCGAAGGTAGCCCTTCCCGCAGTCGGTGTTATGGACATGATGCGTTATCATAAATTTACTTCGGGTGCCGGTTGGGCGTACGACTACGGTACGGCAGACGACTCGAAGGAAATGGCAGAGTACCTGTTGAAGTATTCACCTGTTCATGCAGTTAAACCAGGTGTAGCTTATCCTGCCACGCTTGTGACCACCGCCGATCACGACGATCGAGTGGTACCTGCACACTCGTTCAAGTTTGCAGCTGCATTGCAGGCGAATCATGTAGGGAATAATCCCGTGCTCATTCGCATCGATACCAAGTCTGGACACGGTTCTTCGAACTTATCGAAAGCCCTTGATATGATTGCCGATCAATACTCGTTTGCATACTACAACATGGGAGTAGAGCCTCCGCAGACGAAAAAGACAATGTAACATTAAACACTGCCGTAGTAAAACTTGAGTGTTGGGTGTGGGGTGTTGGATATTCGACGTTCGGAATATCGATCACCCAACACACCACAACCAACACCCAGGTCCTACTACAGTCGGTTATTGTAATTTATTCCACCCTCAAGGACTTCATCGGGTTTGCCATTGCTGCAGCGATAGTTTTGAAAGACACTGAGAGCAGCGCCATTGCCGCAGTCCCAAGCCCAGCCATAGGAAACACGTATACGTTCAAATCTACGTGATAGCTGAACTGATCGAGCCACTGCTCCATGATCATCCAGCACACAGGCCATGCAACAACGTTGGCGATCAGAACAATTATTAGGAAACGTTTTACGATAAGCATACTGATCCCCAGCACGCTCGCTCCGAAAACCTTCCGGATGCCGATCTCTCGCACGCGATAAACGACATCCTGGCTTACGAGACCATACAGTCCAAGGCAGGCAATAGCGATTGCAGCGACAGCAAAGAAATTGAACAACATCGAAAAGAATTTTTCCGGTTTGTATAAGCCCGTGAGATGATCGCCCAGGAAAATGTAATCGAAAGGTAGTTCCGGTGCGATCGTATTCCAGCTTTCGCGGACACTTGATAACAGTGCGTTTGTGTTGTCTGCCTGGAACCTTACGTAGATATCCTGTAGACGTGTGCGCGGAAAGCTGATCACCAGTGGCTGAATGGCGTTTCTAAGAGGGCCAAAATGAAAGTCGGGAACAACGCCGATCACTTCGCCATCGCGAACAATTTCGCCGATGCGGATCTTCTTGCCGATAGCATCTTCGTCGGTCCAGCCGAATGCACGTGCGGCCGACTGGTTGATAATAACACCGCGCAGGGTGTCGGCGGCCTGTCGTTCGGTGAATTCGCGACCGGCAGCCATTTCGATACCGATCGTTTTAAAGAAGTCGAACGACGCTGCGTCGATCGGCATCGGTTTTCCATCGGGGTCTGCTTCCGTAAAGATGGCCACGTTGCCATTGTCGCCGTCCATCCGGCCGCCCCCGATGCTTACGCCGGTGATCTCGGGATTCTGAAGGAGTCTTGTTCTAAGTGAAGGAAAGTATCGCCTCATGGCATCGCCGTTCATTCGAAGCACCATCAGCTCATCTTTTTTGTAACCGAGGTCTTTGTTCATCAGGAATTCCATCTGCGAAGAGATGATGAATACGGACGAGATAAGTATGATCGAGATGGAGAATTGCGCGAACACAAGGCTCTTTCTTATAGCGACGCCTGCAGCGCTGGTCTTGAATGAACCTTTGAGCAGTTTCGAGTGACTAAAGTTTCCGAGTACGAGAGAAGGATATAACGCGGCCAGGAGTCCTGTAAAAACTGCAACTGCAATAATAGCGACGATCAATTCGACCGTAATGCTTTCAACAGGGAACAATCGCGAACCCAATGGGAGTAAACAAATCGCTACGATCGCTGCCACAACTGAGGTTACGACCGCTTCACCGATCAATTGTATTACTACGTTCGACTTGCCTGCACCAATAACTTTTCTCACTCCCATTTCCTTTGCACGCGAAGCCGACATGGCTGCGAAAAGATTCGCGAAGTTGAAGGCAGCGATAAGCAGTATCACCAATCCCGCGACAGCGAGCACACTGATGTATGTCTTGTTGCCCGCGGCTACCTGGTCGTGTCCATGGTGAATGTCGCCGAGATAGATGTCGGTGATTGGTTGTAGTTCGAACCTGAACTTTTTGGCGTTCTCCGGACTCCAGTGTTCTTTCACGAAACCTTCGGGCAACATTGCCTCGAGTGCTTTCGCGTCAGTGCCCGGCTTCAATAAAATGTACGTGTGAAAAGAGATCCAGCCCCAACTGTCGAGCGTCACGGGGTAGCCAAAAGGAACTTTGAATGTTTCGAAGGGCAGGAGAAAATCGAACTTCAGGGTAGTGGCTGCCGGCAACTTCAACACACCAGTAACTTTCAGTGGAAGGTTGTTGTCGAGCAGTATCTCTTTGTCGAGCGCTGGCTCGTCGCCAAAATATTTGTGGGCCATTTCTTCCGTGAGCACCACGCTGTTCGGAAGCTTCAATGCGTTTTCACGATCGCCGGCAATGAACGGGAACGAAAAAACTTTGAACACCGATGGATCGGCGTAGTAGATCTTTGATTCGTAGTTCTGGATCTCGCCCACACGAACGATGCGTTCGGAGGTATATCGAAAGCGGACCGCCTCTTCTACCTGCGGATATTTCTGTTTGAGGGCTGGTCCGACGGGCGGTCCCACTGTGCCCAAATGCCGTGGCCCGGGTGTTTCGGCGGTCTGTTCGTTGTAGGCAACGCGGTAGATCCTGTCGGCGTTTTCGTGGTACCGGTCGTACGATAGCTCGTTGATCACGTAAAGGCTGATCAGCCCGCAGCACGTGAAGCCTATCACCAGCCCGAAGAAGTTGATCATAAAGGAACCGGCGTTCTTCCTGGCATTCCGGATTCCCGAACGGACATAGTTTCTTACCATGGCAATGTGTATTGTTATCTGAAATATCTTTCTTTGCAGCGACTGTTACACTCACCCTGCTATCGGTAATTATATGGCCATTAACATAAGAGTTGGTCGCAAAGACGATCTTCCCCGCGTACTCGAACTTATCAAAGAACTCGCAGAATACGAACGGGCTGCAGACCAGGTGATCAATACCGTGGCAATGCTCGAAAAGGACGGCTTTGGTCCTCAGCCGATCTATGGTTTCTTCGTTGCCGAAGATGGCGTGAAGATCATAGGACTTTCACTGTACTATTGGAGATACTCCACGTGGAAAGGAAAAAGGCTGTGGCTTGAAGACATCATCGTAACACAAAGCGAGCGCGGCCGCGGCGTTGGGAAACTATTATTCGATCGCACCATGCAGCATACCCTCGACGAAAAGTGCAGCGGTATGATGTGGCAGGTGCTGGACTGGAATGAGCCTGCTATAAATTTTTATAAAAAGTATGGATCGAAGATCAGCGGCGAGTGGCACAACTGTGTGCTTGAAGCAGATCAGATCCGGAATATCCTGAAGAGCTAGTCCTGGCCATCGGCAGTAGCACAGATCAGTACAAGAGGTACCCCGATCACAACGAAACCTACAGCAAAATTCCCACCTTCTGTTAACCTTGACGAGTTATAGATGTACGGCTTTGTCGACGCAGCCGCCGGCTGTTTTGATTGCACAGTGGTTGCCAGCCAGAACTCATGGTCGAGCGAAAAAGATCGATAGAAATCCTGGTAGAATGAGAACAGCATATAGCTTCTGAACTTCATCGGAGACGACTCACGGGTATAATTTTTCGTGCCGGTAAAGGCGGAATCAATGACATCGGGGAGAACGAAAGGCACCTTTTCAATGCCCGATCGGGGTGGAATAAACTCTAAGGGTGTCTCCTCGCCCTCTGTCCAGTATGGTTCTGCGGCTCCGCCCTTGATCACAGAAGAGCGAGTCCAATCGATGTACAAAGGGTTATCGGACTTATTGAAGATCTTGATGCGAGCCGACCGGTCGTTGAATGAATAGCTGACTCGTAATGTATCGTTCTCAAATGTGAACGGCTCTTTGTCGGTGCCGCTTATATCTGATTTCAGTAAGTTGGTCTGATAGATCTGGCAGGAAGAACATACTGCCAAAATTAAAATCGCTGGAAGAAAACGATCCATAAATTTGCGAGTTGGTCTGGTATAATTTTACGCAGATGGCACCCGGCAAAATCAATTTGGCTTAACTACTCCTATACTTCCTCGAGCAGGGTTCGATAAGAAACAACTTTATCGCCGTAGCGTTTTTGAACATCGTCGCGAAGGGCGGGGGCGTGAGTTTTTACATATTCCTCCACATCTTTCATCGACTTGGCGAAATATTGAACGGCAAATGAATACGTATGCTCGTCGTCGTGATTGAGGATTTTTACCATTCGGTAATCAACGAATAGCCCGGTCTTGAGTAACCCAGGGATGTGTTTATCCTTCATCCAAATGATCCAGTCTTCGGAGATTGATTTATCGACGGAGCTTGTAACGTTGTAGATAATCATTCTTCGAAACGCTGTGGGTAATTTGTTCTGGGTTCCAGGTTCTGCAGGATTTCTCCCGGTTTTACGTGTTCAATAAACTTTCTGGTTTCAGAACTTAGAACCCAGAACAATAAGCATCATTGACTTCAACGCCCGGTGATTTATTTCAACGCCTTATTCCAATCGTAAACCTTATCTGCTATCTCGGTCAGCAAGTCTGCATCTTTCTCCAGTGCATTCCCAATCACAATCGTATCCGCACCCGCTTCGAAAGCCGCTATCGCCTTCTGACTCGTATTGATCCCGCCGCCAACAAGCAGCGGTGTGTCGATCGACTTGCGAACCGTGCTGATCATCTTCTGGCTGATCTCGCGCTCCGCGCCGCTGCCCGCATCGATGTAGGTTAAACGAAGCCCGAGCATTTCGCCAGCCATGGCTGTACATGCCGCAAGCGAAAATTTGTCTTCAGGGATTGGCGTGGTGTTACTGATGTATGCTACCGAAGTCATCTTTCCCGAATTGATCAGGATGTACCCTGTCGGAATTACTTCCATGCGGCTGTTCTTCAATATCGGCGCAGCCTGAACGTGTTGACCGATCAAAAGGTCGGGGTTACGTCCCGAGATCAACGAAAGGAACAGGATTGCGTCGGCCGACGGATCTATTTGGAGCGAGCTTCCGGGGAACAGTACAACAGGAATGTTTACGTTTTCTTTTACTATCCTTACAACTTCAGAGAGATTAGCTGTAGTGATAAGGCTTCCGCCCACGAAAAAGAAATCAACACAGTTTTCAGTAGCGAGATTAATGAGAGCCATCAGCTTCGCAGGATCATCGGCCTTATCGGGATCGATAAGAACGGCGACCGACTTCTTGCCGATCCTGTGCCATTGCTGTAGTGTTTCAAGAAGTTTCATTCTTCTTTTTTACGACTTTCGAGATACTCCATCAGTTTCTGACGAGCAACTTCGACGAGCACAGCTGTCGCTTGCCCTGCAATCTTTGTCCCGATGCCAGCGAGTAAACCTGGTGCTTCGGGTTCGTCGTCATCATCCTCGTCGGTAGATACCTGGATGGGCGTGGCTGTAACCTTCTTATGTTTTTTGTGCTTTTTCGATTTTCCCGACGATGAAGAAAGCTGCCTCACCACAAAGTAAGAGACTGCCAGCGCGCCACCGATAATCAGCGCGTTGGTAAGCATTTTTTCGGTCCTGTTCGACAGGTCTGACACTTCCTTTTCAAGGGCGCGCTTGTGGCGTTCCGACGCCTCTATGAGGCGTTTTTTCTCCGGATTCTGCGATTCTAGTATTTCCATATCACTGCTGCCTGTGCCTTATCAATTCAACAAATCGTTTCTCAAACGTTGTGAAAATACCCTTCCTGAAAACGATTAACAGGAGAAGTATCAGTCCATAAAACAGGGATACGATCACATACCCTGCGTATTCCGACATCATCACCGCATTGAGATACTGGGCTGCCGCCAGGCTCAGGAACAGTGTAAACAAGAAGCCGACCATAACGATCAGCATCACAATCAAACCCCTTGAGAGGACACCCGCAACCTCTTCGCGTATCTCCATCTTCACCAGGGCTACCCGCGCTTCCACGTATCCCGACAGGTTGTCCATCAACCCCTCAAGACGCAGGAACTTTAGGATTCTATCCTTAATGCTTTCCATACCAGATAGCAATATACGAATTTACTTGTCTGAGATTCCCTTCAACAGGTCGGTCGACTGCTTGCCATTTTTGGTGGCAAGCTTCGAAACAATCACATTGTCGCTGGCGCTGATCAGCAATTCAACAGAGTGGGAATCGCCGTAAACTTTCCTGAACACGAACACCGAATCGGTGGTCAAAGTCTCATTGATACGATAGTTGGGCAGCACTTCAACGATACACATCCGGTATTGTCCGTCGGCGTCCTGCCCGTCGCGACAGGAACCCGGCTTATTGAACTCGAACAGTTCGTTGTTGATCATTAGTATGTTTTTCCGCCGCTCGACTGGTATAAGTTGCTCGGGTTCCTTCGTTTCATTTCCGTAATACGCCCAACTGCTAAACTGGTGATTCCGGAATGTTGTGCTTACAACTTTGTATTCCGACGTGCCATTGTCGGTCACACGCGAGTACACAAGCTCCCTTACACTTTGCGCACTTCGATTAAGATAGATGAGAGAAAACGGAATGAAGAAAAAGGTTAATAAAATATAAACGAAGCCAGCAAGCCTGTAACGGATCGTAAGTTTACCAAGACCCTTCGCCAGGTTAACCGGGATGGTTTTCACGTACGGGATGAACGAGAAGATCAGTACACCGATAAAGTTGAACAGGAAGTGCGCGATAGCAATACTGATCGCGATGTTCGAGTTCGACATTGCTGCGATGAACGCCGTGATCGTTGTTCCGATGTTTGCACCAAGAATGAAAGGCACAGCCTGGTTCAACCTGATCACCTTCTTTGCTACGAGAGGAACTACAAGCGACGTCGTTATCGTACTCGAACGAATCGCAGCCGTGAGAACCAATCCCCATCCAAAACTTTTGAACGAACTGCGGAAGAAAAATCTCTGAACGCCACCCTCGCCACTTTGTGCCTGTGTCTCGAGTCCAAGTATTTTCGACAACACGCGACGGAAGAACAGGATAGATCCGAACAACAGGACAAACGAAAGTATGACCAGTATGAAACCATTGTCTATCAGCTGAACAATACTGTTGATCAATGTTCCAAGTCCGCCACCCAGGAACGATATCCGTGTTGTTGTTCCAAGTGGCTGATTGAAAAATGCGTTCGCGATCTGTTCACTTACCCCCGATAGAAATCCGTAGTAGTACTCCAGCGGGAAAAGTATCATCACCGTAAGGATGTTGAAGAAGTCGTGATACGTACCGGCCGACACTGCCCTTCTGAATTCTTTTTTCCTGGTGATGAAACCCAGGGAAACGATCGTGCTGGTAATTGTGGTACCCACGTTGGCACCCATGATGATCGGTATGGCACCTTCGAGTGTGATAGATCCGGAGGCTACGAGCGCAACCACCATCGATGTAGTTGCAGAGCTGCTTTGAATAATTGCAGTAACGAGCAACCCGATGAACAAACCCGTGAAAGGATTTGATGTCGCCATGATGATCGTTTCAGCCGCACTCGCACCAAGGTGCTGCAGCGAAGAGATCATGAGATCGAGCGCGAGGAGGAAGATGAAGAGCGCAGCGAGGATGTACGCTGTGTTTCTGACGAAGATTTTCCAGCGCGGCACCGGAGGGTTTACCGTGGGGGCCGGCTGTACTTCGTCTTTGAGGTCCATACGCAAAGATAATTATCCCGACAACAGTTGATTGGTGGGGAGAGAGGACTTCACAAAAACGTAACTACCCGCGAAGCGCGGGGTTCTGGGTTCTAAGTTCTGAAATCAGGAAGTTGATGGGACCTGGACAACCAGGAGAGGTTAGGCGTGTTTCGAAACCGGGTTAAATTAACTCTTCTGATGTCTCCAAAAACGCAGACCCGTGAAGTCTGTCGGATATCAGAACCTGGAACCGCGAAACAAAAAACCTGGGGGTTTACAGTGACAGCTCTGTCATCGCCATCCACGCCATCACACCCGGTGATATTCTCAGCGCGTCCTCATCGATATCGAAAGTGGGCGTATGTACGTAGCTCGTAAGCCCTTTAGACTCATTGCGTGTCCCCAACCGGTAGAACGAAGCGGGAACGACATGTGAGTAGTACGCGAAATCTTCGGAGCCCAGTGTCAGATCTATGTCAACCACATTCTCTCTGCCCACATAATCTTCCGCAGCCTTCCTGATCCTCCTGGTAACCTCTGGATTGTTTTCAAGGTATGGATAGCCCCGCGACAGCTCGATCTCACAGCGCCCGCCCATGCCGTCGGCAATGCTTTCTGCCATCTTGATGATCTTCTTCAGCCCGGCCTCGCGCCACTCTTCATTCAGGGCCCTGAACGTGCCGGCAATGTTCACCTCGTTTGGGATGATATTCGTAGCCCCGTCGCCATGGATCCGGCCAAACGTGAGCACAGTGGGTTGTTTTGGACTTGCATTCCTGCTGATAACCTGCTGCAATGCCACAATGATGTGCGAAGCAATAAGAACCGGATCGATCGTAAGCTCGGGCGTAGCTCCGTGGCCTCCTTTGCCGATCACCTTTATGTAGATCTCGTCGGAACTGGCCATGTACATCCCTTCACGGAAACCAATCTTGCCAACAGGGACCAGCGGCATTACATGCTGCCCAATTATCGAAGCCGGACGAGGATTGTCAAGCACACCTTCCTTGATCATGAGCGATGCCCCACCGGGATTTTTCTCCTCCCCAGGTTGAAAGATAAGTTTCACCGTTCCATCGAACTGATCTCTCAGTCCCGAAAGGATCTTCGCTGTACCGAGCAACGACGACGTGTGAACGTCATGACCACATGCATGCATCACACCAGGGTTCGTCGACTTGTACGCAACATTATTTGCCTCCTGTATCGGCAGCGCATCCATGTCTGCACGAAGCGCTACAGTCTTCGAACCGGCATTCCGCCCTTCAATAAGAGCAACCACGCCAGTGCCTGCAATTCCTTCGACAGGATTGAGGCCAAACGAACGAAGTGCCTCCGCTACAAACTTTGATGTTTTAAACTCCTGGTACGACAGTTCCGGGTTGGCATGAAGATGCCTGCGCATTTTTATGACCTCGCCCGCTGCCGACTGCGATGCCTCCTTAATTGAAGATAGCAACGACATTATTTTATGGGAACACTTTCGGGTACGAGAATGGCATTCGGGAAAACTCTCTTCAGGCGAACGAGATCCCTTTGTGCTTCGATGTTCGTGAAGTAATAACCCACGCGCACACGAAACTTCGGTTGCATGTACTGGAGGTCCGACTTCATATCAAGCTCTTCCAGCAATTTCTTTCTTGCATTACCTGCCTCCTCACGATTCAAACCAGAGTATATCTGGATCGTATAGCCCGGTACAAACTTCTTCACGGAGTTCAACCGGTCGATGCTATCCAAAACATAGTCAACCTTATTGTTGACGGTCATCGTGGGTTGTACCACAGGCACGTTCTTCACCGGGTTACCGGAAAAGTGCGTGCCCGTATCTGGAGGGGGAGTAAAATGAGGACGTATCGACGCAAGATCCTCCTGCACAGGCTTGCTGTTGCCACGCTGCGCGAAGGCAGTCGCCGACAAAACAAGAAACAATGCTACAAGAAGATGCCTGGTCATAACAGTTATTATTCTATAACGATGCAGCGGCCGTAACGGATATCCTCTTCAACGTTTTTATACTTAATGTCTTTAACCACACGACCATCGGTATATTGAACCGATACGCGGTCGTTGCGATTGGCGATCTTCTCCGACTTAACGGGCATCACCTTCTCCTGCGGAGGACGCTGTTGCTGTGGAGCTCCGTTTCCACCACCACGTTGCTGTTGTTGTTGCTGTTCGGGTTGACCGCCGCCACCTTGCAGCAATGAACGCGACTCTTCTTTCTTCTCGCTAAGTTTTTCACGAACACGGTTTGCCCTTGCCTCCTGTAAGTTATCTGCCTCCTGTACCGGGATCTCTGCTTTCATCAGGAACGACACAGTTTGTTCGTTCACCCCGGCAATGAAACGTTTGAATGCTTCGAAGCCTTCGAACTTATAGATCAACAGCGGGTCCTTCTGTTCGTACACCGCGTTCTGTACAGATTGTTTCAAATCGTCCATGTCGCGGAGGTGCTCTTTCCATTGCTGGTCGATGATCGCAAGTGTGATCATCTTCTCCATCGAACGAATGAGCTCTGCGTTGCCCGTCTCTACGGCTTTCTTCAGGTCAACTGCAACACCGATCTGCTTGTTGCCGTCGGTGAACGGCACCAGAATGGTATCGACAGTTGCGCCGCGCGTCTTCTGAATGTCTCTCATTACAGGAAGCGCTTTTTCTTTCACAAGCTTGTTCTTACGATCATAGTGTGCCCATGCCTCATCATAAAGCTGATCGGCCAACACACGCGAATCTGAACGCAACAGGCTGCCTTCCTCGATAGCCGTATCGAACCCAAGTGTACTCAATACGTTGATCTTGAAGTTCTCGTGGCTCTCGCCATTCTTTCCGCTTACAACAATATCTTCAGTGGTGTCGGCAACCATCGTCTGGATGTCGAGTTGCAGACGTTCTCCGAACAACGCATTTCTTCTTCTCTTATAGATTACTTCGCGTTGCGAGTTCATCACGTTGTCGTATTCCAGAAGGCGTTTACGAATGCCGAAGTTGTTCTCTTCAACTTTTTTCTGTGCGCGTTCGATCGAGCTTGTCACCATCGAATGCTGGATCACTTCACCTTCTTTCAGACCCAGGCGGTCCATCACCCTTGCAATACGCTCGGGCATGAACAAACGCATCAGGTTGTCTTCCAGCGATACGTGGAACTGCGACGAACCCGGGTCGCCCTGGCGTCCTGAACGACCACGCAACTGGCGGTCCACACGGCGCGATTCGTGACGCTCCGTACCGATGATGGCGAGTCCACCTGCCGCGCGCGATTCTGGTGTAAGCTTGATGTCGGTACCGCGACCGGCCATGTTGGTAGCAATCGTCACAGTGCCTGGCTTACCGGCTTCGGCAACGATCTCGGCTTCGCGCTGGTGCTGCTTGGCGTTAAGTACGTTGTGCTTGATCTTCTTCATCTGCAACATACGACTCAGCAACTCGGAGATTTCCACGGAAGTGGTACCCACAAGCACCGGCCTGCCTTGCTGCGTAAGTTTCACGATCTCTTCAACCACGGCATTGAATTTCTCACGCATGGTCTTGTACACGAGATCGTCTGCATCTTTTCTTGTGATTGCTCTATTGGTAGGTATCACTACCACATCAAGCTTATAGATATCCCAAAATTCGCCTGCTTCCGTTTCGGCTGTACCAGTCATGCCGGCCAGCTTGTGATACATGCGGAAGTAGTTCTGAAGTGTGATCGTTGCATACGTCTGTGTAGCATCTTCCACCTTCACATTTTCTTTTGCTTCGATCGCCTGGTGCAAACCATCCGAGTAACGACGTCCGTCGAGTACACGACCAGTCTGCTCATCAACGATCTTCACTTTGCCATCCACGATAATGTATTCCGTGTCGCGTTCGAAGAGCGTGTATGCTTTCAAAAGCTGGTTAACACTGTGAATGCGTTGTGCTTTCGTCGAATATTCGCGGATAAGGTCTTCCTTCTTGCCAAGTCTCTCGTCTGAATTCAGATTGAGATCTTTCTCGATCTTATTCAGCTCAACGCTGATCTCGGGCAGGATGAAGAATCTCGGATCTTCACCGCCTTCTGTGATCAGGTCAATACCTTTTTCTGTAAGCTCTACGCTATTGTCTTTCTCGTCGATCACGAAATACAAAGGCTCATCGGCCTTGGGCATCTCTTTCTTGTTGTCGGCGAGGTGATAGTTTTCTGTCTTCTGAAGGATCAGCCTGTTACCAGCTTCACTGAGCATCTTGATCAGTGGCTTGTACTTTGGCATCGCACGGTGCGCACGGAACAATGCAAGACCGCCGTCTTTTTCATTGCCGTCGCCGATAAGTTTTTTTGCTTCGTTCAGGTACTGGTTAACAGCTTTCTTCTGTGCCTCAACAACCTTGTTGATCTTCACCTTCAATTCGGCAAACTCATGCACGTCGCCGCGAGGCACCGGTCCTGAAATAATGAGAGGAGTACGGGCTTCGTCGATCAACACAGAGTCAACTTCATCGACCATTGCGAAGTGGTGACCGCGTTGAACGAGTTCTTCGGGGTCGCGCGCCATGTTGTCGCGGAGGTAATCGAAACCGAATTCGTTGTTTGTACCGTAAGTAATGTCGGCGCGGTAAGCATTGAGGCGCGCCAGGGAGTTCGGTTCGTGCTTGTCGATACAGTCGATCGTGAGGCCGTGGAACTGGTACAGCGGGCCCATCCATTCACTGTCGCGTCGTGCGAGGTAGTCGTTCACCGTAACCAGGTGAACTCCGCGCTTCGAAAGAGCATTCAGGAATGCAGGGAACGTCGCCACGAGGGTTTTACCTTCACCGGTCGCCATCTCCGCAATCTTGCCCTGGTGAAGTACAACACCACCAATGATCTGCACATCGTAGTGCACCATGTCCCACTTCACTTTGTTGCCTGCAGCCATCCATTCGTTTTGCCAAATGGCCTTGTCGCCTTCGATCTTAATGTGGGGGTAGCGAGCCGCGAGAACACGGTCGTATTCCAGCGCTGTTACTTCGATGAATTCATTATCCTTAAATCGCTGTGCCGTTTCTTTTACGATGGCAAATGTCCTGGGAAGGACCTTCAGCAGTACCTTTTCGAGTTCTTTGTTGCGGTCTACTTCCAGGCTGTCGATCCTTTGGAAGATCTGTTCTTTTTCCGAAAGCTCGAGCTCGGGATTGTCGGCAATTTGTTTGTGAAGAGCTGCCAGCTGGTCGTCTATTGTCTTGAGGTAGTTGTTGATCTCCTCCTGTACTTCGAATGTCTTTTGTCTGAGTTCGTCGTGTGAAATCCCTGTGAGCTTCTGGCCCTCGCGCTTGGTGTCCTCCACGTAAGGCATCACCGACTTAATGTCTTTTTCCGACTTCGATCCGAATATCCTGGCTAATAACTTCAGCATAGCAAATAGTACAAATGGTAATGGCAAAACCCGCTTTGGGGGTCCCTGCACCCTCTAATGTAAAAGGGTTACAAAGGTAACGATTTAGGGAGGCAATTAAAGGTCCAATTCGCCTTCGAAGACCATTTTGGCAGGGCCAATAAGGAAAATATCGCGAAATGTGACTGACTGGCTGCGTTCGCTGTCAGGCGAACCGGAAGCTTCGGCCATGAACTGGACCGACAGGTCGCCTCCCTGTGTCTTAATGGCTACCGGGGAAGTATAACCTTTGAAATAAGCTGCCAGCGCAGCGGCCGTTACGCCTGTTCCACACGACAGTGTTTCGTTTTCAACACCGCGCTCGTATGTGCGAACATAAATTTTATTGTCGGGAAGCAGTTCAACAAAGTTGGCGTTGGTGCCGTTAGGCTTGAATGCGTCTGAGTACCTGATTTTTTTTCCTTCTTCGAATACGTTAAGGTCTTTCAGATTAGAGACAAATCGTATTGCGTGAGGCGATCCGGTATTAATGAAATCAGTTCCATTGCTTACTGTCACATCCGCCATCTTCACTTTAACGGTCTCTCCTTTAATCTCTCCTTCATGTGCTCCATCAAAAGCATTAAAGGTCGCTTTGCCATTCACCATTCCCAACGATGACGCCATTTTCATTGCTGCACGAGATCCATTGCCACAAAGGCTCTGGCTTCCATCGGCATTGTAATAGACCAGGTTGAAGTCAAGCTTCGGATGTTTTTCGATCATCATCAATCCATCGGCGCCTACACCAAACCTGCGGTCGCAGATGCGTTGTATATCTTCAACCGAAAGCTTTATAGAGCCGTTTCGATTGTCGACTAAAACGAAGTCGTTGCCAGTGGCCTGATATTTGGTAAATCGGATTTTCACCGGGGGTGATTAAGAGGTAATTATTTTACTTCCTCGTAGTCGACGTATTCGCCGCCTTTAACGTTGCCACCGTTAGAACGTTTTTTATCGTCGTTACGGAACTGCTTGTTAGCTTGATTTTTGATTTGTTGTGACGCAGCGCCAGCCCTGAAAAAAAAGCTGGTGATCTTATAAAAGATGTAAAAAGCGAGCGTTACAATGATGATACCCTTAAGCATAGGGATATAACTGAACCGTAAATTTATAAGTTTCGTATTAATAATTAAATTTCGATATGATTTGGCCGGAGTTCAAATCGTTCCCATTCGACAAACAGCTGCAAACGCTGTACGAGAACGGTGTGTTCATCATGGGAATCCGGTATTACGGCTACAAGGTTAATCTTTATCTAATCGGCGATTTTTACGTGGAGGTCTTCTATAACCACAAGAAAGACCTTATTGAAAAGATCCTGCCCCTCGACGTCTGCAATTCACGGATCAAATTCTACGTGGATCAGATAAAGCTTCCGGCAAACCTGATATAAAACGAAAAACCCGGTCGATGCCGGGTTAATTCGTAATTCAAAATTCGTAATTCTTATGCTGTCGCTGTCGCTGCTTCAGCTTTTGAAGACTGGCGCAAAACCACCGTCTTCTTCGCCTTATAGCCGCAGTATCCGCACTGGTAGTGCTTCAGCAGTTCACCTTCTTCAGTAGATGAAGGCTGCTTGAGGATCTCCTCGCGAACAACTTTAAATGTCTGGTAGTTACACTCAGGGCACTGCAATGCATGCAGGTGGCCAGAATATCTTTCGATCTTGATGAAGCCAGTTTCCTCGTCTTTCCACACATCGTAGTCAACAGAGAAAACATTTTCTTCCGCGATCATACCTTCGTCTAGGTAAACGTCTTCTTCCTCTTCACTGAGCAAGGTCATGTTCTTGCCAGTCTTGGGAGAAACACGCGGACGATAGCGTAATACTTTCAAACGCTTCTCGATGAAGAACGGGTAGTAGAACTTCAGAAGGTTTTGCACGATGAGCGCTACAATCATGCCCATCGAAATAGTTGTGAACACGTAAACGAAGATCCAGAGATTGCTCAACTGGATAATGTTGCTGTTCACAAAGAAACAAGCGCCAACGATCAGGATGATCGAAGCGACCCACAACACGCGAATCTCATAGCGGTTGATAAAGTCATACTTGTCCTTTGACTCAGAGATCGTAACGAGTCGCACCAGATAACCAAGTACCACCAATAGGCCCAATCCCCAGGCACCGAAGGCGATGTTTGCTGCTAGCTGATTCCACGAGTCGTACCCTAGGGTAGAAGTCGGTAAGGCTTCGTTCATACGTTTATTGTTATGGTTAATCGTTTAAATGCAATTCCACTCGTTGAGGGCAACGGTCCGAAAGACGAAGGTAGGATGTATTAAGCATAAATGGAAGAGGACCGCGCTTTAAAAGCGGCTTAAACTCCAGCGCATGTACCGACAAATTGGGTAACGATTTCCACGCTCCTCGAAGTCGATTCAAGCATACCCATATGTCCGGTATCGGACAGTATAGAAAGTCGGCCTTTCCTGAGTTGAATGGCCTGATCCATAAGGGTATCCAGCGGAATAATCTCATCCTTTTCGCCCGCAATAATCAGAACGGGCCTCTCAAAATCCTCCAACACCTGCCTTCGATTCGGTCGATCGCGCATCGCAGATGCATACGCAACCAATGTCTCCGCAGTTGTACTGTATGCTACTGGATACACATCTTTTATGGAAGGTGAGTCCTTCCGATAAAATAATCCTGGAACATATGTCTCGATGAATGGAGCAACACCATTCTTGTTCACAAAGGCAATTACTTTATCGCGGTTAAGCTTCTTCTCTTCGGTGTCAGGTTTTGCTGTCGAATGAAACAAACTGAACCCGGATACATCATTCGGGCGCTGATGTGTCATAGCCAACGTCACATAACCGCCAAGGGAATGGCCAACTATGACAGGTTTTTTTATGTTGAGGCTATCCAACCAATGCCACATGCGCTCACCAACCTGGTCGATGCTGAAAGGTGTAGGAGGAAGCTTGCTTTGACCAAAGCCGGGAAGATCCGGAATGAGAAGCTGACAATGTTGTGATAAAAGATTTGCAAAAACACCCCAGATCTGGTTAGTCTCACAAAAGCCATGGAGCAGGACAACGGGCTGGCCAGCGCCAAGAACTCTGTGATGAATGTCGCTCATGAACGCT
>DASRSO010000141.1:0-11462 GCA_035656375.1 Cyclobacteriaceae bacterium | reverse complement strand
GATAAACTGCATCGTATTCCTGGTCCAATACTCCTGTAACGATCGGATCTGGTGTTGGCTCCTTTGTGTTGTATAAAAATGTAAAGTCTACCCTGTATTTAGACCTTCCACTTACGGTCACTGGATATGGTTGCTCCGACACGATATTGGAAGTCGTTTTCAATGTGATCATAGCAATCTTGAACTTCATGTTTCCGGCTATCGAATCGCGCTTATTGATAGAGATGTTGCTCCTGATCGCTTTATTAAAATAAACATCAAGGTAGAGGCTGTCGTTGGAGTTGACCTCCGACAGGATCACTTTAACTTTCTTCTCCTTCCCCTCAGTAACGAGCAGTTTATTATTATCCTCGGTAACGGAATTTGTCATATCGATCTTCGAAGTACTGTCTTCCACGGTTATCTGTATGGCACGCCACACGGAAGCCATGAACCCTTTGGTCTTCGAAAACTTATTCACCCTCACGAGTATCCAGATCAACCCGACAACTTGTTGCCCGTTGAATTTCGTATCCCATTTGATCAATCCATTCTCTTTATTGATCGACAGATTTTCGGGGAGCTTATAACCTTTAACGTTCGACGATGGAGTCGGCAATTCATAGGTGTAGTAAAAGTCGTTCGGCGAACTGTCGTCGATCGCTGCAGTTGAGAACACATACTCGCGGCCGGTCGGGCAAACAAAGATTGGGTCAGTGGGAAAATTTATGGTAGGCGATTGACCAGGACCCGTGAGCACAACCTGCGATTCGATATAAAACCGGGTTTCAATTGAGTTGGTAATATTCAGAATGCCACCGGTAAGATTCGGTTCGGTGTAAGACAAACGGTAAGTTCCTACGGAGGCATAAGTGTGTTCCAGGGTGTACACCACCAGGCCAATACCCAGCCGGCTATCGATTCTGGTGTTTTCTTTCGTCTCCGTTATCACGGTCGTACCGTCGCCGAAGTCAAAGTTCCCTTCGCCGACTTTAATCTCTGAACCGGTGTCAGTGATCACGCGGAGCTCAACGGTGACGTTGAGTCCATTGACCGATACCACCCTGATCTGGCCACCACGCAGGTGCGTAGCCTGTGCCACGACCGAACACAGCAGGAATGCATATAAGAGTAGCGATTTCACGGCATGCTGGATATTGCTGTTATAAAGATAAGCATCGACAGTCTACGGCGTGTACCGTCGGTACCCCCTATTTTCGTTCTATATAAACCCTGCAAAAGCATAAATTTGCGCTTTGTATGGTGAAAGCGAAGGGTACGTCGGGGCCGAGATTGTTCCAGGCATTTCAGAGTGTTAATTACCGTCTCTACTTTTTTGGGCAGTCGCTTTCGCTGATTGGAACATGGATGCAACGCACGGCGGTGTACTGGTTGATCTTCCAGTTGACCCAATCTGCATTCATACTTGGTGTCACTGCTTTCTGTGCGCAGTTTCCGTCGTTCATATTTTCGATACTGGGCGGTGTAGTGTCTGACCGCTACAATCGGTTCAATGTGTTGCTCACCACACAGGTTGCTTCGCTGATACAGGCGGTTATCCTGAGCATACTGGTGTACAGAGGGCAGCATGAGGTATGGCACATCCTGACGTTAAGTGTGTTACTCGGGTGCATTAATGCATTCGATGTACCGGCAAGGCAGGCGTTGGTGTATGATATGATCGACAACAAAGAGCACCTTCCGAACGCAATAGCCCTGAACTCGTCGATGATAAACATTGCACGTCTTGCCGGGCCCGCAGTGGCAGGTCTGGTGCTCGAAAAATTCGGAGCAGAGATCTGCTTCGTATCGAATGGCTTCAGCTTCATGGCAGTGATCATATCACTGCTGTTTATGAAACTACCTGCGTTTCAGAAACGCGAACGTGCCACAACCGTAAGAGAAGACCTGAATGAAGGTCTAACCTATCTGAGGTCTACACCCGGCATCAGGAAGATCATCATCATGCTGGCGTGCGTAAGTTTTCTCTCGCTGCCGTATGTTACGTTGCTGCCCGTATTCGCCGACAATATATTCCACGGAAGTGCATTAACATTTGGGTTGCTGAACACGTTCGTAGGTCTCGGAGCGGTGACGGGTGCGTTGTTCCTCGCTTCGTTAAATCCCGGCACGAATCTCAGGGTTGTACTGTTTCGATGTACGTTGATGTTTGGCGTGGGCTTGATGGCCTTCGCATACATGGAGTCGTTTTACGCTGCTTTGATCTGCATGGCCGTGGTTGGTTTCGGGATGATGGCCCAAACAACGATCGCCAACACGATCATCCAGACCACCGTAGCGCCGACGATGCGTGGGCGCGTGATCAGTTACTATGCGATGGCTTTTTTCGGGATGCAGCCGATCGGCGGACTGGTAGTGGGCGCGATAGCTCATGCAATCGGTGCGCCGCTCACCATGCTGTGCCAGGGAATTGCAACGTTGCTGATCGCAGTCATATTCTTCCCGTTCTTACGACGGGATATACTGATGCGAAAACAGCGAATGAAGTTAAAACAAGTGGAAGAACAAATTGTAGAGAATACCTAGCAGGCTTCAGGAAGCATGGCCGCTCCGTGCCTCACTCCAACGATCGTTCTTCTAACCCTTTACATCCCGAACACCTTCAGCATCCTCATCGTCCACGCCACTTCGAAGTCGAATGGTTGACCTCTCCTCTCGCCATGAACGATCTCTTCCGATTTCTTTAAAGTGATCTTCAGGAACTTTGCCTGGACCGGCGCAAACCGGATCGCCATTTGTGGCTTATCTCCCTGGCCGTTTGTTATGATCCTGGTCCATTGCGTGCCATCGGTAGATACTTCCAGGTCGTATTCTTTTGGATACGTATGGATCGGTGGCGGAGACCCCGGTCTCCATCCGCGGCTGATGGGCGGCGACAAGAATTGTATCTCGGTTACATTCGTTACAGCGGGCAACTCTATCTGGAACCACATACCTGCTTTTTGAGTAACGCCGGTAGTCCATCCCTCAAATGTCAACGCGCCTTCTGCCGAAGCATTACTGCCCTTGCGCGTCTCGGCGGCATGACTTGCTGTGAGCTTCCAGTTTGCATTCGGCTGAATGTGGCGCGGCACCGAAGCCCAAAGCTGATCGAATGTGTATGGAGTTTTTTGCGAAGCCGTTTCTTTTCTCACACGCGCCACGTCCTCCGGCGTAATGAGCGACGACTCATTCTCAAAGTTGATCCTGATATACGACGCAACTGCTGCAATCCACTCGTCGTTGTTGCTCGCCATCGAGGTCATCATCACACCGGCGTAGCTTTCCTTCTGTATCTCGCCAGTCATACCACGAAGCAGAACTTTCGTAACATAATCGGGATGAGATTGCACACGTGCCGAACCGATCAACGAAGGGGCCAAAAGTTTTCCCGGACCAGCAGGCGTTCCGTTGCCCAGCGGACCATGACATGTCGAACACAGGCTGTTGAATATCTGGGCGCCTTTTTCTACTAACGCCGCTTCCTTCTCGTTCAGGTTCGGCCGGCTTCTTCCAAAGAATGAATTTACCACTTTGGGTTCCAGCACCTGCTTGCCAACCAGTTGAATACCGGCAGTTGTATCTGCCGCAAGTATCTTCTTCACGGCAGCTTCTGTGCCCGGAACTTTCAACAACCTTCCTGTCATCATCGCACGCATCTTCACGTTTGTATCCTGGTCTTTCATTAACTCTAGGTACTCTTTGTTAAAAGATACATCGCCTGCTTTGTAAAGCGATTCGCTTACCCACATCGCCATCGTGCGCATGCGTGGATTAGGATCTTTCATCAGCTCCTTTACCAAAGAAGCATCGAGGGCGTCTATGCCTTCGAGCACCCAAAGCGCATGAAACTTCGCAAGAAGGTTGTCGCTCGTCTTTACAATGTTCACAAGCTGCGGTGCCACCGACTTATCTCCACGCTGCACAAGAATTTGCTGTGCCATATCACGCCACCAGCCGTTCTCGTGCGAGAGATGTTGCAGCAACTCTGCGGATGTCTGATCGTACATGTGTGGTTGTGTCTTGTCGCGCTCCATCCCTTCGTGGCTCAGCCTCCAGATCCGTCCAAGGCTCACAACCTTGTCGAGCTGATACTGTTGGATCTTTGTGCGGATGTATGAGCCAACCGGGGTCCACTCCCCTTCTTGTATAATACCGTGATACATATCGACGATGTACATCGTGCCGTCGGGGGCGGTTGCCATGTCGACAGGCCTGAACAACGGATCCGTTGAACGAATGAATTCCGATTTTTGTGGCTGAAACACGTTTCGAAGCGTGGTAAGTCCGCCTTTCACATCGGCATCGATCTGGCGAACGATACGCGCTACGGGTTCACCATAAAAATATTGTCCTTTAATATCATCGGGCAATCGATGGCCACGGAATACATCGTTACCCGACGCGCCGGTAACCCGGTTCAATGTTCCTTCGGGCATTCGTATCTGTCCCATCCCGCCCTGCATATCGGCAACGAGAACGGCTGCGCCCCACGGAACATCGAAGCCTTCTTCGAAATTCTTTTCAACAACGTAATCGCCATAGTGGATCGGGAACTGGAAGTATGAAGGAACTCCGTTCGATCCGCCCTGGAACCAAAGTTTGCCATCGTCGTCGTGCGTAATACCCCACTGCGCATGGTTTGAACCGGTCGATTCGCGTATCACACCACGAGGCGTTTCACGCACACGGAAAGGATTAACCGTGCTGTACAACCAGTTATCCATGCCCCAATACAAAAATGCCTGTTGATGTTCCACATTGCCGGCGCGACCAAAGTTGTCGGTAAAGAATTCCTTCTTGTCGGCCTTGCCGTCGTTGTCTGTGTCGGTGTATTTGTAAACATTGTTGGCGTTCGATTCCATCGTGAGAATACTGTTCGGCCCAACGGGCAACACGAACCGGGGGAACACCAGGCTGTCGACGAAGAGTCCGCCTGTCTCATATGTACCGTCGTTGTCTTTGTCTTCCCAACGCGAAATGCCGCTCACCGGCTCAAGTGTTCCATCGGAATCGAGGGTGAGCATGTAAGAACGAAGCTCAAGCACGTACATCCTGCCGTTGCCATCGAACGTAATAGCGCCGGGTTGCTGGATCTGCGGCTCGGAAAGGACTACGTCCATTTTATAGCCGGGCTGAAGGAGGAATTTTTCCCGTTCTTCTTCGATAGGGAGCGGGATCACCGGGGGTTTTGGCTTCAGGTCAATACCCTTCCAGTACTCCTGCGTCGTGTCGGCACCGTCGGGTAGTTGCACGACCGGCCAGTTCTTCGGATCGTCTTTGGGATTAGTGCATGATGAAAGGAAAAAAAACGTGATGACAAGAGTCGAAATCGCAGATGCAAGAACCTTCATTGGTTGTATCGTTCGATGTTTGTTCTAATATATACAAGTGCAGTCGTATTTTGCACACATGAATTTCAGTCTTTTCGACTTACTTGTCGTGATCGGGATCTCCCAGGGACTGTTCACCGGATCTCTCCTTTTCTCAGTCAAACAAAATCGTCAGCGGAACACACTGCTGGCGTTTACACTTTTCACTTTTATCCTTCTCAGCTTCAAGATCATCCTGCATACAATTGGGTTGTGGAACATTCATGCGTTCAGATATTTTCCACTTGCCTTCGACCTCACAATACAGCCCTTGATCTATCTCTACATCAGATCGTCGGTCGACGGAAAATTCCGGATGGGCGCCCGCCAGGCACTCCATTTTGTTCCGTCCCTGGTCTTTTTCATTCACGCCGTTATCGTATACATGCTTACCCAAACAGGCACCAACCCTGTTGAGCAGGACGTAATTGCCAGTGCGATGTATTTCAGTGAAGTAAAATGGTTCGAAGACATACTGTCGGTGATCTCCTCATGGACCTATTGCTACCTTAGCTACAACCTCATAAAAAATTACAGGAAATGGATCGACGACAACAGCGGCGATATGTCGTATCCCACCTACACATGGTTGCGGAACGTTTTGGTGTTATTCACCATACTGGTTTCAGTGCTGACGATCAATCTTTTGCTCGATCAGTTCGGCTTCGGAATGACAAACTTTTTCCACTGGCAATTATTTTATCTCTGCATGGCGGTGATAATCTACTACATGGGCGTCCAGGGCTATCGGCAGCAGTCTGTTCCTCCCCCGGTCGTTCTCGCCGGCCAAACGAAAAAAGAAGGACCGGCAATCGACGAGCGCACGGTTTCGTCGGCACGTCAAAAAATCATTGATGCACTTGAGAATGACAAGGCATACCGCGATCCGGAAATCAGTATCCAACTCCTGGCATCGCGGATTGGAGTTCCCACCAGCATCGTATCGCACACAATAAATAATTCCCTCGGAAAAAATTTCCGAAACCTGGTAAATGAATACCGGATCGCAGAAGTAAAACAAAGGCTTTCCGATCCCCGGTCAAGCCACCTCTCATTGCTCGGCATTGCGCTGGAATGCGGGTTCAACTCGGAGGCAAGTTTCTACCGCGTCTTCAGGCAGACCACGGGGATGTCACCCAAAGAATTCGTCGACCGCCAGGCATCGAAATAATTACTCTCAAAACGTGTTTTGAGAAGACCTAAGAGACTTATCGGCGTTGCTTTACCAAAAAAGCGCCGGACTCATGAGATCTCTCTGCATTTTTTCGCTCGTCATTTTCCATACTCTTGGACACTGCCAGGACTACCCCGACAACGACTGGAAGGTGATCGATAACCTAGAACGCTCCGGATGGGACGAGGATAAATTAAATGCATTGGGAAAATTCCTGGCCGACAGCGCGGCTACTACCGGCATGATGGTCATCCACCAGGGCCGCGTAGTTTTTCAATACGGAAATGTTACCGACAACAGTTACATGGCGTCGTGCCGCAAGAGCATTCTCTCTTTAATCTATGGTCCGTATGTCGAATCTGGCCGTGTTGATCTTGACAGGACGATCGAACAGCTCGGTCTTGATGACGTCGGCGGTCTATTGCCCCTCGAACGAAAGGCCACCATACGGCATTTGCTTACAGCCAGGTCGGGTGTGTACCATCCTGCCAGCAACGAAGGCGACCAGTCGAACATGGCGCCGAAGCGTGGATCTGTTTCACCCGGTTCCTACTTCCTGTACAACAATTGGGATTTCAATATTGCCGGTTTCATCCTGGAACAAGCCGCAAATAAAAATATTTACGACATAGTCGACTCGGTTCTTGCGAAGCCATTGGAAATGCAGGACTGGGACCGAAAGATCCAGCGTAAATACGGCGACTCAACGAAATCGATCTATCCTGCCTATCACATGTGGTTCTCAACACGCGACATGGCAAGGATCGGTTTACTGATGCTTACGAAAGGCCAGTGGAAAAACAAACAGGTTGTGTCTTCCAAATGGGTGAAAACAATTACAACACCCGTCACCACCTATGAGGAAGCACTCAAAAACAAGACGAACTATTTTAAGTTTAGTTATGGCTACCTGTGGTGGTTATGGAATGACGACGGACCTTACCGGAATGCGTACACTGCTACCGGCGCTTTCGGGCAGTTCATTACTGTACTGCCGGCACTCAATGTGGTAATTGCACACAAAACAAATTACGACAAGTACAGAACCAATACGCCTACCGATCTATACCTGAGAATCGTCGATAAAGTCGTTGCAAGCCGTGATGAAAGGAAATAGCCTGGGGAAATTCGAAGAGTTTGTTCTGATGACGGTCGCCGTACTGAAGACAGAAGCATTCAGCGTGTCGGTGAAGCGCGAACTGGAGCGCCGGCTCGGTTCGAAGCCCAGTCTTGGATCGATACAATCGGTACTAAAGCGAATGGATGACAAGGGTTTTCTAACGTCGGCGCTTGGAGAAGTAACTAACAAGAGAGGTGGCAGACGAAAGCGGATTTATTATATCACTCCAGCTGCATTCAAAATCTTAAAATATTTACGGGAACTGCGTGCAGAATTCTGGAACGACATCGAGGACCTAAATCGCCGGCCGCATAACAGGAAATAAGTGGAGTTTCAGCCACGAATTACAACGGTACCCCGGCCTGGCATGAAAGGCATTGATTTGCGTACGAGTCGTATTCGTCGAAACCTGCGCCGGGCTTCCCGAAGAATGTTATGATACGGTCGATCCTTACCTGTGCTCCGTTGTCGAAGAACACGAACACCCCTTTGCCGTCGATCTCTTCCATTTTTATGGGGGTGCCTATTACTTCATCAACCTTCATCTCCCCTGCCCAGAAGAAAACTTTACCTGAAGATTTTTTAGCGATGAGATCTTCAATGATCTCGCGATACTCGTATGCAACCGGTGTATAAGAATTCTCCATCCTATTCAGATCTCAAAGTTTGTGCCGGGTCGATCAGCGCAGCCCTGATCGAATGAAAGCTTACAGTAATAATTGCAATCGCCACAGGTATCAGCACTGCGAGGAGGTATGTCCACCATGAAATGGTAGTGTGGTACGCAAATGTCTCCAGCCATTGTTTCATTGCAAACCAGCCGAGTGGCATAGCCACAAGTGAAGAGATCAAAACAAGCTTAGAAAAATTTGTGTTCAGCAAAACAACGATGCTTGAAACCTGGGCGCCAAGTACTTTACGAATACCGATCTCGCGAATGCGCTGCTGGATCATAAATGTTGAAAGACCGAAAAGTCCCATGCATGCGATGAGAAATGAAAGCCCAGCAAAGATATCAAACACTGACTTCATTTTCTGCTCTGTGGCATATTGTTCCTCGAGTGATTCATCGACAAATGAATACTGCAACGGGACACCGGGAACGCGGCTCTTCCACACTTTTTCGAGATGCGCAATTCCGTCGCTGATGTGAGTACGTTCTAAACGAAGTGATAACCCCCGGCCGCCACGAACATGTCCGATGAGAAGGGGCTCAACACGTTTGTGCAGACTCTCAAAATGAAAATCCTTAACAACGCCGATAACGTGTCGTGTATTTTTTCCCTGGATGAATGGCTTTCCAAGCGCATCTTGTGCAGAGGGCCAGCCGATCATTTTTACAGTAGCTTCGTTCACGATCACTGCCTTTGTAGTGTCTTCGCTGCCCTTATCGAAATTACGACCAGCTACCAGTTCCATACCATAAGTTTCGAAATAATCGGCGTCGGCATTCATTCGATAAATACTGGTTGTCACTTCCTTGCCCTCGTTGTTTTGTGTAAAGATCCACCCGTTGCCGAGTCCGCCTACAGTATTGCCTGAGTGCCTCCCTACCGACAGAACATACGGTGCCGAAAGAAGCTCATTCTTGATCACATTATAATTTTTCTGGACTTGCTCATCGCCATCGAAGTCAACAGTAACCACAGCATCTGCGTCGTAGCCGATCGGCATGTTACGAATGAAAGACATTTGCTGGTTGACGGCGAGTATAGATATCAATAACACAGTAGAGATTGCAAACTGCAGAACAACCAACGTCTTGCGGGCCAACTGTCCACTGCTGGTCGTTCCGAACCGACCTCGCAGCGCCGCAATTGGCTGGAAAGATGACAACACGATTGCCGGGTAGAAACCTGCGCTCAATGAAACCAGGAGGATGAAACCCGCGAGGATCAAAATATTTACGGCTGTAAAAGACAATTCGTACACCTGCCCCATCCACGACGAAAGCACGGGCAGCGTGCCCAGCAACATCAGCAGTGCCAGGCCAACCGACACGGTGGTAACAACAAATGTCTCGGCAAAGAACTGACGCATAAGTTGCTGACGGCTCGCACCAGCAACTTTCCGAAGCGATATCTCTTTCGCCCGCTTAAGAGCAGTGGCCGTCATCAGGTTGACGTAGTTGATGCATGCCAGCAACAATATGAACACTGCTACCGCAATAAAAACACGCACGGTCACAAGACTTCCGTTGGTCGGACTATCGTAACGCAACGACGACTGAAGATGAATGTCGCGGATCGGCTGCATGAAGTAGTGATAGGAAATCTTGTTGTCTTCCCACTCCTGCTTCGAAAATCTGGCAACAACTTCATTTATCATTTGTTCAACCTCAGCCCTCTTCGACACGTCGGCGATCGCTATGTAAGTATCCGGCCATCCACCAGTCCATTGATTGTTGAAGTCCTGGTTATAAAGTTCCATCACCGTCTTGTGAAGTGTTGCGTATGGAACCAGGATATCGAACTGAATGTGAGTGTTCAACGGCGGATCCGCAGCGATACCAGTTACCGTCAGGGGCGTTTTGTCTTTTAAAAGCACCTTGTTCATCGCTTCATCCACGCCGCCGAAGTATTTCTTTGCGATGCTTTCTGTGATCACGACCTCGTTGGGAGTTTTCAGCAACTGGTTAGCTTGCCCGTGGATCAGTTTGAATCCAAAGAAATTGAAGAAACTTGAATCGACGTAGCATGAGCGTTGCTCGAAGAATGTTTTATCCTGGTAGGTAAACTTGCCGCCTTCTTTAAAGATCCGGCATGCACTTGTGATCGCAGGGATGTGATTCGGAAGCTGTGCGCCGAGCGCCACCCCTGAAGGAGCCTGCGAAAATGTTTCGCTTTCACTCTTGAAGGTATTCGAAACACGGAACTTGTTCGCTGAACCCGGATGAAAATTGTCGAACGACCATTCACGCTGTGCCCAAATTACGATCGTGAGGCACGTTGCAACACCAATAGAGATCCCCGAGATGTTGAGGAACGCGGCCATCTTGTTCTTCACCAGGTGCCGGATGGCTGTACGAAAGGTAGTTGCATTCATAGGATTGGCGGTTGAGTTAAATTAAGAAACTCGGCTATATCCTAAAGATTGCAAAAATTGAGTGAAAGATTTCGCGTCGACTACTTCAATTTGTGAATTACTTCCGTCGAAACCCAATAAATATCCTGCCTGCTTGTATAGAAAAGATATTTGCCGTCGGGGCTTACGTACGGACAAAAATCGTCGGTGTTCGTATTGATGGTGTTCCCAAGGCTTTTCGCCGTCGTCCATGTGCCGTCTGTGTTCCGGAATGAAACAAAAAGATCTCCGCTGCCCAGTCCACCGGGACGATTGGCGGAGAAGATCACGTAAGACTCATCAGGGGCAACGAACACATCGGCTTCGTATGCCTGCGTGTTGATCGCAGCTCCAAGGACATTAGCAGGTTGAAATTGTCCTCCCTTGAATTCCGACGTATAGATGTCGAAGTTCTCTTTAACACTTCCCTCGTTCTTGTTCGAGGAAAAGTACATCTTCCCCGATTTGGTGAACGAGATATAATACTCGTTCTTCGACGAGTTGATGTTTGGCCCTGCATTGATCGGCTTCGACCACTTCGATCCCTCACGTTCAATGTACCAGATGTCGTAATCCTTAACGGGACCCTCGCCATTGAGAGGCATATCCGAAATTACATAGAGTCGTTTCTCATCCGGCGAGAGAAATGGATCGTTGTAACTATAAGTTCCGTGAACGAGAAGTTGTTCGGGCTGCGACCACGCACCATTTACGAATTTCATCACACGGGTTTCAGCCTTCCCTTTGATCACCA
>DASRSO010000140.1:0-2183 GCA_035656375.1 Cyclobacteriaceae bacterium | reverse complement strand
TTTAAAGCGGCAGGGAATAATGTCGGGGTGGCCAGGTGATTGTCTGGATTACAACCCTCTATGATTCAAATATTTGGAAGAACGATGGTGATTGAGGTCACCGGGAGGAGACACCTGGGTTTGCAGTGTGGAGGACGTGGGTAAAGATACGATTTTGGTGGGTTTGGAATTAGTCTTTAACGGGATTGTGTCGAGACTGATTAATTTTATTGTCTGACCCGAGAGGTTTGATAGCACTAACCCGAATAGGCTGACCTTTGGAAACGGTGATCAAAGCCAGCGACGATTCACGGAACACAACTAATACTTTGACCCAAATGAGAAAATTCTGCATAGTTCTTATGTTGACGCTGCCAATTGTGGGGATGTTAACGACTGCAAATTCGAGTCCGGTAAAAACTGGAACGGATACCTTGCATATAACCCTTGCCGAACCTTTGAAAGTGGACGCCGGACAATCGATACCCGTTGCCTTAACAACCCAATCCGAGAAGGATTGGACGGACTACCTTTCGGCTGTTTTGACTCCAATAGTTGCAATCCTCGCAATTTGGATAGCCTATCGCCAACATAAGACGCAACAATATCAAGTACGGTTGGATCTATTCGAAAGGCGAATTAAAATCATTGAGGACGTAAGACGCGTTTTAACGGACATCGACAAATACTACTCTGGCGAGCCTCAAAAGATCGATCTTGAAGTGTTCCGCATTGCGTATCGCCACTCCATGTATCTTTTCAATTCTGAGGTTCAAAATTACCTTAAAGGAATCGACTCCAAAATTGGCTCCTTGGAAAGGATTGAATTGGATGTGAAGCGAGAAGGTTCAGACCAAGAAACCCATAAAAAGGAAAAGGAGGCGATAATTGAGTGGCTACGAAAACAGAGACCGGGTCACGAAAGGAAATTCGAAAGGTTTATGACTTTAAATAAAATCTGACAAACTGGGTTCAGATGAGAGGACTAGATTATGGTCGGGAGATTCGAAATTACAGCATGTCAATCGTTCTATTGATTTAAATAACGGAAACCGAAAGGTTGTCGTCATCATTTCATAAACGTATTGTCGATGAAAAAGAGAAGGTCTTGATTTGCCTCCAAATATGTTTGATTGAGAATTTTCTTGGCAGTCGTGTAGCCCCCGAGATTTGACTTTGAGGCGAGTCTTGTAATTTCCCTAACACTTTTTAGTTTATTCTCTTCGTTTCTATAGTCATAGATTTGCACATAATAGCCCGTAGCAGCATTCCATTTTCCCTCTGGGATTACTCCCCAAGTTAGCTTCTCTCCAATAGATCCGATTCCAATGCTTAGGTCTGCACCAAACGCTGCATGATAAGCAGCTACAGCAACTTTGATTGTAATTCGACCAGATATGGCATCTTTGAAATATTCACTGGTCTCTATCAGATTGATTTTTGAGGAGGGATAGGCTTTTTTGACAAATTCTCCGATTATGCGCACCGTTTCCTCATCGGAGCATTCTATTTTACTGTTTTTGGTAAGTAGTCGTCCATCAAAAATTACAAGATTTACTTCTTCATTCTCTAGAAGCCCCTTCCTCGCGACTACCTCCGGATCATTTGGGCACCATACATAAAGTTTTTGTGAAAGAACATTGCTCGTGCAGAGGGGTAATAGGAAAAGAAGAGCTAATACTTTCATGGCCTTCGACTTGAAATGCACATTGCGCCTAACGACATTGAGACACTCATGTCGCGGTGATATTTAAGTAAAAATAAAAAAAGGCATCTCGAGAATCAAACCTCTTCCATAAGGGGTACTGTTACCCTTTGTTACTGTTTTCATGTTATCTCAGGTCCGTCCTTTAGGTCATGATAAAATTGATGAGAACGGGACGAGTTCTAGCGGCCAAAAGTGCCCGATTCTTGGCGCGGTATTCCAAGTCGTTATCGACACCAAATTCCTGGAGCAATATTTTTTCCGTGCCCCTTCGTATGGCAGCCGATCCTGTTGTTGGCCTGATTTCGAGTACCTTTTAAGCAGCGAATTTCATGATCCCCACGTAGTGTGTCTGTCTCTTTGCAACGGCGAAGATTCTTGATACGATTTTGTTTCGGATGATGTTGAGAGTTTCCAATTTACTCTTTCCATCCTCAATTCGCTTTTGATAGTAGATGTTCAATTCTTTGTCGGTGTGTGCAGCTCGTAAAGCAGCCAT
>DASRSO010000139.1:0-57044 GCA_035656375.1 Cyclobacteriaceae bacterium | reverse complement strand
TGTTCCGTAAACTTTGATCACCTTTCTCCGGTTCGAAACATCTTCCCACCAAAGAGTTACCCACGGGCGCCACAATCCAAAGGCAATAAATAATACACTTGCCAGTGAAAGGTAAAGAAACAGATTTCTGAGGTACGCCATGTGGGTGCAAAAGTAATGCATTATTTTTGCCTTCTTTTTTTAGGTTGAGGGCGGATGAATTTCTATCAATTTTCAAGGCCGACGGTTTAGTAAAGACGCTGGCGGAAGGGATAGGTACGTCCAAATCAGCCGCCATCCGGGTGAAAGGAGTGAATGGAAGCCTCGATGCGCTCCTCTTCGCTGCAGTTTTCAAAAGCACCCGCGCCGACCATCTCATCATACTCCACGACAAGGAAGAAGCAGCATACTTTTTTAACGACCTGGAAAATCTCCTTGGCGGAAAGGAAATTCTTTTCTTCCCGATGTCGTACAAGCGCCCGTACGAATACGACGAGACTGAGAACGCAAACATCCTGATGCGGGCGGAGTGTCTGAATCGCATTTCAGCGCCGGGTCATTCACATATTATTGTCACATACCCGGAAGCACTTTCCGAGAAGGTGATCAACAAAAAATCTCTCGCTTCGAACACCTTTGCGATCACAGTGGGTGAGAAGCTCGACCGGGCTTTCCTGGAGGAATTTTTTCACACTTACGATTTCGAGAAGGCCGACTTTGTTTACGAAGCCGGGCAGTTCGCGATCCGCGGAGGTATCATCGACGTATTCTCGTTTGCTCACGAGCTCCCCTATCGCATCGAGCTCTTCGGCGACGAGGTCGACAGCATTCGTTCATTCGATCCGGGCTCACAGCTTTCGGTCGAGAATATGGACAAGATCAACCTGATGCCGAACGTACAGACGCGCCTGGTGCAGGAACAACGCCAGTCGCTGCTCGAATTTGTTCCTCCGAACACACGTGTCTGGTTGAAAGACACGGTTCTTTCGTTCGATGTGATTGAAAAGTCTTTTCAAAAAGCCAGTCAGAGTTTCGATAAGATCCTTCACGACAGCGGACAGGCAAGAGTAGCATTGGAACCGCAGGCATTATTCGAAACACGCGAAAGCTTCGAAAAAACATTAGAGTCGTTTAAGAAGATAGAGTTCGGAAGCCGCTATCACTACCCTACCGACGTTATAATTGAGTACAGATCTGGTGCACAGCCTGCGTTCAAGAAAAATTTCGAGTTGCTGGCCAACAACCTGGTAGATCACCAGATGCAAGGCTACACGAATTTTATTGCGGCAGAACAGCAAAAACAACTCGAACGCCTTCATGGCATCTTCAGCGAGATCCACCCGGAGCTGTCATTCCAAAATCTGGATGTCGGGCTTCGACAGGGATTTGTTGATCATAACCTGAAGGTCGTTTGTTACACCGACCACCAGATCTTCGAACGTTTTCATCGCTACCGGGCAAAAGAAAAATTCTCGAAGTCGAAAGCAATGACTTTCAGAGAACTGCAGACGCTGCAGCCCGGTGATTTCGTGACACACATCGACTACGGGATTGGCAAGTTTGCCGGTTTGGAAAAAAAGGAAGTCGACGGCAGGCAACAGGAAGCGATACGTTTGGTGTTTCGCGATGATGACCTGTTGTATATCAACATTCACTCGCTTCACAAGATCTCAAAATACACCGGTAAAGAGGGCACGCCGCCACCAATCAGCAAACTTGGTTCTGGCGAGTGGGAGAACAAAAAGAACAAGGTAAAGAAGCAGGTCAAAGACATTGCGAAAGAGCTGATCGAGCTTTACGCTAAAAGAAAAACGGCGCCCGGTTATCAGTTCTCTCCCGATGGTTTCCTGCAGGCCGAACTAGAAAGCTCGTTCATCTACGAAGACACGCCCGACCAGGCGAAGGCTACCGAAGATGTGAAGCGCGATATGGAAACGCCTCACCCGATGGATCGTCTTGTTTGTGGCGATGTTGGCTTTGGAAAAACTGAAGTTGCAATACGAGCAGCGTTCAAAGCAACAACAGAAGGTAAACAGGTGGCTGTTCTCGTTCCGACAACCATCCTGGCAATGCAGCATCATCGCACGTTCAGCGAGCGCCTCTCGAATTTCCCGGTACGCATCGAATATGCAAACAGGTTTAAGTCCGATACACAACTGAAAAAGATCTTCAACGATGTTAAAGAAGGTTCGGTCAATATAATCATCGGAACTCACCGTGTCGTTAGTAAAGACGTCAAGTTCAAAGATCTCGGTCTGCTGGTGATCGACGAGGAGCAGAAGTTCGGAGTTAAAGTGAAAGACCGGTTGAAAGAACTTAAGGTTAACGTCGACGTGCTGACTCTTACAGCGACGCCGATCCCGCGCACGCTTCACTTTTCACTAATGGGTGCACGAGATCTTAGCATCATCAGCACTCCTCCTCCGAATCGTCAGCCGGTAACAACCGAGCTTCATACATATCATGAAGAGATCATTCGCGACGCTGTAAGTTATGAGATTCGAAGGGGCGGGCAGGTGTTCTTTGTTCACAATCGTGTCAGCGATATCGAACAGGTTGCCAACGTGATCTTCAAGCTTGTACCTGATTCGCGTATCGGCATCGCGCACGGGCAAATGGATGGTGATAAGCTTGAGAAGGTGATGATCCGTTTCATCGAAGGAGAATACGATGTGCTCGTGTCGACCAACATCATCGAGTCTGGTCTCGATATTCCGAATGCTAATACGATAATCATTAACCAGGCGCACATGTTTGGTTTAAGTGATCTTCACCAGATGCGTGGTCGCGTGGGTCGTTCCAACAAGAAAGCATTCTGTTATTTACTAACTCCGCCAACTTCAGTTCTTTCTTCAGACTCGAGGAAGAGATTGTCGGCCCTGGAAGAATTTTCGGAGCTGGGCGATGGATTCAAGGTAGCAATGCGTGACCTCGATATTCGTGGTGCGGGAAATCTTCTCGGTGCCGAACAAAGTGGTTTCATTAACGACCTGGGTTTCGACACCTATCATAAAATTCTCGATGATGCCATCCAGGAATTGAAAGAGACTGAATTCAAAGATCTTTTTGCGAATGAGCTTGCCGAAAAGGCAAAACTTATCGCCCAGGATTGTGTGATTGAAACTGACCTCGAGATCCTCATCCCGGAATCATACGTGAGCAACACGAGCGAGCGTCTCCAGTTGTATGCCACTTTGGACAACATCAAGAATGAGGAGTCACTCGGTCAATTCAAGAACTCATTGCAAGACCGCTTTGGAGAGATACCTCCATCGGTAGATCAGTTGGTGAACTCCGTAAGGCTTCGCTGGATAGGAGAGAGGTTGGGCTTCGAAAAGATCAGCTTGAAGAACGAGAAGTTCAAGGGGCAGTTTATTTCCGGCAAGGATGAATACTTCAAGTCGGAAATATTTGGCAAGGTGCTGCAGTTTGTTCAGTCGAATTCCAGGCGGTGCAAAATGAAGGACACTAATGGAAAGCTGATCCTGACTATTGATAAGATAGCGTCGGTGAATGACGCACTGAAGTTATTTGAGAACTTCTGATACTTCGATGTTATCGAGGTACATGTCCACTATGCTGATCTTTTCCGAAGCTTTGATGTAGATCACGTCGCCCGTCCTGGGCACGGACGTTACTTCTACGAAATAATTATCTATTGCGTACAGGAAGAAGTCCATGCCGAAGGCAGTGGTAGTTGTGAGCAGTGTGCCGAACATTGTGATGGCTTTCGCTTTATCACCGATAGATACTTCTCTGAAAGTTGTGAGCGGTATGTGCGAAGTATATGCCATCGAATGTTCTTACTGTTCAGTTTCTTCAATGCCAAGCTCGCTCAAAGACACCTTTTCTGAGTAAGGCACCAGGCTTTCTGCGTCATCAAACGCATTGATCATAAGCACCTTTTTGTAGATGGGCGAGTAGAAAACTTCAATGAAGAATTCGCTGCAGTGATAGAGGTAAACTTTACAGTTACCTAATGTCCGCGTCACGATGTAATTCGATTGTGTGGTAACAACATCACACTTCTTCTCAAACGACGCGCGTTTGAAATCATCGATGCTGAATATCCCTTTAGTTTTCATAACGGATACCCATTGTGTCAAAAGTGTGCCATGGGCCAAAAACGCGGTTTTTGACCCTTTTTTCGACGATTTTTACTCAATTCAAGACGGTGATTCCCAAATTTGGATTAAGTCTTCAGGCACAATAGAAAAGAGGTGATGTCGTTTCAGTCTGGCGACAGGTTGGGCGGTTGGTCGGCACTTGGACTACGGATTTATGTTTCTAATGGGTAGTCTTTGGAAAACATGCACTTATCTATATATATTAGCAGTTCTTTAAAAATCAACACCAGGAAAATGAAGTACGTAAGGGGGTTATTTTTTCTCGTAGGCGGATCTATGATCATCGCCTCTTGTTCACTCTTCGGAAATCGGGGAGGTAAGCCCACAGCAACGAATCCAGGACAGATGAGTACTGCCACCGGACTCGCTTACAACGATGACGATGCAGGCGGCTTCCAGGTAAAACCTTTCGAAGGTCAGCCTGATGCTCCTAACACGGTATTCATCGAAGGCGGTCGTGCAGTTATGGGTTCGTTCGAAGAAGATGTTATGTCGTATCGCGATAACATCGAAAGAACAGTTTCTGTTGCTTCATTCTACATGGACGAAACCGAGATCGCTAACATCCACTGGTTGGAATATATGCACTACCTGAGCAAAGACTCTTCGCAAGAAGTTTACCAGGCTGCACTTCCCGACACCACAGTTTGGATCGGCAAACTTGCCTTCAACGATCCTTATGTTGATCACTACCTCAGATATCCCGGATTCCGCTACTTCCCTGTTGTGGGTGTTAGCTGGGTTCAGGCAAATAACTACGCACGTTGGAGAACAACTGCAGTTAACCAGAAACTCCTGGCTGACTCTGGTGAAGAACTTCCCGAAGTTGCTCCCGGTGGTCGTATCCCTCTCGAAACGGGTGTTGTAATTCCTGCATACCGTCTCCCTACAGAGGCTGAGTGGGAATACGCTGCACAAGCCCTTATCGCAACTCAGTGGGTAGAAGAACTTCAAATGTATCAGCGTATCTATCCATGGGATGGCCACGCACTCAGAAATCCTTTTGGCAAGACAATGGGTTTCTTCCTTGCAAACTTTAAGAGAGGCCGTGGTGACTACGCCGGTATCGCTGGTCGTCTGAACGACGGTGCCCTCATCACTTCATATATCTACGAATTCCCTCCGAACGATTACGGTCTGTACAACATGGCTGGTAACGTGAGCGAGTGGGTGATGGACGTTTACCGCCCGATGTCATTCCAGGATTTCGATGACCTTAACCCTATCCGTCGCGATGGTTTCCTCGATGACGCGAAATCAGGTTACAGAAACAACTACCGCTTGAAGAACCCTGCACAGGATCCTGCTAAGGCGAAGTTCAATTCAAAAGATCCCGACAACGACGACTGGGAAGAAGCAAACCCTCAGGGATTTACTTCACTCGTGTCTGACAAGGTGCGTGTTTACAAAGGTGGTTCATGGAAAGACGTAGCGTACTGGATGTCGCCTGGTACCAGGAGATATCTCGATCAGGACTCGTCTACTGCAACTATCGGTTTCCGTTGCGCGATGATCCGCGCCGGTTCGAACTGGTAAGAAAGAACATTAAGAAGGTTATAAGAGAGAGCCCTGTGGCATAAGCTGCAGGGTTCTTTTTTTATGCCTCTGCTATACACGCTACACTGAGTGACGCGCATCCGGATTCAATAAGGTGTAAACCACACGCCTCTATCGTTGCTCCTGTTGTTATCACATCATCCACCAGCAATATTCTTTTGCCCGCAATCTTCCCGATCGATCCAACAGAGAATGCATCCTTCACATTACTCCAACGATCGGCCCTCCCCTTTCGCGTTTGTGTATTCGTTGCACTCACTCTCAATGAGATACTTTCCTGCCACTCGATCTTAAGTGCTTCGCTTAATCCTTCGGCGAACATTGCACTCTGATTATATCCCCGCTTTCTCATCCGTGAAGCGTGCAACGGAACTGGCACGATAAGGTCGAAGTTGTTCTGCATGCCCGAGTCGATCAATTCAGTACCATAGAGGTGTCCCATTCGTATTCCGATCTCCGGACGGTTATTGTATTTGAGCTCGTGAAGAAGCGATTGCACCAGGCCTCCTTTTCTAAACTTAAGGAAGGCCGACGCAAACTGGATCGGCAACCGCCCGGCAAGTCGATTGCTCACGGGGTTGTCGGTGAACCGGTGGTAAGCCGTTTTCGGAAGCTGCGACAGGCAGGACGTGCAGAGGATCTCCTCGCCTTTGATCAGGGAGGCATGACAGGCCACGCACACCCGCGGGTAAAACAGCGCTATAAAGTCATTCAGCATCATACACCGAAATTCAGTCATGCAGAACCTTTCGGCAAATTTGGGATGTTAGGTTTACTGGATGATTTTTGTACCATGAACCTAGTAGACCAATTCAATGACTATCGCTCGCGGATGAATGATAAAATCCTGTCTGCCGATAACCTGATCATAAAACGAATATTCAACCTCGATACGAACGCATACCAGGAGGGGGCCCTCGATGTGAAGTCGAAAGAGCTTATCGGCCTGACGTGCTCACTGGTACTTCGCTGCGACGACTGTGTGAAATATCACCTCGGAAAGTGTAAGGAAGTTGGCTTCACTACAGCTGAAGTCCATGAAGCGATGGGGGTGGCGACGCTCATCGGGGGTACGATTGTGATCCCGCACTTAAGAAGGGCGTTTGAATTCTGGGAAGAGCTGAATAAGTAGAATGTTTCAACGAGATCTCGACCTGGAGCGTCAGTGGCATAAGTTGCTTACTGAACTTGAGAAGATGCTCGGCAAGAAGCCGAAGGATCTTAATGGCGTGCTGTTTATCATAGGTGTTCAGGAGTTGGGCAAGGGATATAAGCCATTCACAAAAGAGGAAAAGCAGGACCTGATGCACATCGGGATCTGCAGGGTGTTGAGTCAATCCGGGTATTATGAGTTAACCGGGAGCGATAAGGATGGCTGGCCACACTGGACGATGATCAAAAAACTGCCTCATTTTGATCTGCTGGAGCAGGAGAAATTGTTAAAAATGCACGTGCTGGACTACTTCGAAGGCGAGATGGGGTGGGACCTGAAAGTTCCGGCCCCGGAGGTCTAACGTTGGTGGCGGTATAGTTATGTAAGGCTAGCCAGCTAGTCGCTCTTAAGTCTTATCTTTATTATTCCTAAACTAAGTTAGGAGTACTAACGTTTTCAAAACTTAAGTGCATGTGTTATGGGGGAGGGCATCAAACCGATTTACGATAACCTGGCTTCTTTCAAGAAGAAGTATTATCTGAATCTTTTCATAAGGGGAACAATTCTTACACTTTCCCTGATCCTTATATACTTTATTATCGCGTCGCTCCTCGAGTACAACTTGTGGATGAGCAAGGGTGCGCGCTTACTGGTTTTCGCGTCGTTTATTGTTCTTGTTCTCTTCTGTGTATACAGATTTTTGAAACTTCCCCTGCGCTGGTGGGTATACAAACGTGGGCTTGGCCAGGAAGAAAGTGCCCAGATGGTTGGAAGACATTTCCCGACAATCAGCGATCGTCTTTTGAACCTGTTGCAGCTTGCATCACTTCCCGGCAACAGTGAGCTGGTGCAGGCAGGCATTGCCCAGAAGTCGCGAGCTATGCAAGGCATCTCTTTCGAAGAAGCGATAGACCTTCGCGAGAATAGAAAATATTTGAAATATTTTGCCGTGCCATTCGTGCTGATGGGCATCCTTTGGGTTATCGACCAAAACATTTTCACGCAAAGCACGAAACGTATTGTCCAGTTCAACACAGAGTTTTCTCCCGAAGCTCCTTTTCAATTTGTCGTTCCACAGGAAAACCTGGTTGCCTTCTTCAATGAAGATTACACCCTCCAGTTGCGGCTTGACGGCGATGTGATTCCTGAGTCGGCTTATATTGTCTCTGGCAGACAGCGATTGAAGATGGAGCAGGTTAAGCCGGGCGAGTTTGCTTATACTTTTGAAAGGATACAGGCGCCGATGACTTTCCAGTTCGAGGCATCGGGATTTTTCTCATCGAACTATACGATTGAACTTGTCAATCGCCCGGAGCTCACCGAACTCAAAATAGATCTTAGCTTCCCGCGATACCTGGGAAGAAAATCTGAACAACTGACGAACACCGGAAATCTTGAAATACCGGAAGGAACAAAAGTGACGTGGACCGTTGGAGGAACTCATGCCAAATCGGCGAGCATGGCGTTTGGCGGAGGTCCGGAAACCGAAATGCAACTCGTTGGAGATCAATTATTTACCTTCGGAAACAGCTTTTTCAATCCCCAAGACTATTGGATATCCCTTGAAAACGAGCGGGCGAAGAACAAAGACAAGATTGCTTACTCTATTCGTGTTATAAAAGACCAGCATCCCGATATCGTGGTCGACCATGTTCGCGACTCTGTGCTCTTTAAAACTGTTTTGCTTGGCGGCTCCATTGCTGATGACTACGGGTTGACCAGGCTCGAACTTCGATACAACATTCTTAAAGAAGGGAAGAGAGAACCCTCGAAAGAAAAGTCGCTCAACCTGCCGCTGAACTCGTCGTCGAACCAGCAAAGCTTTTTTCATCAGTGGGTTCTCGACTCACTCGATCTTCAGCCTGGTGATCAGCTCAACTATTACATGCAGGTGTGGGACAACGATGGTGTGAATGGACACAAGGCTACGAAGTCCGCGACTTATGTCTTTGCTCTTCCCGGTGAAGATGAGATGAAGGCCGAGATCAGCAAGTCGCAGGCCGCAACTCAAGGCAAGATCGATCGAAGCCTGAACAAGGCGAAAGAGATGCGCGAGTCGATCGAAGAAGCGCAGCAAAAATTGAGAGGCAAACAAAGCCTCGACTGGCAGGACAAAAAGATGCTCGAAGATCTCGTTCAGCAGAAGTCAAGTCTCGATCAATTGATCAACGAGCTTCAGAAGGAAAACCGGATGCTCGATGAAAAGAAGAATGCGTTTTCCGAAGAAGAGAGCGAACGCATAAAAGAAAAGTCCGAGCAGATCCAAAAGCTCATGGATGAGCTGCTTGATGAAGAGACCAAGAAACTTTTCGAAGAGCTCGAAAAACTTTTGAAAGAAAATTCAGACCCGTCGCAGATCCAGAGAATGCTCGAGAAGATGGATCGCAAGGGAAATAATCTTGAGAAGGAACTTGAGAGAATGCTCGAACTCGCGAAGCAGATGCAGCGCGATTATAAACTGGAGCAGGCGATTAATGAATTGAAAGAGCAGACGGAAAGACAGGAGCAGCTGCAAAAAGAAACTGAGGCCGTTGAAGAACAGAAGAATAAAGAACAGAGGAACGCAGAACAGAAGAAGGAGGGCAAGGAAGGAAAGAAGGGCAAGGACTCAAAAGAGGGCGAACAGAAGGAAGGGGAAGAACAGGAGAATAACGAACAAAAGGACGCCGAACAGCAAAATAATGAACAACAAAACTCTGGACAGCAGAAGGATCAGAATCAGCAGGGTGAGGATAAGAGTTTGGACCAGAAACAGGAAGACCTTGCCAAAGACTTTGAAGATTTCGAGAAAGCTGTTGAAGAACTGAATGAGCTTGACAAGCAGCTCGAAGAAGAATCCGGTTCGCCTTCGCAGGAAGAGATGAACCAGGTGAAAGATGCGCAGCAGCAAAGCAAGCAGTCGTTGCAAAAAGGTCAGTCAAAGCAATCGTCGCAGCAACAACAAAAAGCTGTGAAGCAGATGAAGCAGATGCAGCAGCAGATGGAAAGTATGCAGAGCGATATGCAGATGGAGATCGACATGCAGAACATGGAATCATTGCGCCAGATCATTCACGGCCTTATTAAACTTTCATTTGACCAGGAGAATTTGATGAAGGAGTTTGTTCCGATCCAGCAGACGGATCCGAAGTATGTGCAGTTGGGGCAGGATCAGTTGAAGATCAAAGATGACGCTAAAATATTGGAAGACAGCTTGTTAGCTCTTGCAAAGAAGGATGCATTCATGAGTTCTGTTGTGACGAAGGAAGTTGGTGAGTTGAACACGCACATGGACAAAGCTGTTGAGAATGTTCGTGAGCGCAGGAAAGGAAATGCGGGTACTGAGATGCAGTTGTCGATGACGAGCATCAACAATCTCGCATTGATGTTGAAGGATCACTTCGATATGATGCAGCAGATGATGGCGAATGCGATGAAGATGCCGGGCAAGGGTAAGTCTGGAAAACAGAAGGGTCAGCAGATGAATCTTGGTGAGATGCAGCAGCAACTCAATCAAAGAATTCAGCAGTTGAAGAATGGGGGAATGAAAGGTCGGGAATTATCCGAGGAGTTGGCGCGCGTTGCCGCGGAGCAGGAGCGGATACGGCGGGCGTTGCAAGAGATGCAGGAGAAGTTGAAGCGGGAGGGTGGTAAAGTTCCGGGTGGTGATTTACCTGGGAAGATGGAACAAACTGAAATGGATTTAGTTAACAAGCAGATCACGGAGCAGACCATTCGTCGTCAGCAGGAAATCATGACAAGACTTCTTGAAACAGAGAAGTCTTTACGTGAGCAGAACATGGATGATGAGAGGAAGGGTGAGACTGCGAAGGACTATGACAAAGAAATCCCCCGTGCTTTCGAGGAATATTTAAGATTAAAGGAAAAAGAAGTAGAATTGCTGAAGACGGTACCTCCGAAGCTGTATCCCTACTACAAGAAGGAGGTCAATGATTATTTTAAGAGAATTGGAACACAGGAGTAAAAAATTGAGCAGGCTTGCATGAAGAACATCCGTATTGAAATCCCTTCGCTCGCAGAGAACATAAGGATGATCGAAAGCTTCATCGACAACGCAAAGGAAAAGTACCAGCTCGACGATGACATCTACGGCAACATCATGATTGCTGTGACTGAGGCTGTGAACAATGCCATCAAGCATGGCAACAGGAGCGACTCGACAAAAAATGTCTCTCTTACTCTTTCCTTCGAAGAAGGTCTGATCAAGTTTAAGGTGGAAGATGAGGGAACGGGCTTCGATCATCAGAATCTTCCTGACCCGACGTCACCTGAAAATCTTGAGAAACCAGGCGGCCGCGGCATTTTCCTCATGAAGCACCTGAGCGATGAGGTTGAATTCGACGATAACGGTCGGGTGGTAGAGCTGAGCTTCTACATGAATGCCTGATGGCTGCGAATTCCAGGCAGGCCACTATTCATTTCGATTATTTCAAAACAACATTTCGGCTTAAGGATCCGAAGAAGACTCGCGCCTGGATTGAACAGGTGGTGAAGGCCGAAGGGGCGAGAATTGCTTCTTTGTCGTACGTCTTTTGCACAGACGCATACCTGTTGAAGATCAACAGGGAGTACCTGAATCACGATACACTTACGGATATCATCACGTTTGAATATTCAGAGAAGGGATCCGGAGATCTTGAAGGGGAAATCTATATCAGTGTGCCGAGGGTAAAAGAGAATGCGCGGAAGATGGGGACAGGTTTGAATGGTGAGTTGCACAGGGTGATAATACATGGGGTGTTGCATTTGTTGGGGTATGGAGATAAGACAAGGAAGGAGAAGGAGAAGATGAGGGGGAAGGAGGAGGAGTGGTTGAGGGTTTTGGAGGGTGAGGGAGTTCCACGTGAAACTCGGAAATAAAATATTGGGTAGGGAGTGGAGAGGTGATTGGGGGCGCTCCGCGCGGGTCCTGTCATCTTTTGTGGAAGTACGGAATTGAATATCGGTAGGGCAGAGAGATCATTGGGGCGCTCCGCGCGGGTCTTGTCATTTTTAGTGGAGGTTCGGAATTGAATATCGGTAGGTCAGAGAGGTGATTGGGGCGCTCCGCGCGGGTCTCGCGGAGGGAATGCAGGAGGGTTTCGCAGAGGTACGCGGAGAATATACCCCTGATACGTGGCCGTAATACCTAACGAACTATAGATCTGGTATCCCCGACCTCACAATAAGCATAAAAAGCCCCACGCAATCAGCTGCAAATTTCTCCGCGTACCTCCGCCTCTCCGCGAGCCACCGCGTCACCCCGCATTTCCCCCGCGCCCATTTCCGCACCTCCGTGTTCCACGTGAAACCTCAATCCCCTTAAACTTCCCCCTCGCAACTCCGCAATTGCTCACTATCTTTGCCCTCGAAACAAACCCACGTCCGGAACTTCCTGCCCCACGCGGTGGTTCCACGTGGAACATTCTCAATCAAAAACGCATGTTCCAGGAGTACGATGTCATTGTAGTAGGAGCCGGACACGCAGGGTGCGAAGCCGCTGCTGCCGCCGCCAACATGGGTTCCAAAACCCTGCTGGTCACAATGAACATGACTACCATCGGGCAGATGTCATGCAACCCCGCCATGGGTGGCGTCGCTAAAGGGCAAATCGTTCGGGAGATAGATGCCCTGGGAGGATACTCAGGAATCGTCAGTGACAAGTCCATGATCCAGTTCAGGATGCTGAACCGATCCAAAGGCCCCGCCATGTGGAGCCCCCGCACCCAGAACGACCGCGCAAGATTTTCAGAAGAATGGAGGATGGCCCTCGAGCGAACACCCAACCTCGACTTCTGGCAGGAAATGGTCAGCGGACTCCTTGTAAAGGACAGGCGGGTTGTCGGCGTGAGAACAGCACTGGGTATAGAAATCAAAGCAAAAGCAGTCGTCCTCACAAACGGCACCTTCCTTAACGGGCTCATCCACATCGGAGAGAAGAACTTCGGGGGTGGGAGAGCCGCCGAAAAATCTGCCACCGGCATTACCGAACAACTTATCAACCTCGGCTTTGAAGCCGGCCGCATGAAAACCGGCACACCACCCCGGGTCGATGGTCGCTCACTCGACTATTCAAAAATGGAGGAACAACCCGGCGATGAGAAACCTTCGAAGTTTTCATTCACCGATACACAACCTCTCAGTAAACAACTCAGCTGCTGGATAACATATACCAACGACGACGTCCACAAAGAACTTGAGAAAGGATTCGATAAGTCGCCAATGTTCCAGGGACGTATCAAAGGACTTGGTCCGAGGTACTGCCCGTCTATTGAAGACAAAATCAACCGGTTCGCCGACAAAGACCGGCATCAGATATTTGTCGAGCCCGAAGGATGGAATACCATCGAGATCTATGTCAATGGATTCTCAACATCCCTCCCGGAGAATGTGCAGTACGAAGCGCTCACAAAAATTCCCGGCTTTGAAAAAGCGAGGATGTTCCGTCCAGGGTATGCGATCGAATATGACTATTTCCCGCCAACACAATTAAAGACTAGTTTAGAGACGCAACTTATTGATAATCTGTATTTTGCAGGGCAAATCAATGGTACAACTGGCTACGAAGAGGCAGCTTGCCAGGGCCTGATGGCAGGCATCAACGCGCACCGTAAGACAAAAGACCTGGAGCCACTGATCCTCAAAAGATCTGACGCATACATCGGCGTGCTCATCGATGACCTCGTAAACAAAGGCACCCAGGAACCGTACCGGATGTTCACATCGCGTGCGGAGTACCGGATACTTCTTCGCCAGGATAATGCTGACATCCGACTCACAGAGATCGGGCACCAGGCCGGGCTCGCATCGCATCAAAGACACCAGGCCGTTCTCGATAAAAAGTCGGCGATCAAAAAACTCACGCAAGAGATCAACACCATGAGAGTGGACCCGGCAACTGCTAACGCAGTACTGGGCTCATTGAACTCTTCTCGGATCTCCGAAAAAACACCCGCCGCTAACCTGCTGCGCCGTCCGGATGTATCGATAAAAGACCTGATGATGATGAGCCCATCAATCGGGGCAAGTCTGAGGTCATTCTCCGAAGAAGTACTTGAGCAAGCTGAGATAAATATTAAGTACGACAGCTACATCGACCGGGAACAGAAGCTTGCAGAAAAGATCGGTTCATTGGAGGACTTCAAGATCTTCCCCGACTTTGACTACGATAAGGTGAAAGCTCTCTCTTCTGAAGCGAGAGAAAAACTGAAGAAGATCCGCCCGGCGACCATAGGTCAGATGTCGCGCATCAGTGGTGTGTCGCCTGCCGATGTATCGGTGTTAACAGTGTATCTTGGCAAGTAATGCTCGAACAAGTAATCGCCTGCCCGATTTGCGGCGAAAAAGATTTCTCGAAACAACTCGAAACACTGGACTATACCGCGACGCGGGAGTCCTTCACTATTCAGCGTTGTGATCATTGTTCTTTGCTGCTGACCAATCCGCGCCCATCGATCGATACGATCGGAAAATATTACCAGTCGGATAAATACATCTCGCATACCGGTGGTGGCGACGGCGTGATCGATAACATCTACCGGGCAGTTCGAAGCAGGACTCTCAAGTCGAAACTGCAACTCGTTAATAAGTATCAATCAAAATTCAATCTTCTCGACTACGGATGTGGTACCGGGGAATTCCTCGCGACCTGTAAAGATGCCGGCTGGTCGGTGACGGGTGTTGAACCTTCCGACGAAGCAAGACTGAAAGTTCGTAAAGACATTACGGTGGTGAGTGATCTTTCGAAGGTCGATGCGCAAGTGAATGCGATCACTATGTGGCATGTACTCGAACATGTGCATGAGCTGAACGAAACGCTAGCTCGCTTAAGATCACTGCTAACGAACAATGGCACAGTTTTTATTGCTGTACCAAATCACGAATCGTACGATGCCCGGTATTACAAAAATTTCTGGGCGGGCTACGATGTACCCAGGCATCTTTGGCATTTCAATAAAGAAAACATTAAGACACTTTTGACACGACACAATCTTCGGTTGCAGGCAATTCAACCAATGAAGTTCGATTCCTTTTACGTGAGCCTGTTGAGCGAAGGATACAAAAACCCCGGTAAGGGTGGGCCTTCGAGAGCAGTGTCGGCATTCACGAGGGGACTGCTATCGAACCTCAAAGCAGGACGCGACAATCATTCGAGCTTAATATATATTGCCGGGTCATGAAGATAGGCCGGTTACTCATACTGGTATTGTGGTACATGGCAATGTCGTGTGCTACACAGACGACGCCTATGGGCGGTCCGAAGGATACCATTCCTCCTACAGTGGTCCAGTATAGACCGAAGGAAAACCAGACGAACTTCAAAGGAAAGGAAATCACTGCCGAGTTCTCCGAGGCAGTACAACTCAACAACCCCAAGGAACAGATCATTATCATACCTTCTGTCGGGAAGAAAACTGAATTCAAACTCAGGGGTAACACGCTCGTGATCACGCCTGAGCTTCCCTTGCGCGACAGCACAACCTACAACATAAGTTTCCGGGAAGGAGTAAAAGACCTGACCGAGGGAAATCTTGCTATCGCGACAATAGGCAGAGACACCGTACCATTACACCTTGCTTTTTCAACCGGACCCATCATCGATACGCTCATGATATCCGGCCAAATAAATGGAGGGCTCACCGACGTAATACCCGAAGACATAACCGTTGCACTATACCAGAGCGACACGTTTGATATCTTCAAACACACGCCGGACTTCTTTACAAAGTCAACCAAAGACGGCAAGTTCTCTATCACTAACCTTAAGGCCGGCAAGTACAGGTTGTATGCTTTCGCCGACAAGAACAAAAACCTGAAGGCAGAAACACGATCAGAAAAGTTTGGATTCCTGGCGGATACGATTCGCCTCGACTCGATGGTGAGAAACCTGAAGATCTCCGTGGTGAATATCGATACCAGGCTTCCCGGCCTCACCAGCGTCAGAAATCCTTCCAACGTGAATACGATCAGGTTCAACAAATCGCTCACTGAATACCAGCTTACAGCACGAAAGAAAGTACAGTCACATTTCAGCAACAACCAGACTGAGATCATAGCTTACTTCCCCGACAGCCTCATCCAGATCAACCCCGACAGCACGGCGCTTTTCGCGGGGATAGACAGTCTCCAGGTACATATAAAAGGTATCGATAGCACCCAGCAGATCGTCGATACCCTGGTTTACATACGCAGAAACGAAAGAGAAAAGATTGAAGAAACATTCACGGTCACAGCAAGCGAATCGAGCTACAACATAGACAACGGTCTGCTCGAGCTGTCGATGACCTTCAATAAACCGATAAAGTTCCTGAACCCCGATAGCGTGTACCTCGACTACGATACGGCCACCAGGATACCAATAAAGCTGAAGCACATAAAATTCGACACGGCTTTCAACAAAATTTCTGTCAGGGAAACCGTACCGATAGACTCTCTGCCGATCGGACCGAAGATCACATTTGCGAAGGGCTACCTAATAAGCATCGACAACGATACGAGCAAGGTGATGACATCATCCATGAAACTTATCGACACCCCGACAACGGCGGTGCTAATCGTCGAGGTCCAAACCAAAGAGCCTCATTTCATCATACAGCTGGTCAGTGGAAGTAAGGTCGTCCAACAGGCAGTGGACCAAAAGAAGATCACCTTCAAATACCTTAATCCCGAGTCGCTGAAAGTCCGGGCGATCATCGACACAAATGGTAACGGAAAATGGGACACAGCGATATACCCCCAAAACCGGGAGCCGGAAAAAGTGGTCTACTTCTTGAACACAAATAAGAAGGCAGAGACTCCGCTTAGACAAAACTGGGAGGTCGGTCCACTGATCTTCAGGTTCTGAACAACTTGTGGACAAATGGGGAAAATCCCACGTTCCACGTGACCCAACTCTCAAGTCGGCGAAAAACGACACCTATTTGTTAATAAGTCATTGTTTGTCCACAGCACCAAACAATCGGTTTTTCCGTTGAATAACTTATTCACATAAGTGTTGAAATGTTTATAGTAAATTAAAGGGCAGAACGGAGTGAAATCCGGGCACAAATCACCAACAGGTTTCCCACGGGTTTACCACAGAAGAGCAGAAGGTAAAGTGATCCACAAATGAACAGCGCTAATAACTATTACATTAATACAATATATAATATATTAATACAATGCATGTGTGTGTGCATTACCTGTTTGCTGGCGTTCCCTTCTTTTGCTCAAGACGATTCGGACATTCAAATAGCTAACGAATATTTTATCAAAGGCGACAAAGGTAAAGCGCTCTCGATGTACGAGTCGCTCGCCAAGCGCGCCGAGAATATTCCACAGATTCACGACAATTACCTGGCGCTGATGCTCGACATGGGCAAATTTCGCGACGCCGAAAATTATGTGGAGAAACTTGTGAAACGATACGACGACAGGCTGACCTACAAGCTCGACCTGGGCTTCGTCTATCTTCGGAGCGGCGAAGAACAAAAGGCCGATCGTTATTTTAAGAACGTCATAAAAGGCGTTTCATCCGACATCTACAGGATCCGGTCGGTTTCTGATTACCTGGTGGCACACAATCTTGCTGAGTATGCTTCGCTTGCATTGCTTGAGGCGCGAAACAGTTTACACAACAGTTCGCTTTTCACACTGGAGCTCGCGAACCTTTACAGGCTGCAGGGCAAGCGCGACGAGATGGTTGACGAATACCTGAACTACGTTACCCAGACGCCGGCGAATATCGGTTACGTAAAAAATCTGCTTCAAATCCTGCTGGCAAAACCGGAAGAGCTCGAGAGCCTCGAAAAACTTTTGTACGACAGGGTGCAGCAAAATCCCCAGTCGGAAGTTTTTTCGGACCTGCTCATCTGGGTGAACTTACAGCAAAAAAATTTTTACGGTGCCTTCATTCAGTCGCGGGCCTACGACAAACGGTTTAAAAAAGAAACACCCAAAACTTTAGAGATCGCGCAGATCGCATTGAACAACCAGGACTTCGACAATGCGGACAAGAGTTTTACCTACGTGATGAAGGAATACGCGAACACCGAAAATTATCTGCCGGCGAGACTTGGACAGATCAAGGCACGCGAGGCCAAGGTGAAGCGCAAGTATCCTGTAAATAAAGATTCGATACGATATCTCCTTACCGAGTATGAATCGTTTGTTGCGAAGTATCCTGAAAACACGAATGCTCACGAAGCGCAACTGAACGAGGCGTCGTTGTTTGCTTATTACCTCGACGAAAAAGATTCGGCGATCAGCCGACTTAACAAGCTTATACAAAATCAACGTGCATCGTTGTATTTGAAATCCAAGGCCAAACTTGAGCTTGGTGATATTTATTTGTTGAAAGAAGAACCATGGGAGTCGACGTTGCTTTACTCGCAAGTTGAACGAATGCAAAAGGATGCGCCTATAGGCTACGAAGCGAAACTCAGGAATGCGAAGCTGTCTTATTTCAAAGGTGAATTCGCCCTGGCGCAGGAACACCTGGATATTTTGAAACAGGCGACCACACGAGAGATTGCAAACGACGCGATGGATCTCAGTATGCGCATCAACGAAAACCTCGGGTACGATTCGGTTGGAACGGCGTTGAAAGAATATGCAAAAATCGAATTGTTACTGCAGCAGAATAAGACATCGGAGGCCACTCGGCAGTTAAGATCATTTGTTGATAACCAGTCGAACGCAACATCGCCTATGCTCGACGATTTTTACTGGCTCGAAGCAAATCTCGAGATGAAACAGGGACGCTTCGACCAGGCGATCGCGGTACTACAGAAGATCATCGACAATTTTGGAGAAGATATTTTATCGGACGATGCCCTGTTTTTACAAGCCGACATTTATCAGAATCAATTAAAAAATAAAGACAAGGCCATGGAGATCTATCACACCTTCCTGACGAAGTACCCCGGAAGCGTGTACGTAGCCGAAGCCAGGAAAAGGTACCGCATACTGCGCGGAGATTTTAAACCCGAGAGTTAGTAACTTTACGCTTCAACCCCTCCGAAGCATGAAGTATGTAATTTCACTTTTCTGTCTGTTCATCGCTTTATCTTCTCTTGCTCAAGTTGACTTCCCCAATCCAAGTCCGTTACAGACTATTCGGCAGAATTTTGGAATGTCGGCGGTGGAAGTTGTTTACTCGCGCCCAGGCGTAAAAGGCCGAAAGATCATTGGGTATAACGAACCGTATGGTGCCGTGTGGCGAACCGGGGCTAATCAGCCAACAAAAATTAAATTTTTCAGCCCGGTGGAGATCAAAGGAAATAAGATCGACACGGGTACCTATGTGCTTTATACGATACCGACAGAAAAAGACTGGACAGTAATTTTAAACAGGGGCGTAAAGAATTGGGGCTCGGATCAGTATAACCAAAGCGAAGATGTTTGTCGCTTCACGGTAACGCCAGAAAGAAAAAGAAAAGCCGTCGAAACTTTTACCATCCAGTTCGACAATGTGAAACCCGAAAGCTGCGAGGTGAGTGTGATGTGGGAGGACTGGATGTTCTCGATACCGGTAGTAGCAAATGTAAGGGAGCCACTTCGCAAGCAGATCGAAGCAGACCTGAACAAAGAAACACCTGGTTATTATTTGGCCGCACAGTTCTACTACGAATATGATCACAACAACCAGAAGGCACTGGAGATGATCAACAAAGCCATTGCGGCTAACGAAGCTGCCGGCCGGAAACCTTACTGGCAGTATTATTACAAGGCTCGTATCCTGAAAGACCTTGGAAAAAAATCGGAAGCAATTGAACAGGCAAACCTTTCGGCGAAGTATGCAAAGGAATTCGGCAATCGGAATAATTATGTTCAACAGAGTGAAGACCTTATCAAATCATTGAAGTAATGATCGGCAAGATCCTCAAGGTTATTGGGGCGGCGGTGGTCATATTGATTGGCGTCCTGTTGTTCAATACCCTCACTTTTAAATCGAAGCAACTCGACATCACCGCGACGCCGGCCCCCGAACTGCCGACAAAGTCTCTCGAGCGATTTCAGAGCGCGATCAAATACAAGACAATCTCGTTTGCCGATCTGTCACTTTTCGACTCCGCACAGTTCAATGGATTTCACCGATTCCTGAGAACTGCCTACCCGCTGGTCCACCAGACACTGACGCTTCAAAAACTTGCAGATTACAGCCTGCTTTACAAGTGGGAAGGCAGCGATGCGTCGCTGGCTCCGTACGTGCTTATGGCTCACCAGGACGTGGTGCCTATCGAAGAAGCCTCGCGGGACCGCTGGGCTGTCGATCCATTCGAAGGCGTGCTAAAGGCCGACACGATCTGGGGCCGCGGGACGACAGACGATAAAGTCAATCTTATCGCGATTCTGGAGGCTGTGGAAAAATTGTTGAATTCCGGATTTCAACCCAAACGAACTATTTACCTCGCATTCGGTCATGACGAGGAAGTGGGAGGAACGGGTGCAAAGGCAATCAATGCCGAACTGAAATCAAAAAACATTATGGCAGACCTCGTGCTCGACGAGGGAGGAATTATTACCCGCAACCAGGTGCCGGGCATGACGAAGCCAGTGGCGCTCATTGGCACGTCCGAGAAAGGTTATTTGTCGCTGCAGCTGAAAGTAGAGAAGAACGGAGGGCACTCGTCGATGCCGGAAAAGGAAACGGCGCTCGACATACTGGCGAAGGCTATCGTGGTGTTGCGTGAGAATCCATTCCCGGCGGACTTCACTCCATCGACACAGGGATTTATTGAACACGTTGGGCCCGAGATGCCGTTCTTCCAAAAGATGGCTTTTGCAAATACGTGGTTGTTGAAGGGAGCAGTTCTGGGCATTTACGAAAGCAAACCGGGTGGCAATGCGCTGGTGCGGACAACTACCGTGCCGACGCTCTTCAACGCGGGTGTTAAAGACAACGTGATCCCGACGACGGTTACTGCAGTGGTGAACTTCAGGTTGCTTCCCGGAGACAATTCCCAGTACGTAATCGACAGGGTGAAGACGGTGATCAATGATGAACGCGTTCAGGTCACTAACCTCGGGTCGTTTGTGGCGGAGGCGACACCAGTTACACCGGAGGATGGTCCTGCGTTCAAGTTGATAGACGAAGTGGTGCATAAGACTTTTGCCAATACAGTGACCACGCCGTTTATGATGATAGGTGCAACCGATTCGCGGCATATGACCGATATCTCGAAGAACATTATCAAGTTTAGCCCGATGACCGACCCGATCGGGTTTCATGGCATCAATGAGCGGGTGAGCGTGCAGAGTTACAGGGAGGCGATATGGTTTTTTGAAACGCTGTTGAGGGAACAGGAAGGGGAGTGGCGAGAATGATAAAAATCTAAAAAAATTAAGCTTCCTTTTTCGTTAAATTTCCTTTTATGAAGAGGGGCTACATGTTTGCTGTTGCTGCGGCTGTCGTTACAGTGGCTCTCTCAGTATATTTTTTCTCCCGTAGCAATCCCATTGATTTCAACACCCAGGTTAAGCCAATCCTGAATAAGAAATGTATCGCTTGTCACGGAGGTGTGAAGCGCGAAGCGGATTTCAGTTTGCTCTTCCGGCAGGAAGCGATGGCTAAGGCCGAAAGCGGAAAGTTTGCGATAGTACCCGGCGACGCATCGCGCAGCGAGTTGATCCGTCGTATAACAAGTCATGACCCCGAGGTCAGGATGCCTTACAAAAAAGATCCCCTCACGAAAGACGAGATCGAAACGTTACGACAGTGGATCAACGAAGGTGCAGAGTGGGGAGATCACTGGGCGTACCAGGCCGTAAAAGAACAAGAGTTGCCCAAGAGCTCCGAATGGGCAACCGGTGATATCGATCGTTTTATTCTCAGCAAGCTCGACGAGAATTCGTTGACACCATCAAGAGAAACCGACAAAGAAACCCTGCTCCGAAGAGTAAGTCTCGACCTGATCGGCATGCCGGCTCACGAAAAACTCCGCCAGCAGTTTCTCAACTCAAATGATCCGAAAGCTTACGAAGTACTCGTAGACTCTTTACTTGCTTCGAAAAGATTTGGCGAACGATGGACTGCTGTATGGCTCGATCTTGCACGGTACTCCGACACCAAAGGCTACGAGCGCGACTACATTCGTTCCATCTGGCGTTATCGCGACTGGGTGATCGATGCATTCAACCGCGACATGCCTTACGATTCGTTTCTCATCGAACAACTGGCGGGAGACCTTCTTCCCGATCCAACCGACAAACAATATCTGGCTACTGCGTTTCATCGCAATACAATGACCAACGACGAAGGTGGAACTGATAACGAAGAGTTCAGGACAGCTGCAGTGATCGACCGGGTGAACACCACCTGGGAATCGCTGATGGGAACGACGTTCGCTTGTGTGCAGTGCCATAGTCACCCGTACGATCCGTTCCGCCACGAAGAGTACTATAAGTTCATGGCGTTCTTCAACAACTCGCGCGACGAAGACACATACGATGATTATCCGACATTAAGACATCTCGATGATGAGTCTAAGAAGAAACTTGTCGACCTCGAAGAATGGGTGAATAAAAAAGTCTCCCCTGAAAAGGCAAAGGAGATATACACGTTTGTGAAGACATGGCAGCCTGCAATAAATTCGATACAGTCGGATGAGTTTGTGAACGCTGCTCTTACCGATACGAAGTGGCTCATCTTCCGAAATCATGCGAAAGCAAGGTTGAAGAATGTTACGCTTACGAAGAAGGACAAGTTGATTTACAGGTTTGGTGGTTTCCTGGGTGGCGGAGTGTGGACAATCAAAGCAGGTGAAAAAGTGATTGCAAAAATCAACGTGCCCAATACAGAGGGCAAGTGGACGATCAACGAGGTACCGATCACACCTATTGATGGCGTTCATGATCTTTCATTCACCTACGAGAATCCCAAAATCAGGAACAAAGAAGACAGCGGTGTGATCTTCGACTGGTTTTATTTTACCGACAGCAGCATACCATGGGATGCAAGTCACAAGCGGGAGTTTTGGGAACTACTGACCAAAGAATATCCGTCGACGCCGGTGATGATGGAGAACCCTGCGGAGCTGACACGAACCACGCAGGTATTCGAGAGAGGAAACTGGCTGGTGAAGGGAGACACGGTTCAACCTGATGTTCCCGCGTCGTTGTTCGATCTGCCTGCGGGTGCTCCGAAGAATCGTTTGGGCCTGGCGATGTGGATCACGAGCAAGGAAAATCCACTGGTGTCGCGAACGATAGTGAACCGGGTGTGGGAACAATTTTTCGGGATGGGCCTTGTCGAGACGCTGGAAGATTTCGGGACACAGGGCATTCCGCCGACACATCCCGAACTGCTCGATCATCTTTCATGGAAGCTGATGAACGACTACAACTGGAGCTTGAAAACATTGATGCGCTCGATCGTACTATCGAACATGTATCGCCAGGATTCTAAAGTAACGGAAGAGCATCTCGCAAAAGATCAGTTCAACAAATATTACGCGCGGGCACCGAGGGTTCGCTTAACTGCGGAACAGATCCGTGACCAGGCACTGGCGGTGAGTGGACTTCTCAGTACAAAAATGTATGGGCCCGGTTCGATGCCATATCAGCCAGACGGGATATGGTTGTCGCCATACAACGGACAGAAATGGAAGAAGGATAAAGATGGCGATCAATATCGTCGTGCAGTTTACACTTACTGGAAAAGAACGGCACCGTATCCGAGCATGATGACGTTTGATGGGTCGGCGAGAGAAGTTTGCATGGCGAGGAGGATAAGAACCAACACACCGTTGCAGGCGCTGGTGACGTTGAATGACTCGGTGTATGTGGAGGCGGCTGGAAATTTGGCGAGCCGAATGCTTAAAAGTTCCCGTGAAGTAAAGGATCAAATCAGGAATGGATTTGCGATGGCGATGGGTCATCAGCCATCAGATGCAGAAGTGGACGTATTGGTAAAACTTTATGAAAAAGTGAATGATGCATCTCCGATGCGGAAAGTGAATTACCAAAAAGACCTGTCACCGGAATATATGTCGATGACTATTGTAGCAAGCGCTATTCTAAACCTTGATGAGTTTGTCACAAAAAATTGAAAATCTTGAAAAGGTAACGCGCCGCCACTTTCTGCTTGAATGTGGTTTGGGTCTTGGCAGCCTTGCCTTTGCCGCGTGCAGTTCGAAGCCGTCGAATACCAATAATCTTTTTTCTGCTGCGCATCCTCTTCTTCCGAAGCCACCACATTTTCCAGGCAAGGCGAAATCAGTCATTTATCTCCACATGGCCGGAGCGCCATCGCAGCTCGAGTTATTCGATTACAAACCTGAGCTCCAAAAACTGAACGGTCAGCTTTGTCCGCCGTCGTTGCTCGAAGGAAAGAAGTTTGCTTTCATTCGTGGTGTTCCGAAGATGCTTGGTCCGCAGGCGTCGTTCAAACAACACGGTCAGTCCGGAGCATGGATATCCGACAATCTTCCGCACATCGGTTCGATAGCCGATGAGATTTCGTTTCTCAAAGCGATGCAGACCGACCAGTTCAATCATGCGCCCGCGCAGTTATTGCTGCACACCGGAAGCCCGCGGCTTGGACGACCCGCGATGGGCTCATGGGTAACTTATGGTTTAGGAAGCGAGAACAGCAATCTTCCCGGCTTCGTCGTACTGACATCCGGCGGGCGAAATCCTGACGCAGGAAAGAGTGTGTGGGCGAGCGGCTTTTTGCCTTCGGTTTACCAGGGCGTTCAATGTCGTTCGGAGGGAGCGCCTGTTTTGTTTTTGAATGACCCCGAAGGTATAGATCGCGACGAAAGACGTGCTTCGATAGAAGCGATCAATGAAGTGAACAGGCTTCATCACGAAGAGACCGGTGACCCTGAAATACTTTCGCGAATTGCGCAGTACGAGATGGCCTACAAGATGCAGATCTCGGTGCCGGAAGTAATGAACATCAATGACGAACCTGCTTACATTCACGAAATGTATGGAACGCAGCCCGGCAAAGAGTCATACGCGAATAACTGTTTGCTAGCCCGGAAGCTTGTAGAGAAGGGCGTTCGTTTTGTGCAGCTTTTTGATTGGGGATGGGATTCGCACGGAGCGACAGAAGGCGAGGCGTTGAACACAGGCTTCAAAAACAAATGCCGCCAGATCGATAAAGCGACGACTGCATTGATACTCGATTTGAAACAACGTGGTATGCTCGACGAGACGTTGATCATTTGGGGAGGTGAATTTGGACGTACCCCTATGCAGGAAAATCGTGATGGGAAAGACAGTCCGTATATCGGACGCGACCATCACACAGAAGCGTTTACGATATTCATGGCCGGTGGAGGAGTGAAGGGAGGATACACTCACGGGGAGACGGATGAGATTGGCTACAAAGGAGTGAAAGGAAGAGTAACTCCGCACGATCTCCAGGCTACGATATTGAATCAGTTGGGTTTTAATCACGAACAGTTCACCTATGAATTTCAAGGCCGGCCGTTCAGGTTGACCGATGTGGCGGGGACTGTGATAAGAGAGATATTAGTATAATTTTTTGGTATGTCTTCCCGAAGAAACTTCCTTAAACTATCTGCAACCGCAGGTTCTATTCTTGTTATGAATCCACTTGACGCCCTGGCTACTTCTGATCGGGTTAAGCCCGCACCGGGATTTTCTTTAACACTACTGGCAACCAACTGGGGCTACCCTGGTACCTGGGACGAATACTGTGCGAAAGCAAAGGCTGCAGGATACGATGGCTGTGAAGGCTGGTATCCAACCGAAGCAAAAGATCGCGCAGCGATGTTCGAAGCATTCAACAAACATGGCTTGAAATATGGTTTCGTTTGGGGCAGCGGCGAGTCTGATTTCAAAAAGAATGAAGCCCAATTCGAAGCCACGCTGAATGAGATCGTAAAGTCGAAACCGCTGTACATCAATTGTCATTCGGGTCGTGATTATTTCACAGTTGAACAAAAGCTGGAGATCATCGCGTTTACGACAAAACTCACGCAAAGCAGCGGTGTTCCCATTTACCACGAAACCCATCGCGGCCGGGCACTATACTCTGCTCCCGTTACACGCGAGCTCATCGAAAAAAGTAAAGACCTTCGAATCACACTCGACATATCACACTGGTGCAACGTTCATGAATCGTTGCTTGCCGACCAGGCCGATACAATCCACACAGTGCTGGGTCGTGTCGATCACATTCACGCACGTGTTGGTCATCCCGAGGGACCGCAGGTAAGCGAGCCACGTGCGCCCGAATGGGAAGCCGCCGTAAAGGCCCACTTCGCTTGGTGGGATACCGTTGTTGAAGCGAAGAAGAAAGAAGGCAAAGCACTCACAGTGCTTACTGAGTTTGGACCTCCCGACTATATGCCAACTACGCCATATACCCGTCAGCCGCTGGCCAGCCAGTGGGACATCAATGTTCACATGATGAACACATTCCGCAAGAGATATCTCTGATGGATCAATTCCTGGACTTCACCGGTCGATTTCATCCGCTTTTCGTTCACCTTCCGATTGGCATTTTGCTGGTCGCCATTGTGTTCGTTTGGGTGAATGAGTTGGGAAGGGTGATCGTCTCCAGTGAAGTGATCCGCCTGACATTGGCAATTGGGACGCTTTCGGCAATACTTTCGGTTGTAACAGGCTTGTTACTTGCCGATAGCGGCGATTATAATGTGGATACAGTTGGTGCACACAAATACGCGGGTATCACGCTAGCTATCGCCAGCATCGGTTTGCTGCTGATGTCGGGTGCATTGTTGAAATGGGGGTCACTGGTTGTTATGATACTGCTGGTCTGGACCGGCCACCTGGGCGGCACGATCACTCATGGTGAAGGATATTTGTTTGCGTCGGCCGATTCGGACAACATAGAGAGTGTGGATCTGGCGAAGCTTGATCTCTATAATGCGGTGTTTTACAAAGATGCGGTAGAACCTATCCTGGCCGCACGTTGCTACAGTTGCCACGGCGAGTTGAAACAGAAGGGTGGCCTTCGTTTAGATAATGCTGAGATGATTGAAAAAGGGGGGAAGAACGGGAAAGTTGTTGCGGCGGGAAATCCGGAAGAAAGTGAGTTGGTCAAGAGAATAGATCTTCCGTTGGACGACGAGGATCACATGCCTCCGAAAGAGAAGAAACAACTTAATGACCAGGAGAAAAAACTGATCTCGTTATGGATTGCTTCGGGAGCGGATTTTTCGAAGAAGATATCGGAACTGGTCGATGAGAAAAAGATAAGTGAGCTGAGAATGGCTGGGGACGAGAGTGGTGGGGTGCAGCTTCCGGACGTAGAGGTGCCGGAGCCTGATGAAACGTTGATCGCCAGCCTGGTTGAGAAGGGAGTGGCGATAACACCTGTAGCACGGGGCAGCTTTTTTCTGCAAGTCAATTTCGTGAGCGTGCCCAATGAAGCTGCGACCTTACTTGAACAACTCAGGCCTGTCGCCAGAAATGTTGTTTCGCTAAAGCTTAATGATACAAATATCGAACAGGTCTCCCTTCGCGACTTTGTGAATGTGACGAGTCTGAATTTGTCGGGCACCGGAATTTCGGACGTGACGATGGATGAGATAGTAAAGGGCACGAGCCTGGTTTCGCTGAATATCTCGGGAACAGGTGTGACAAATGCCGGGGTGAATAAGCTTAAGTTGTGTGAAAGTCTTCGCTATTTGAATGTTTACAATACAAAGATTGATAGTATTGACCTTCCTGGGGTTACGATAGAAAGAGGCAACTACCACGTGCCCACACTGCAAACGGACACGATGGTTGTTAAGTAGAAGCCCATAAAATTATGGGATAGAAGCTGAGATCGTGTCTTTACCATCGATGGCTAACGACGCCAGCGGAAACTTAAGTCTCGTTCTTGTGAAGGGTACGGACGCGAGGTGCGTCGATTCCGATTCACAAAACAGTAAACGGGTTTACCTTGCACTTACAGGCTGTAGCCACGCAGCCTCATTCTCGTCCTCATCAATCGGGTTCGATCGTTTCTTCGAAGATGTGACTTTCGCCCTCACGAACAGGTAATCTTTTGTGATCTCGTATTGCCCTTTTGGTCCGGGGAATGTCGCAAGCACCGTGGATTTCGTTTCGTTCTTCCGAACACCAATAAATTCAACTTTGTAATACACATCGCGCTCCGGCTCAACTTCCACGTGCATAATGTTGTTCTTCACAAACATCTCACGAAGCACAATGCCGGTCGACGCATAGAAGTCTCCGGCCTCCATCGACTGGATCAATGCGGCAGGGGTGAGCTCATTTGAACGCACCATCACCCAACCGCGCCCCGAGTTTGCGTTCTGTGGACCGAATAAATGATAGTTGTGACTGTCGTCGGTTGCGAGGCCGTAAAGCATTGGCTTGCCCTGTTTGATGTACGCAACGTTGATCTCGTCCCACATACGTTCAGTTCCGGGGTGAGTGCTGTCGCCGTAGTTGTGAACCAACGGATGGCCATTGTAGACTTCGAAAAATCTTTCGCCGTTCAGATCGATGATGTTTTGCGTGGTGACGCTGTAAAAGAAGTTCGGGTGATTGAGGTGCTGCATGATGGGCACACCTGTGTCTTTTCTTTGTTTGATGATGGCATCGAGGTTGCGTTGGATAACCTCTTGCAGAGAGTTGCCTCCCTGTGCGGGGATTGCTGTCTGAATGTTTGTGGCATTCATGTGAACCTGCTTGTCGCCAAACTTATCCGTCAGTTCTTCTGATTGTATGATCAAAAAGCTTCGGTCTTCAAATAATGGTCTGTATTCTTTCAGGGTCTTCAGCTTTACGCTGATGCGACCGGTGTCTTCTTTGTAAACGACCCATTTGTTACCATACTTTTTCAGGTACTTGTCGAAACCATCGAGATAGGTCTTGCTCTTTGTGATGAGTTTCCACTTTTCGCCTTCGGCAAGGGTGTTGTGGTCGGAAAGAGCAACAAACTGGTAGCCGTGGGTTTTGTACCAGTCCATGATCATTTCAGGAAAGTCGTCGCCATCGCTCCAGTAGGAGTGAGTGTGGAGGTTGCCTTTGTACCAGGATTGTGCGAAGCAAGCTGTCGAAAGAAAGATGAGTGTTGTGAGGAAGATTGAACGCATGAAGCAATTTAGTGATAGGAGTAAGGAGTAAGAAGTAAGGAGCCAGAATTCTCGCCTTACTCCTTACTTCTAAATTCTAAATTCTTGATTCTTAATTCGTACTCCTACTCGCTTCTCAACGCCTTCACCGGGTTCGCAAGGGCAGCCTTGATCGATTGAAAACTCATCGTGAAGATGGCTATGACGGCAATGATTGCTCCCGCAAGCACATACACGCCTACTCCAATCTCTGTCTTATACGAATAACTGGTGAGCCACCACGACACCACGTACCATGCCATCGGTGCGGATACCACGAATGCGATCAGGATCAGTTTTCCGAATTCTCTCGAGAGAAGCAACACAATGCCGGGTACAGAAGCGCCAAGGACTTTGCGAATGCCGATCTCCTTTGTGCGCTGTTCCGCGGAGAACGCAGTGAGTGCAAACAGGCCCAGGCATGCAATGATGATAGCCAGTACGGCAAACACCTGGAAGATGCTGCCAAGTCGTTGTTCAGCTGTATACATCTTGCCAAAGTCGTCGTCGAGGAAAGAGTACTGGAAAGGCTGACCGGGGGAGATCTGCTTCCAGATCTTTTCAAGGCCGGCGATTACTTCTGAAGTCTGCGATGTCTTGAAGCGGAAGCTGAACGAGCCGTCCTGCTCATGATTCGTGAGCATGAGTGGAGCGATGGCCTCTTTCATGGAAGAGAAATGGAAGTCGCGGATAACCCCGATCACCGTGTAGGTGTCGACACTGTCTTTATTCAAAAAATTTCCACCAGCATCACCAAAAGTATTAATCCGTTTTCCAATCGGATCGTCTTCGAAGCCAAAGAGTTTCACAGCAGCCTCGTTGAGAATAATAGAACGGGCATCGGCGGCTTTATTTTGCGAAAAGTTCCGACCTGTAAGAACTTCCATGCCGAACGTGGGGATATAATCTTCGTCCACCGACCAGTTTTGAAGATTGATAAGGTTTTCCGGAACAGGCGACTTACCCTCTTTCCAGAAACTAAACGCCGACCGGTACGCGTCAACGTTGGTCACAGGAACGTATCCCGACATCGTTCCTGTCTCAATTCCCGAGAGCTTCAGGGCTTCCGTTTTAAATGAAGAAGCGTTTGGACGAAGTGCATAACCATTTTTAACAGTGATCACATGGCTTTTATCGAAGCCGAGTTTCTTGCTTTGAATGAAATTGAGTTGACGGTTAATGGTGATCGTTCCAACTATGAGGATTATCGAGATCACAAATTGAAAAACTACCAGTCCATTGCGAACAAGGCCGTTGCTGAGAACAGGCGAGCGTCCTTTTAAGACGTCGGAGGTCTTGAATGATGAAATAACTACAGCGGGATATAGTCCCGCCAAAGTTCCGATTACCAGCACTGCAATTCCCAGTACGAGGTAGAACGTAATGTTATCGAACGGGATGGAAAGTTGCTTTGAAGCCAACTCGTTGAATACGGGAACAAGTAACCATGAGAGGAGTACCGCCAGGATCACGCTAACGGACGTAATGGCAATTGACTCCGTCAGAAATAATCGTACCAGGTGGGTCTTAAGCGATCCCATTGCCTTTCTCACTCCAACTTCGCGCGCCCGCCTGGTCGACCGGGCTGTCGAGAGGTTCATAAAATTCACGCAGGCGATGGCAAGGGTCAATGCGGCAATCACCTCTAGCATGTACACGTACGTTACATCGCCATTAGGTTCCAGTTCGTTGATCTTGTTTGAGGTGAGATGGATATCTGTAACAGGCGTAAGGGTAGCATCGTATTTGTTTCCTGCATCGAGGAATTTAGTCATCGAAAAATCACTTCCTAACGCTTCGGCCAGCGACGGCCCCACATATTTAATGATGAACCCGGGAAGCCTGGCTTGCAGAGCAGCGGCATCAGCGCCCTTTCTCAACATCACATAGGTGTTAAAGCTTTCATTTGTAAACTGTGTCGACAGGGCCCTTTTCGCCATTGGCCAGTCGCCCACCATAGCGATAAGGATGTCGTAATGAAAATGTGAAGCTTGCGGAATGTCTTCAAACACACTTGTGATCTTTGCCGTGTATTTGTTATCGAGCACGATCAGCTTTCCGAGCGGATCGCCGTCGGGAAAATACTTTTTCATCATTTTCCGGCTTATGGCCACACTGCCCGCCTCTTTCAATGCATTTTTTTGATTACCCATGATCACGGGCACCGAGAAGACCTTGAAGAACGTGCTGTCTGTCCAGATCACATTATCCTCGCGGCCGTTCTCTTCGGCATCTGAGCGACGAACCAGATACGCGCCAAGGCTGGCCAGACGTACAGTTGATTCAATTTCACCAAAGTCTTGCTGAAGCGTGGCACCTGTAGGTGCGGGGCAGCTTGCCAGCACTACGTGATTATCGTTGAACTTGATCTCAAGATCCACACGAAACAACCGGTCGGCATTGGGATTCCATTTGTCGTAAGAGAGCTCATTATAGACGTACAAACCGATCAGCAGGCTGGCGGCAATTCCGATCGAAAGCGTAAAAGCATTCACCGCTGAATACAGCCTCCCTTTAAGTATCTGCCTTATGGCTATGGTCACATAATTCTGGAACATAGAAGTTTCTTTTTGAGTCTTTTGAAGTCCTTTTGTACTCCCGAAGGATTTTATTACTGCCTTGTATGCGTCAATAAATTTTTCTCCCTCATCCATTCTCTTCTCCACCGCCGAACAAACATGATCGATCACCTCATCCTGGAATCCTTCGAGGACGATCCCCCTCGCATGGAGGTCTTTGATGATGAAGTCAATATGTTCCGACGAAAGGGTCACTACTCACTTCTTAGCGATTTGATTGGGTTCGCGAGCGCTGCCTTTATTGACTGGAAGCTCATCGTGAGCCATGCGATACCAAATGCCGCCAGGCCGGCGAGGAGGTACACAAACACACCGATCTCTGTTTTGTACTGGTAGCTTTCAAGCCATTTATCGATACCATACCACGCCACAGGAGCAGCGAGTATGAAGGCGATCAGTATCAGTTTTCCGAATTCTTTCGATAACAGTACCACGATACCCGACACACTTGCGCCAAGTACTTTCCTTATACCGATCTCTTTCGTGCGCTGCTCTGCTGTGAAAGCAGTCAGTGCAAACAAGCCAAGACACGCAATGATGATCGCGAGCACAGCGAACACGGTGAAGATGCGTCCCAGGCGCTGTTCTGCCGAATACATGTTCCCAAAGTCTTCATCCAGGAATGAGTAATCGAATGGCTGACCTGGTCCGAGTTTCTTCCACTGACTTTCTATGGTCTTGATGACTTCTTGAGTGTTCTTTGCTTCGAAGCGGAAAGAGATCCGGCCGCTGCTCTTTTCGAGGAACAAGGCGAGAGGCCCGATGTTCTGTCGCAACGATTCAAAGTTGAAGTCTTCAACAACACCGACTATTGTCGATGTCTTAAGCTTTTTCGTACCATCGATTATACTTTCTGCAAACGTTGAGATCTTTTTACCGATCGGATCGTCCTGGTAGCCAAACATCTTTACGGCGGCCTGATTGAGGATCACACCACTTGAGTCGGAAAGAAACTCCTTCGAGAAATCCCTTCCCTGAATGATCTTCATCCCCAACGTCTTCACATAATCATAATCCACACGCCAAACCTGTATCGAAACCATGTTCTCGTCGGTAGGCGCCTTTCCTTCGGGCCAATGCGTATTGTCGCTGCGTGCAGTGTTCGACACAGGAAGGAAGGCGGAAATGGTCCCACTAATGATACGAGTGTCTTTCTCAACTTCCTCTTTGAATGACTGAAGCTGATCGCCGAGCACGTAAGCGTCTCTTATCACAATGATCTGATCTTTGTTGAAGCCGATCTTTGTGTTTTGGATGTAGTTCAATTGCCGATTGACAGCAATCGTTCCAACAACCAGCACAATCGAGATCCAAAATTGAAACACAACCAACGCGCCACGAACAACCCCACTTTTCGTTCCGAGTGCAAGATTTCCTTTGAGAACGTTCACGGGTCTGAATGCCGACAGGAAGAACGAAGGATACAAACCGGCGAGCACACCAGTGATCAACGCACATCCGCCGATCAACAACCAGAATACCGGAGATTGAAAAGGGATCGAAAGCTCTTTCAGCGCAAGCTCATTGAACAATGGCACGGCCATCCATGCAAGCCCAATGGCAATCAGGAAAGAGAAAATGCTAAGCAACACCGACTCCGTGAGGAATTGGCGAACAAGGTGTGAACGCATGGAGCCCATCACTTTCCGGATGCCAACTTCTTTTGCGCGATTCGAAGATCGTGCTGTCGAAAGGTTCATGAAGTTGATGCAGGCAACGATGAGTATAAAACCAGCTATGATGCTAAAGATGTATACGTAGGTGATGTCGCTGTTGGCTTCCATTTCCGCCATGCGATCTGACTTCAGGTGTATGTCGGTTACAGGAATCAGCGTGAACTCTATCTTGTTTCCGGCAGCACGGAATTTTTCCATCGTGAAATCTGCGCCCAGCGCAGCCTTCGCCTGTGGTCCCGCATAAGTGTCGATCATTGTCGGGAATTTGGCTTCAAGTGCCTTCGCGTCGGCACCCTTTCTTAGTTTCACATAAGTATTGAAGTTGTTGCTTAGCCAGTTCGGATCTTTATTGTATTCGACACTGACCAATGACAACATGAAATTGAAATGGAAGTGACCGTTCTTTGGAGCGTTGTCGACAATACCGGTAATCTTCCAGGATTTGTTGCTGTTGCTGGTGATTGATTGTCCAAGCGCGTTCTGACCCGGGAAATATTTTTCGGCGATCTTCTGAGTGATCACCATCGAGTTTGGTTCTTTTAAAGCGGTATGCGGATCGCCAGCAACGAAGTGCATGTCGAAGATGCGGAAGATATTGCTGTCGGCAAATACAGAGTTGGGCTCTTTGAAGGTTTCATCGCCGTGTTTGAAAATATAGGTGTCATAATTCCAGAACCGTGCAGCAGATTCGACTTCAGGAAAATCTTTCATCAAAGTTTCAGCCAGGGGACCTGGTGTAACAGCCATGATCAAATGATTGTCGCCGAACTTTATTTCGGATTGAGCCCTGAACAACCTGTCGTTGTCTGACCAATGTTTGTCGTAACTCAGTTCATTCATTACAAACAGAACTATGATGAGGCACGAAGCAACTCCGACCGCCAGGCCGGCAATGTTGATCGCTGTATAGAAGCGTTGCTTTTTCAGATTTCGGAACGCAATCGTGAAATAGTTTTGGATCATGACTTTTAATTTTTTGTTTTCATATTGGATCGTGAGATCCTGGGTTTGCTGAAGGCCGTCGTTGCCTCCAAAAGAGGAGATTACTTTTTGATAGGCGTCCATGAAACGCTCGCCACGAGCCATCTCGCCTTCGATCGCAGAGCATACATGATCCACCACTTCATCTTTGAAACCATCGAGAAGAAGGCCGCGCCGGTGAAGGTCTTTTATAATGAAATCAATATGTTCCGATTGCAGTGTCAACCTACTTTCACCTGTAGTACAGAGCTCATTGTGTTGATGAAGTCGACAAATTCACTCACACGGTCTTTCGCGAGCGCTTTGCCTGGAGCGGTAAGCAGGTAATACTTACGAATGCGTTTACCAATGTTTACCACTTCTGTTTTAAGAAGCCCTTCGGCTTCCAGCTTATGGAGTGTTGGATAGAGAGCGCCTTCAGTGAGAAGAATTCGTCCGTCCGACAATTCTTTTACACGCTGGGTGATCTCGTAGCCATACATCTTTCCATGGTCTTTGAGCACCTTCAATACGATGGTTTGGAGAGTGCCTTTCAGTAATTCGGGAGAATGCATAATTCAGCAATACATAAGTGAGTTATGCATAAGACGCTATTGATGAAAAGCAGGTTGCATCCCCCGGTAGAAAATTTTATTAAATTCAATCGGCTTTAATGGAAATTCATCAACCTAATCCATGAAAAAAGGCTACCCGATCATTATAGTTTTTGCTATCTGGTGTGTTGTCAGTGCCATTTGGTACATGTTCAGTGTCAAGGGGTTACCAGATAATACAGCTCTTATAAAGCCGTCCACCACCACGCTTGCCATTGTTGAGATAATCGTGATGGTGACGGTGGCATTCCTGATTGGATTCTGGATGTCGTGGGTAATGCGCAATGGTCCGATCGAAGAAATCACGGACGAGCTGAGAAATTCCAGGTATGAAATAAAAGAACTCGAAACGACGATCGACGGTCACAGGCTTGCCGCAGAACAGTCTGCTCAAAAGCTGATGCAGGCCGAGCAAAAGGCCGCCAGTGCTCTGTTATCGAGCGATTTGCTCAACACCCAGGTGGCCGATCTTGTAGCGTCGGAAGAGGAGCTGAGAAGGAAAAACAAGGAACTGGAGGCTAAGGTGCAGCAGCTCGACGGCGAATACAATTCTGCCAAGTTCAGGATGAAGATCGTTGAAAGCGATCTCGACGATAAGACCAAGATGCTCTACAATCTAACCCAGGAACTGGAGGAGGTGAGCACCAAACCAAAAGCCGAACACCGCGACTGGTCTGATCATCCTTTCGTTAGGCCCATCGAGGCCGAGAATGGAGAAAAGGACGATTTGACAGAGATAAAAGGAATTGGACCGGCGTTCCAGAAGAAGCTCAACTCGCTGGACATCTATACATTCCGCCAGTTGAGCGAGCTGGATGGGGAGGCGGTTGAGCGCCTTGCCGAGGTAATTGAGGTTTTCCCCGAGCGGATCCACCGCGACAACTGGATAGGTCAAGCCACCAGGCTCTACATGAGGAAAATCGGTAAGGAGGCTTAAAATTTCCTTAAGTACTCTGCATGCATAACAAAAAGTGGTTATCTTCGGCATCGTTTGCATGAAGAGAGAAGAAACTGTCGATTATAATATCAAAGCTGCGTGGCACGCCATAGCCAGGATGTATAACCAGCAGGCTATAAAATATGGCGGCACCATGTCGATTGGTTTTGCTCTTTTAAACATCCACACCGAGGAGGGAACACCTGCGACGAAAATTGCACCCATGATGGGCCTCGAAGCCCGCAGCCTTACCAGGTTGTTGAAGTCGATGGAAGAGAAAGGCCTTATTTATCGCGAGACGGATCAGAACGACAAGCGGTCGGTGAGAATAAGACTGACGAAAGAAGGAAAGAAGAACAAAGAAAAAGCGAAGAATACAGTGTTGCGTTTTAATGAAGTTGTACGTGAGGAGGTGGACGATGAGAAGCTGCATGTTTTCTTTGATGTCCTTAAAACAATTAATCAGATCATAGAACGCAATAATTTATATGAACAGGTCCATTAAGAAAGTCGCTGTACTGGGCTCAGGTGTTATGGGCTCCGCTATCGCATGCCACTTTGCAAACGTTGGGTGCGAAGTATTGCTGCTCGACATAGCTCCAAAAGAACTTTCGGAAGAAGAGAAGAAAAGAGGTCTTCAGCTCGATAACAAATCGGTAAAGAATCGCATCGTAAACAGCTCGCTCGAGCGCTCGGTGAAGTCGAACCCGGCACCGTTGATGCTGAAAGATTTCGCGTCGCGCGTAACCACCGGCAACTTTGACGACGACATGCCGAAGATCAAGAACGTAGACTGGGTGATCGAGGTGGTCGTCGAAAATCTTGAGATCAAGAAAAAAGTATTCGAACAGGTAGAGAAGCACAGGACGCCAGGCACACTTATAACATCGAATACATCGGGTATTCCGATTCACCTGATGGCCGAAGGTCGCAGCGAAGATTTCAAAAAACATTTCTGCGGAACACACTTCTTTAACCCGCCGCGTTACCTGAAATTATTCGAGGTGATACCAACACCTCACACCAGCAAGGATGTCATAGACTTTGTGATGCACTATGGTGATCTCTACCTCGGAAAGACAACCGTGCTTTGTAAAGATACCCCGGCATTCATCGGCAATCGTGTTGGTGTTTGGGGATTGCTGAAGGTGATCGACTCAATGCGCAAGTACGAATTGAATGTAGACGAGATCGATAAACTGACGGGTCCGGTAATTGGCCGCCCCAAATCGGCAACGTTCCGCACATCCGATCTTGTTGGCCTCGACACGTTGGTGAAAGTTGCCAATAACCTGTACGCGGGCCTGCCTAACGACGAGGGGCGCGACATGTTCAAGCTTCCCGAGGTTGTTGCCAAGCTCGAGCAAAACAAATGGCTCGGCGATAAAACGGGACAGGGCTTTTATAAGAAAGTGAAAACAGAAAAGGGTTCCGAGATCATGACACTTGATCTTAACACCCTCGAATATAAACCCAAGGCAAAAGCGAAGTTTGCCACGCTCGAAACCACGAAGACGATCGACAATCTGCGCGATCGCTTCAAAGTTTTACTGGCGGGCAAGGACAAGGCTGGCGATTTCTATCGCGACATGTTCTATGACCTGTTCAAGTACGTGAGCTTTAGAATTCCCGAGATCTCTGATGAGCTTTATCGAATCGATGATGCGGTATCAGCAGGCTTCGGATGGGAATTCGGTCCGTTTGAAACGTGGGATGCTGTCGGGGTCGAGAAAGGTATCCAGGCAATGGAGGCCATGAACTACAAACCCAACCAGTGGGTGTACGACATGGTGGCTGCCGGCAATAAATCATTCTACCGGGTTGAGAACGGAGTGCGTCAGTACTACGATATCCCTTCGAAGTCGTACAAGAACATTCCCGGTCGCGACGCATTCATTATTCTCGAGAACCTCAGCAACAACGTTGTTTGGAAAAATGCCGATTCGAAGATCACCGATCTCGGCGACGGCATTATCGACTTCTCCTGGCACAGCAAGAGCTATACACTCGGAAGCGACGTGGTAACGGGTTTGAATACTGCCATCGATATGGCCGAGAAGAAATATCGCGGCCTGGTTGTTGGTCACCAGGGTGCCGACTTCTCACTTGGTGCGAATCTCGGCCTTGTGTTCATGTATGCCATCGAACAGGATTATGACGAGATCGACTTCATGGTGCGCGCGTTCCAGAATGCCGTAATGCGAATTCGTTATTCTTCAGTGCCGGTCGTAGTGGCTCCGCAAGGCCGTACCCTGGGTGGTGGCTGCGAGATGACCATGCACGCCGACATTGCACAGGCAGCTGCCGAAACGTACATCGGCCTTGTAGAGGTTGGTGTGGGTCTGATACCGGGTGGCGGAGGAACAAAAGAATTCACTAAACGCATCAGCGATCGTACACAGGAAGGCGACGTTGAACTGAACGCATTGCAAAACGCGTTCATGACGATAGCGACCGCGAAGGTGGCCACATCTGCATACGAAGCGCGTGAGTTGGGAATACTCCGGCCAAAGGACCGGATCTCTATGAACAAAGACAGGCAGATACTCGATGCGAAGTCGGCCGCGATCGAGCTGGCAGAAGCCGGATATACGATGCCGGCGCACGCGAAGAATATTAAAGTGCAGGGAAGAACCGGCCTCGCTTTGTTTGCCGCCGGTGTGAACGGGATGAAGATGGGTGGCTATGTTTCCGAGCACGACGCAAAGATTGCGATGAAGATCGCCAACGTAATGTGCGGGGGAGATCTGACATCACCGCAAGAAGTGAGTGAGCAGTATTTACTGGACCTTGAAAGAGAGGCATTTGTTTCTCTGACAGGTGAAAGGAAAACACTTGAAAGAATTCAGGCAATATTAACGGGCGGCAAGCCCTTAAGAAACTAATTAATATGGACGCATTTATTGTAGCCGGTTTCCGAACCGGCGTGGGTAAAGCAAAGAAAGGCGGCTTCAGGTTCACAAGACCTGATGATCTCGCTATTGATGTGATCAAACACCTGGTTAAATCGATCCCCGGGCTCGATAACAAAATGGTCGACGACCTGATCGTGGGCAACGCGGTGCAAGAAGCTGAGCAAGGCATGCAGATGGGCCGAATGATCTCCGTTATGGCGTTGGGTATCGATGCGCCGGGTATGGTGATCAATCGCTATTGTGGCTCCGGTGTTGAAGCGATCGCGATTGCTTCGGCACGCGTGCAGGCTGGACAGGCCGACGTGATCATCGCCGGTGGAACCGAGTCGATGTCGCTGGTGCCTGTGATGGGATGGAAGACAGCGTTGAATTATTCAATAGCTAAAGAACATCCCGACTATTACATCAGCATGGGATTGACTGCAGAAGAAGTGAGCAAGCAATACAAGATCTCGCGCGAAGCACAGGATCAATTCTCGGTAGAGTCGCACCAGAAAGCTGCAGCTGCCTGGAAGGCTGGTAAGTTCAAAGACGAGATCGTTCCTATCACCGTGAAAGAAGTCTTTGTTGACGAATCCGGTAAAAAGAAGACCAGGGAGTTTGTGGTAGAGACCGACGAAGGTATCCGTGCCGATACAAGTATGGAAGGCCTTTCGAAGTTGAAGCCTGTATTTGCAATGGGAGGATCCGTTACAGCGGGTAATTCGTCGCAAACATCAGACGGAGCTGCATTCGTGTGCGTGATGAGCGAACGTATGATGAAGCAACTCAACCTGAAACCAATTGCCCGCATGGCCAGCTATGCTGTAGCAGGTGTCGAACCGAGGATCATGGGCATTGGCCCGGTGGCGGCAGTGCCGAAAGCATTGAAGCAAGCCGGGTTGAAACAGGACGATATCGACATCATCGAGTTGAACGAAGCGTTTGCCGCACAATCACTCGCGGTGATCAACACACTCGGTCTCGACCGTGCAAAGCTGAACCCGAATGGTGGAGCGATAGCAGTGGGTCATCCGCTGGGATCATCAGGTGCGAGATTATCTGTTCAGCTCTTTAATGAATTGAGAAGGCAGAAGAAAAAATATGGAATGGTGACGGCATGTGTGGGAGGCGGACAAGGCGTAGCAGGTATTTATGAACTATTGAACTAAAAAATTTATGGCTAAAGGCGGCGAGTTTTTAATCAAAGAAATTAAGGCAAATGAGATCTTCACTCCCGAAGATTTCAATGAAGAGCAGCGGATGATCGCGCAGCAGTGTAAAGATTTCCTTGCGAAGGAGATCACACCGAAGCTCGACGAGATCGATTCACAGAAAAATCCAAAACTCGTTCCCGAGATCCTGGACAAAGCCGGTGAGCTCGGCCTGCTTGGAACTTCCGTGCCCCAGGAACTTGGTGGCTTCGGAATGGACTTCAACACCACGATGCTTGTTGCCGAAGTACTTGGCGGAGGTCACTCGGTTGCCGTCGCGCTTTCTGCACACACTGGTATCGGAACGTTGCCAATTCTCTATTACGGAAACGAAGAACAGAAGAAGAAATACATACCCAAGCTGGCTACAGGCGAGTGGAAGGCAGCGTACTGCCTCACAGAACCAGACTCAGGTTCGGATGCAAACTCCGGAAAGACCAAAGCAGTACTGAGTAAAGATGGCAAACACTACGTCATCAATGGCCAGAAGATGTGGATCACCAACGGTGGTTTCGCCGACATCTACGTGGTGTTCGCGAAGATCGACCAGGACAAAAATCTGAGTGCGTTTATTGTGGAGCGTGCCTTCGGAGGGATCACGATGAACGAGGAAGAAAAGAAGATGGGCATCAAAGGCTCATCTACACGACAAATATTCTTCAACGACTGCAAAGTGCCGGTTGAAAATCTTTTGAGCGAAAGAGAGAATGGTTTCAAGATAGCGGTGAACATCCTCAACGTTGGACGGATTAAGCTCGGTGCAGCAACAATTGGCGGAAGTAAGTTGACTGTTTCGAAGGCTACAAAATACGCGAAGGAGCGCAAGCAGTTCGGAGTATCGATTGCGACATTTGGTGCGATCAAGCATAAGATCGCAGAAAGTGTTGTGAGGATCTTCGCGAGCGAGTCGGCGCACTATCGTGCAGGCCAAAACATCGACGACGCATACAATGCATTTATTGCACAGGGAATGGATTCTGCGGAGGCCCGGCTGAAGTCGCTGGAAGAGTTTGCGATCGAATGTGCGATCCTCAAAGTTCACGGCTCCGAAGTTCTCGACTACGTAGTTGACGAAGGTGTTCAGATCTATGGTGGTATGGGATTTTCGGCAGAGGGCCCGATGGATCGAGCATATCGCGATGCCCGCATCAACCGCATCTTCGAAGGAACAAACGAGATAAACCGCCTGCTCACGATCGACATGCTGTTGAAGCGTGCGATGAAAGGCACTATCGACCTGATGAACCCGGCGATGGCTGTTCAAAAAGACCTGATGGCCATTCCTGACTTTGGTGCGGCGGAAGACGACGCTCCATTTGCGAAGGAGAAGAAGGTTATCGCTAACCTTAAGAAGGCGGGACTGATGATCGCCGGCTCGGCGGTTCAGAAGTTTATGATGAAACTTTCGGAAGAGCAGGAGATACTCATGAATCTCGCCGATATCCTGATCGAGATATACATTGCGGAGTCTGCAATTCTTCGCGTCGAGAAGATGAGCTCACCAGGAATTCAAAAGGAGCTTGCAATGATCTATTTGCATGGGGCAGTAGAGAAAGCACAATCGGCAGGACGAAGTGCGATAACTTCATTTGCCGAAGGCGACGAGCTTCGCTTGATGCTGATGGGACTGAAGCGGTTCACCAAGATCGAACCGTACAATCTCAAGAATGCAAGAAGGAAAGTTGCCGATTATGTGATCGAAAAAGGAGAATATCCTTTCTGATCATTCATACTTCAGGGTTTCAGCCGGGTTGATCGACGCAGTCTTCCACGTCTGCGATGCCATTGTGCCAATACCGAGCGCGAACATCAGCACGAGTCCCAACGAAATGTCAAGGAATGTTATTGCCACGCGGTAATATTCCTGCCCAAGCAACATCTGGTTGAATAACATCGTGAGTGGTACTGCGAACAAGCTCGCGATCAACATAAGCTTGAGAAATCCTTTCGTCAATAAATAGGCAAGGCTAATGCGGCTTGCACCCATCACTTTTCGGATGCCGACTTCCCTGGTTCTCGATTCAGCAGTGTAAACTACCATACCCAATAATCCAAGGCACGAGATTGAGATCGCAAGTAATCCCAGGAATCCGAATATCTTGAGCAACGAGATGTAGCTGTCGAATGCGGCTGCGGTCTCGTCGGAAAGAAATTTTGCGGTGAATAGCGATCCGTTCGACATCTTTTTCCATGTCCGCTCCAATTCTTCGAGCGAGCCCTGCACGTCGGTACTGGTAATCTTGACGTTCGCGATGCGGAACTTTTCAGGATTCGACCGGAAGAAGAAATTGCCGGGAGGTGCATGGAGTTGCCAGAAGTGGAAGTCTTTGATGACACCAATGATGCTTAGGGTAAGCGTATCGACATTCACGTTTTGACCGATAGCTTCCGACGGACCTGCGAAGTTGAAACGCTTCATCAATGTTTCGTTGATAATCACCGACGTCTCGCCATTCCGTGTGGGCTCAAAGGTCTTCCCCGCCAGCAGCTTCAGGTCCATATTCTTGATGAAGTTGCCGTCGACATGCATGTAGAAAACTTCGGTGCTGTCGCTCCTGCCTTCGAGCGACGTCCACGTGCTGGGTACACCGTGTCCCATAACGCCCGATGACATTGACACGTTCTGAACGAACGACAGCTTCGAGAACTCGTTGGTTACGAGGTCGGGGTTCACCTGGTAGAGATCTACATCAAGAATATTTTCATCGGCGAAGCCCAGGTCGAAGCTCATTGCATAACGATACTGCTTGTTGAAGATTACCAATCCGAGGATGAACGTGAGACAGAGCGTAAATTGAAAGACGACCAATACTTTCCGCAGCATCATTGCTGAGAACACCTTTGCGGGTGCACTATTTTTTATGGCGTCGATTGGATTGAGTCGGGCGAAGTGCATGGCGGGGAAGAAGCCTGCAACGAAACCGGTACCAATCGCGAAAAGCAGGAAGTACAGGAATCGCTCGAACGTGAGGCTGAGATCGAGCGCGGGCGCGTGTACCAACATCGACAGGAATTCGCCACGGATCACGAAGAAAATCGCGCAAGCCCCAATCAAGGACACCACTGTAACGATCACAGTCTCCGCAATGAATTGGGCAAATATCTGACGACGCATACCTCCCAATGTTTTCCGAAGGCCGATCTCTTTAGATCTTTTCAGTGCGCGTGCGATTGAGATATTCGTGTAGTTGAAGCAGGCAGGTAACAGTATCAACAGCCCCAAACCACCAGCAATTACAAATGACATGTAACTCCACTGAGGACCGCTCTGCTCAAGTTCTGGCCCGGGCGTTATATCTCCCATCGCCTGCAACTCGAATGTTGCTTTGAAGTCCGGTATGTCTTTGTAGATCTCGGCGGCTGTCCTGTCCAGGTATTTTTGCAGGGCCGCGATGTCGTGGCCATCGTCGAGTAACAGGTACACGTAGTGGTAGTCGAGCTTCGACCATGCCTCATGGACCGACTCTTTGTGAAACGTATCAACAATAGCCGAGTACGGGGCAAGTGCCTGGAACGTGAAGTGAGTATTAGCCGCGTAATCCTTCATGATGCCGGTGACCTGGTATGCTCCTGCATTCAGGTTGATAGTCTTTCCCATTGGATCGACATCGCCGAAGATCTTTTTCGCTAATGTTTGGGTGAGCACAACACTCCTCGGATCGTTAAGAGCTGTTTTTGGATCACCCGCGACGAGTGGAAATGTAAAAGTTGTGAGGAAGGCAGGGTCGGTGAAGTATCCAAACATCGGAAGGTTCTGCTTGGGGAGCGGCTCTTCGCTATAAAGCTTCCGATCGACGTGAATCACTTCCTTTATGCCGGGATATTCTTCCCTCAGCTTGTCACCCAGCGGCGCAGGTACCGTTGCGAAATCCTTTCCTTCACTGGTGTGGGAAATGACCCTGTAGATATTGTTCTTATTAACATGGTATTCATCGTAGTCAAAAACTGTAGAGAACAGCGTGATGAACAACAGGCTGATCGACATGCCTATTGCCAAACCGGCCATGTTGAGGATAGTGAAGTATTTGTGACGGAGGAGATTTCTGTATGCAACCTTCAGGTAGTTACCGAACATAGCTAATGGATTTGCTGCTGAATAATGATGCGGGCTTGCGTTCTTTTTTCTTTTCCTTACTGCATAGGAGACGATCAACGAGAGCGCTTGTCTCCAGTAGATCAATTTCGCGTTCCTCTTTTCTCTGACATTTCTTTTAAAGACCTCTTCCAGATCACCGCGCAGGTCGTCCACGTTTGCGTCGCCGCAATACTTGTTGAATAGCCACTCTGCCAAACGCGGCGGTCTCATTTCTGCAACGACAAATTGATCTTGGATTCGGCCCACAATTCATCGCGAAGACTTTTCGCCGTCGCGAGAGCTTCTTTTCCGTCTTTGGTTATTTCGTAGAACCGCTTGCTGCGTCCTCCGCGTTCTGCCGTTGCGCCACCCATCCACGAGCGAAGAAATTTTTTCTCTTCGAGTCGGGTGATCGTTGAGTGCAACGCACCAATGCTGATGCTTCTCTCGCAACGTTGTTCGATCGAGTCTTTAATTGCAACTCCGTACGCGTCGTCACCAAGTGTCGCGATTGTGAGCAGGACCAGTTCTTCAAACTCCCCGAGATATGTCTTCATACGGGAAAGGTATGTATTTGTTTCTACTTTTAAGAAGATATTCCATAAAAAATGGTACCACGCTCTTTCATGCGTGGTACCTGAAACTAAACTTACCCTAAACTATAACGTCGGTGAGTGCCCTCTATGCGGAGTAGAGGTCTTTAGGACGCTATTCCTTTTTATTAGCGGAATTCGATCTCGCTAATTTTTTCCCACGGTACATAGGTGGGTTTATCTTTTCCAGAGGCGAACACCAACACGCCCTGGTTACGTTCGTTTACATCCTGCGCATCGCTGAGTGTGATCTTCTGACCGTTTTTCAATTCGACCTCGCAACGTGTTTCATCCTGCGTTTTAATCTTTTTCACGTTCCTGAAAGCTGTAGTGTATTCGAAGTCGCGATCCTTACCCTGCAGAAGCTCGAAGTCGAATTCTTCATCGAGGTCGAACACTAATCTTCCAGAGTATGATTCGCCGCCAAAAGTTTTAATGATCGCCGATAATTCTTTTTGATTCTTAAACTGATCGTAAGACGACAGTGCCGAAGGGATCTTCTCTTCGAAGGTGATCTTGTCGAATTCGCTCCAGGGGATATCCAGTGCGGGAATGTCTTTGTTCATCACGATAACACCGCGATTTGAGCGATCCACGTCGTTTGAACCTTCGAGGTAAAGCTCACGACCCGATTTGAGTATAACCTTGCAGCGACTGCCAATGCGTGTGATGGAGGTGATCTTGTCGAATTCAATTGAAAGGTCGCCATCGTCGGAATCACCGTCGAGTTTATCCACCGAAAGACGTTCGTCGTGGTCCCACTGGATGTAGCCTGTGAATTTATTACCGAAAGATTCTACCGTGCCGTAAAGAGGCTTGCCGAAGCGGTTCGCGAGTTTGGAGGGAGTATTTTTGAACTCGATCTTTTCAATTCGGTTCCAGTAGATCTCCACCTCGCCGAGGTCTGCATCGATCACGCGGATGTCAAGGCCAACGTCGTTGTAGCCCTCGCCACTCAACTCCAACTTCATGCCGTTCTGCAGCTCGATGTCCACCCACTTGCTTCCCTGCGGTTTTATTGTCTTGATTTCACCGAACTGACATGCAAACTGGTGCGTGTAGTCACGGTCGCGACGATCGCGCCTGTCGTCGTCGTCGTCCCAACGCCATCCGAATGAGTCGGCCCACCGGCTCCAGCCGTAGCCATCATGCCTGTGATAAAACTGACGATCGTCGAGATCGCGACGTTCATCGCTGGTGAGGTAACGCAGGTTGTTGTTGTCAACTTTCTCGGCGTTGAAGAGATCGTTCCAGTAAACTTCTTCCTTTCCCCAACGAATGGGACCCTCGTAAACTTTGTTGTCGACCAAAGTTATTTTGCCGTAAATGAAGTGTTCGTCTTGTGCGGAAGCGAACAATGGCGCTATGACGAGAACGAACAGCAATTGGTGGTGAGTAAAGATTTTCTTCATAGTACGATTATACGCCAGGCCCTATGATATAGTAATGCGTTGGGGATGAATCGGACTGTTTACAGGATGAATCGGGATAAAACGAACCCGACTTTTACTGGTCTATCCACTTCTTGAAGTCGGGGGTGCGCTCGGAGCTGATCACGACTTCCTCATCCGACCTGGGTTGTAGCACAATCTTGATCCGACCCTTGAAATAGGGGTGGATCTCTGCGATAGAATCGAACGCCACGATGAACTGCCTGTTTGCCCTGAAAAAACGCATAGGGTCGATCAGGTCTATCAGTTCATCCAGCGGCTGGTCCATTGGGAATTTCTTGTTGTCGAGCGTAACGATGTACGTGAGCTTGTTCTCGCTGTAGAAATAGGCAATCTTTTCCGACGGAACGGCCACGATGCGCTGACCCAACCGGACCATGAACCGCGATTTATACGAAGTCTTGTTCGACTTAATGAAATTCAACACTTCGTTGTAGTCGGGGAACGGCGGTTCCTTTGGGAGCTGAACTTTGGCAAGGGCTGCCTGGAGCTTTTCTTTTTGAACGGGTTTCAGCAAATAGTCGATACTGTTCACTTCGAAAGCACGTATTGCGTATTGGTCGTATGCCGTTGTGAAGATCACCGGTTTCTCGACTTTCACCTGCGAGAATATTTCGAAGCACAGTCCGTCGAGGAGCCTGATGTCGCTGATGACGAGGTCGGGATGAGGATTGCTCTGAAGCCATTCGACGGCAGAACTGATCGATTTGATGCGACTCACAACCTGGATGTCGGGCTGGATCTCCAGCAAGGTCGACTCAAGTTTTTCAGCTGCCAGCGTTTCGTCTTCGAGTATCAGGACTTTCATGAATGCTCTATTTGCAGAAGTGGTATCCGAACTTCGAATTTACCATTGCCTTCAACGACGTCCACAGATTTATTTGTGAAATGCGCGTAGCGCATGCGAATGTTGCTAATGCCTGTTCCTGAAGAGCTTTCTTCTTTTGATTTATTGAGGGTATTTACGACCGTGAGATAATCGCTGTCGTCTTTGATTGTAATTTCCAGCGGCTGCGTTTCTGTGATGATATTATGCTTGATGGCATTTTCCATAAGCATTTGTATGGTGAGTGGAGGCAGCATTTTGTTTCTCGCGTTCGCCGAAACATCAATGTAAAACCGGATGTTCTCTTCGAAGCGGGTCTTGATCAGGTAGATATACGCCTGGATGAAATCCATCTCCTCCGACACCATAACCAGGTCTTCGGCTTTACTTTTCAGGATCGATCGATAGACCTCGGCAAACTTATGGACGAATTCCTTCGAAGCTTCTTTATTCTTATCGATCAGTGAAGCGAGAATATTCAGGTTGTTGAAAAGAAAATGTGGATCGAGATGATTCTTCAATGAGTCGAGCTGCGACCGGATATTCTCCTTGTGATAACGTTCGTTCTCGAGTTCCGACTTTCTCCAGTGCCTGAGAAAGTGCAAACTGAAGTAGATCGAAAATACCGGCACGAAAATAATACTGCCCCATGCATTGGCGACGATAAGCTGCTCGCCACTCGGTGGATTTCCCGTAAGCATTGTCTTGATGCCGAAATACGTTCCATTGATCAAAATCAGCAGGTAGGCTAGCCCCATGAACAACTGGGTGAAGAACCTGTAGTTGCCCCAGCGATTCCACGACAGCAGTTTATCGAGGCGCCTGGTAAGAAACCTGTTGCCGATCCAAAGCAAGAACGAGATCAGCAATAGCCATCCAAGGCTGAAGTAGAAAACCGGTCCGAGTTCCAATGATTAACGATGAAATGTTCAGTCGAAGGTAATCTGGTTCACCCTTCTCCAATAGATGTAAGTGGGATCTTTTTTGCCTTTGCTGAAGACAAGCACCCCGGCGTTCTTTCCCGACACGTCGCGGCCATCGCCGAGGAGGAACGACTGACCGTTTTTGAGATCTACCTGTGAATAATCGTAGTTCTTGGGGGTAATTGACTTGATGTTTTTGATAGGGATCATGTACTCGATCTCATTTTCCTGGCCCTCGATCATTTCGAAGTCGACTGTTTCATCTATGTCGTATACGATTTGACCTTTCACATCGGATCCGTCGAGGCGCGATACAGTGCCTGTAACAAGTTTCGGGGTCGCGAAATCGTCGTATTTCATTCCTGTAGTAGTGGGAGTCGCAAGGGTGAGCTTGCGAAATGCCTCCCACGAGAACTTGATCACACCGACTTCGGGACTGACCACAAGGATCCCGCGGTTGTCGTCGTCGACGTCGTTAGAGCCGGTGAGGCGAAGTTCTCTTCCTGATTTAGTGGTCACCATGCAGCCACTTCCGCGTCTCTCTATTGATGTTATGTCACTGAATGCGATCGAAACATCTCCATCCTCCGAATCACCATCGAGCTTGTCGATCGAAAGACGTTCATCGTTGTCCCATACAATAAATCCAGTGTACTTTTCGCGGCGCGTGCCTTCAACGGTACCGTAGATAGGCATCCCAAATGTTTGATTGAGCTTCGCCGGCGTGGGTAAAAATTCTATTCGGTCAATATTGTCCCAATCCACGTTGATGATGCCGAGCTCGGGATCCATGACCTGTACTTTTTCGCCTATGTCGTTGCCATCGTCTTCCACGCGGATCTCGCCACCGTTCTTTAGTTTGATAATTACCTCGTCGTCGCCCATCATGATCATTTCTTTCATGTTGCCGAACTGACATGTGAACTGGTGCGTAGTTGAGTTTTCCCAGATGCTGCCGAGATCCCAGGTGTAGTTGCTCCACGATTCGCTGTCTTTCTTGGGAACAAGCTTGTCGTACGACCTGTCGGTTTTCGCAGCGTTGAAGATGTCGCTCCAGAGCACTTCTTCTTTCCCCCAGCGGATGGGGCCGGTGTAAGTGTTCCGATTGGTGTAAACCTTTCCGTAAATAAAACCCTCGTGCGACTGTGCGTGGCTCTCGACAGCGAATGCCAAAAAGGCAACGGCGATTCCTGCGATGATCCAAACGATGCGATGACCTGTGTTCATTTAATAACCAATTTACCTTCTGATACGGGGCAAAGTCCAAAATTGACGAACAATACCGCTATTGGCAAAAATCCGCTGACTGAATCGGGAAAGGAGTGTTCCGAATCGGACACGTTAGAATGGCGAGAAATATGGGCCAATCCAGCTTACCTGGTAGGTTTCGGGTCGTTTGAATTCGGGGTCGAATTTCAGGCGAAGCTTGTCGGCGTAAGTTTGGCCGGTCAAGACGATATTGGAACTGCCGCGTTTCATCTTGCTCATGTCGATGCGGAAGGCATCTTCGAGCGCCCGAGTGAGGGGTTCGTGCTCCGCCGAACCGGGTGGTGAGTAATACACAATGCTGTATGAGGTCGCACCAGCTGGCCCGGTGGTCAACGGAATATCGTACGATGTCACCTTATAAGCATAATTCGATGTGTCGGTCGAGACATTGATCGACTGAGGTGCAGGTCCCCGCGACCGGTACTGAAAATCGTCGATCTCGAGAGAAAAGTTGTATCTGGAAAAGCTATTTAACATTCCGATGTGAAGCTCATTGGTCTCCACTTTGTCGCGCCCCCAATGAAAGTTGTAGTAGAACGTGTATGAGTTGCTATCAAGGCTTTCTACACGTGCATTTACATTTTTCGTCGAGGGGAATTTCACATTCAAATAAGTGTCGAAGTCTATGAACTGATTATAGTCGAGCTGAATTGAAGCATTCTTGCTGACCGAATTGGTCCATACATACTTCGGTTTTGCAGACCCTTCGGGGTCAATAACTACAAGATTTGGGGACGGATCCTTTCGCGCGTAGAATGTTCCGGTTAACACGTCACCGTTCACTCTTGCAAAGTCGCTGCCATTTAATCCATTCGAAACACTGAATCCATACATCGGGGGAACGTTGTTAATGGAGAGAGAATATTCGCCCCAAACTGGATTGTTGGTGAGAATTCGTTCGGGTGAATTTTTTTGTGAAAGGGTCCAGTTGCTTCCGGCGTCAACGCTATTGTAGACATCGACGTGACAGTACTGTTCCCAAAAAGCATTCGTACCCGCCTGGAGATGTGAGACTGCGATCTTTTGCCCGGAAAGCGTGCCCCTGAATTCGACTGCCTCACCAGCTTCGACAGCCTGGGCACCTATGTATTCACCGGTTTCGTTGTCGTGGAGTACGATCCAGGTTGTCTGCACCGACCCGATAAAGTCGTCGTAATACGATTGGTCGATCCTGAATGTGAAAATTACCGGTCCCGATTCGAGCTCATTTTCCTCGCAGGCGGTCAGTCCAATAACAAGCATCAGGATCAAAAGCCGGGTGTTCATATTTCATTAGACACAGCTATCCATCAGAACGTTGGTTTCCTTTAATACTTGTTTTCGAACACCTCAATCCACATTCCTCCGGCTTCGCGCCGAAACCACTCTTCCAGGTCGGCCTAAACCTCTAATTTTCGTTTGTTTTCACCGGAAAGCACAGCAAAATGAAGAAGCTATTAATCGCATGCCTGCTATTTGCCGGCGCCTCTCTTAAGGCCCAGCAACTCACTCTCGCCGAGTGCTACGAGAAAGCCCGGCAGAATTTTCCGCTCATTAAACAAAAGGAACTTCTCGTTTCCACAAGGGACTTCACTGTTGCCAACGCCCGCAGCGGATATCTCCCGCAGGTTTCGATCATCGGAACTGCTACGTACCAATCGGATGTAACAAAAGTGCCGATCGAAGTACCTGGCTTCGCGATCAAAACCCTGCCCAAAGATCAGTACAAGGTTTATGCTGAACTGAACCAGTCGCTGTACGATGGCGGAACGATCAAAAGACAAAATGCCATCTCTGAAACCAGCGCAATGGTGGAGGACCAAAAGGTGGAAGTAGAACTGTATAAGATCAAGGAAAGGATAAACCAGATCTTTTTTGGGACCCTGTTGATCGATGAACAGATCGCACAGGTTGAGCTCATCAGGAAAGATCTAAACTCCAGCCTTCAAAAAGTAGAGTCGTCGATACGAAACGGTGTTGCTTTCAAAACAAATGCAGACATACTGCAGGCGGAGATGTTGAAGACCGATCAGCGTGCGATCGAACTGAAGGCAGGAAAGCAATCTTACCTTGCAATGCTTGGGATCTTTGTCGGCCAGGAACTGAATGAGAACACAAAGCTGGAGAGGCCAGCCGATATTCAGGCTGCAGCCGATCCTCAAATAGCACGGCCCGAACTTATTCTTTACAATTACCAGTCGCAGTTATACACCGCACAGCAGCAACTCAACAACACGAGAGTTATGCCGCGCTTCGGATTATTTGTACAGGGCGGCTATGGACGTCCCGGTTTGAACATGCTTAACCCGGATTTCGCGCCGTATTACATCGGTGGACTTCGATTCACGTGGAACCTTTCGGGACTGTACAACACCAGACGCGACAAGGAACAGTTGACTGTGAACTTACAGGGTGTGGATGTACAGCGCGAAACATTTCTATTCAATACGAAGCTCACATTACGTCAACAAAATTCTAACATCAGTAAGCTGAACGACCTCATCGCAGTGGACGAGAAAATAATTGAGCTGCGCGAACGCATCAAGAACACCGCAAAAGCACAATTGGATAATGGCGTAATAACCGCAAACGACTATCTCCGCGAGCTTAACGCCGAAGACCAGGCACGCCAGAATCTTTCGGTGCACCGCATACAGCTTTTAATAACAGAATATAATTACATCTCTACAACCGGATTATGAACAAGACAATAGTACTCGCTTCACTGATCATTCTTGCAGGATGCAGGAATTCATCCAGCGAATTCGACGCAACCGGGAACTTCGAAGCCGACGAGGTGATCGTTTCCTCGGAAGCGGCCGGCAAGATCCTGAAGCTCGACGTGGAAGAAGGTAAAGACCTCGAAGCAAACCAGGTGGTAGGATTGATCGACACCACGCAGCTCTACCTGAAAAAGAAACAGCTCGAGTATTCGATCAAAGCCGTTGTTGCGAAATCACCCAACGCTTCGATACAACTTGCCGCCCTCAAAGAACAGATTGAGACAACCCAACGTGAAAAGAAGCGCGTGGAGAATCTTTTGAAAGACGACGCGGCAACACAAAAACAACTCGACGATCTCAATGCCCAGTTGTTGTTGTTCCAGCGCCAGTTCGACGCGTTGCAATCCAACCTTTCGATCCAGACACAGTCGATCCAAAGCGAAACGCTGCCCCTTAAGGCACAGCTCGACCAGGTGCAGGATCAATTGAACAAGTCGGTTATAAGAAATCCTTTCAATGGAACCGTGCTGCTGAAATATGCGCTCAAAGACGAAATGGCATCCCAAGGAAAAGCATTGTATAAAGTTGCAGACCTGTCGTCGCTGATACTACGTGCATACATCTCGGGCAGTCAGCTTTCGGAAGTAAAGCTGGGACAAAAAGTAAAAATATACATCGATGCGCCCGAGGGAGAGTACAAAGAATATTCAGGCGACGTGATGTGGGTATCGGAGAAAGCCGAGTTCACGCCTAAAACAATTCAAACAAAAGAGGAACGCGCGAACCTGGTCTATGCGATGAAGATCCGCGTGAAGAATGACGGTTTCCTGAAACTTGGCATGTACGGAGAAGTGAAGTTTAAATGAAAGCAGTAGTTGTCAATAGCGTAGCAAAAACTTTCAAAGCAGAGAAGGCTGTCGTCACTGCTTTGCATGACGTATCCTTCGAAGCTGCGCAGGGCGAACTCTTCGGCCTCATCGGACCCGACGGAGCCGGGAAGACCACGCTGTTCAGGATACTGACAACACTGATGATTGCCGATAAGGGCACAGCTTCAGTCGACGGGTTCGATGTGGTGAAAGATTTCAAAGAAATAAGAAAGAGAGTTGGGTACATGCCCGGCCGCTTTTCGTTGTACCAGGACCTTACGGTAAGTGAGAACCTTGCATTCTTCGCGACACTGTTCAACACGTCCATCGAAGAGAATTATGATCTGGTAAAAGGCATCTATTCGCAGATCGAACGATTTAAAGATCGTAAGGCCGGAGCCCTGTCGGGGGGTATGAAACAGAAGCTTGCGTTGAGCTGTGCGCTTATCCACAGGCCGTCGGTATTGTTCCTGGATGAACCCACTACGGGCGTGGATGCAGTTTCAAGAAAGGAATTCTGGGAGTTGCTGAGGGATCTGCAAAAGCAAAACATAACCATCGTTGTGTCGACGCCCTACATGGACGAGGCAAGCCTATGCGATCGGGTTGCTTTGATACAGGAGGGACGAATACTCGACATAGATTCACCAACAGGTATCACAAAGAAATTTGGAAAGACGTTGTGGGCGTTTAAAGCTGACGACATGTACAAGTTGATGATGGATTTGGAGGCAATGCCAGAAGTACGATCGTGCTTTCCTTTTGGATCGGAACATCATGTTTTGTTCAATGATCCAAACCAGTCGACCGACGCAATCGTCAAAAAATTAAACTACGTAAACCTCTCTGTACAGAAAATTGAACCTTCAATTGAAGATTGTTTCATGGACCTCATGCGATCAAAATGAGTGAAGAGAAAGTCATATCGGTAAAAGATCTCACCAAACAGTTCGGCAGCTTCACGGCCGTCGACCACATCACGTTCGATGTGTACAAAGGAGAGATCTTCGGGTTCCTTGGAGCCAACGGTGCAGGGAAGACCACTGCCATGCGTATGCTCTGCGGACTGTCGTTCCCAACGAGCGGGCGGGCAACCGTAGCCGGCCTGGATCTTTTTAAAGAAGCCGAAGTGATTAAGAGGAGGATCGGTTACATGAGCCAGAAGTTTTCCTTGTACGAAGACCTCGCAGTAAAAGAGAACATCCGGTTCTATGGCGGTATCTACGGACTTACCGACAGGCAGATCAAAACCAAGATGGAGTATTTGCTTCATCAGCTTAAGCTCGAAGACAAGGCAAACACTCTTGTGAGGTCGTTGCCGCTTGGATGGAAACAAAAGCTGTCGTTCTCTGTGGCAATGCTGCACGAACCACAGATCGTGTTTCTCGATGAGCCTACGGGCGGTGTTGATCCGATCACCCGTCGTGAGTTTTGGAACCTGATCTACCAGGCTGCCGCCGGCGGAACCACGGTGTTTGTTACAACCCACTACATGGACGAAGCCGAGTATTGCAACCGCGTGAGCATCATGGTCGACGGAAGAGTTGATGCGTTAGGCAGTCCCGATGAATTGAAGCGGCAGTTTCACGCAGAAGATATGGGACAGGTGTTTTTGCAATTGGCACGAAAGGCAGTACGCAGCGCTGATTAATTGAAACGATGAAGCAGTTTATATACTTTATTCGAAAAGAATTCTATCACCTCTGGCGCGATCCCCGCACCATGTTCATTCTCTTCGGTATGCCGTTGATGCAGATCCTCATTTTCGGATTCGCGTTGACCAACGAAGTCAAGAACACACGCATCGCCATTCTCGACAACGCGAAAGACGACGCATCACGTGCGATCATTCATGAACTCGAAGCCAGTCGCTACTTCGATGTGCAGGAAGATGTGAGATCGAATGCCGATCTCGAGCCGGCATTTCGTACGGGCAAGATCAAAATGGCGGTTGTGTTTCCCGATCGCTTCCAGGATGAGTTGCTTCATGCAAACAAAGCACCGATACAGCTTATCGGGGATGCTACAGATCCGAACGTTGCAAATACATTGACTTATTATGCCTCGGCGATCATCCTCGACTACCAGGAGAATCTGAAAGGAAGAGAACAGATCCCGTATACGATCAATACCGAGATGCGAATGCTGTACAATCCTCAAATGAAGGGCTCGTACAATTTCGTCCCGGGTGTGATGGCAATGGTGCTGATGCTCGTCTGCGCGATGATGACCTCGATATCGATCGTGCGCGAAAAAGAATTGGGAACGATGGAAGTCATTCTCGTGTCGCCGATCATTCCCATCCGTGTTGTGATCGCCAAGATGGTTCCTTACTTCCTGTTGTCGACCGTGAACATTGCGAGTATTTTGTTGCTGAGTGTTTTTGTGCTCGACGTACCCATCCAGGGTAACCTGGTGTTGTTGGTTGCTGAATGCTTGTTGTTTACGGTGACGGTTCTTGCCCTGGGATTGCTCATCTCGTCGGCTGCAGATTCGCAACAGACCGCGATGTTGATCTCGCTCATGGGCTTGTTCCTTCCCACGGTAATGCTCAGCGGCTTCATGTTTCCTGTTGAAAACATGCCGATCCCCCTGCAGGTGATCTCGAACATCGTTCCCGCGAAATGGTTCTACTACATCGTGAAGAACGTAATGATCAAAGGGCTTGGCTTCACATATGTTTGGAAGGAAACGCTGATCCTTGTGGGAATGACTGCCTTCTTCATGACGGTAAGTATCAAAAAATTTAAAACCAGGTTGGAATGAGAGCGCTTTTCATTTTGCTGGAAAAGGAATTCAGGCAGGTCTTCAGAAATCCTGCCATCCTTCGAATGATGTTTATGATGCCGGCGGTGCAGCTGCTTGTGATGCCTCTTGCGGCCGACTATGAAGTGAAGAACGTGAAGATCTGCATCGTGGACTATGATCGTTCTACATATTCACAAAAGCTCACGAACAAGATCGTGGCAAGCAACTACTTTCAGCTGGTTGACTATACCGACTCGTATTCGAAGGCACTTGAGAAAGTTGAGAACGACGAAGCCGATCTTGTGCTACAAATACCGACGTCCTTTGAACGTCAGTTGGTAAAAGAAGATAAGTCGACATTGTTTCTTGCACTTAATGCGATCAATGGCGTGAAGGCAAATCTTGGTGGAGCGTACTTACGAAGCATTATCGGCGATTTCAATCGCGAGGTGCGTCTCGATTGGGTACAGATGCCGCGATTCAGCCCGATACCGATGGTGGAGATCAGTTCAGTAAACTGGTTCAACCCGCTCATGAACTACAGGTTCTTTATGGTGCCCGGTATTCTGGTGATCCTGGTGACGATGGTGGGTGCGTTCCTGTCGGCACTGAACATCGTGAAAGAAAAAGAGATCGGCACGATAGAACAGATCAACGTAACGCCTATACGTAAATGGCAGTTTATTCTTGGTAAGCTGATACCATTCTGGGTGTTGGGATTGATCATACTCACGATAGGCCTGATCATATCGTGGGTAGCATACGGTATAGTTCCTGCAGGAAGCATTTTTACGATCTACATCTTTGCTGCTGTGTATTTGCTTGCGGTGCTTGGACTTGGTTTGCTCGTATCGACATTCGCCAACACACAACAACAGGCGATGCTGTTATCATTCTTCGGAATGATGATCTTCATTCTTCTTGGAGGCTTGTATACTTCGATCGACAGTATGCCTGAGTGGGCACAGACTTTTACGAAGTTCAACCCGGTGGCGTACTTTATTGAAGTAATGAGGATGGTAGTGTTGAAGGGCAGCAGTCTGTATGACATCAGGAATCATCTTGGCATAGTGTTCTTGTTCGGCGTGGTGCTCAACAGTTTTGCAGTTTGGAATTACAGGAAAAGAAGCTAGACCTGTTCAAAAGTGTGCACTAAAACTGTTCGGAAAACGAACAGTTTTAGTCAAAAAACCGCTTAAATAACGTGTTTTCGTAACTGAACAATTTTTGCAAGTCAGGTAGAAAATCCTGACCGCCGTGAAATCATCATCAGTAGTTCTGCTCGTAATCTTTGTATTCACCTTCCCCCTGTGGATTGGACTTGCCGGTGGACTTTTCGGACTCGTCTTCGGATTAATTGGCGGATTGTTTGGATTGATCGGAGCAATCATCGGGGGAATTTTTGGCGTCATTGGCTCTATCCTTGGAGGCATATTTGGATGGCACAATCATTGGGATTGGGGCTGGGGAGATCACTGGCATCATCACGGCCACGGCGGTTTCTGGTTGATTATCATCATCATTGCAGTAGCATTCGCGCTACGTGGTCGTTCAAAGCAAAGTCGGTAGACAAAAAATAATTTTTTAAAACTCCCGGAGGGCAGCGCCCCGCAGGGGCTGAGTATCTTTGCGGGTAAAACCATAAAGATCATGCCGTGGATTTACCTTTTAATTGCCGGGTTGTTTGAAGTTGGATTCACAACGAGCCTTAAGCTTTCCAAAGACTTCTCCGTTCCCAAGTGGACGGTTGCGTTTTATATCTGCATCATTTTAAGCTTTCATTTTTTGAGTGAGGCAACCAAGTCTATTCCTTTGGGTACGGCCTACGCAGTTTGGACTGGTATTGGAGCAGTGGGAACTGCGGTGATCG
>DASRSO010000138.1:0-14804 GCA_035656375.1 Cyclobacteriaceae bacterium | reverse complement strand
GACCGAACGCGCCGTCGCCGCGAACAGCATTGTGGGTGCAACGCCAGAATTGAAATCCGTAACCCTGGGCCCAATCATTTTCTTCGTTCGGTCTCGTTGGATTAGCAGGTGCGTTATCGACTTGTTTTGAAGTTGCCTGTGCGATCCATTCGGCAGGGATGAGTTGCTTGTTGTCCCACATTCCTTTTTGCAAATACAACTGGCCGAACTTCGCGATGTCTTCTGTGCGCACGCGCAAACCATAACCACCTGTTGAAATTCCTTTCGGGTCCGTTTCCCAATCCATTCCTGCAATTCCCAATGGTTCGAACAGTCGTGGCTTCAGGTATTCGAGTACCGATTTTCCCGTTGTTTTTTGTACGATAGCCGACTGCATGTAGGTAGCGCCCGTGTTGTACAGGAAATGTGTTCCCGGTTCATACTCAACTGGAAGCGAAAGAAATATTTTAGCCCAACTATCACCTGTCGTGCTTGTTCGCATCGCGGGGATCGTGTCCTTGGCATGGCCGGTCGACATCGTAAGAAGATCTTTCACAGTCATCGCGGCGAGATTCGGGCTTACAGTTGCGGGCAGCTCGTCGCGGAAGAAAGAGATCACCTTGCTGTCGAGCTTAAACTTCTTTTCACTGATCGCAAGGCCCACCGCGGTCGACGTGAAACTTTTGCTCAAAGAATACAGCGTGTGCTTCAACGGTGCAGCATAGGGTTTCCACCATCCTTCGGCGATCACCTTGCCATGTCGCAGGATCATGATGCTGTGAAATTCGATGTTGCTCTTTTCAATGCCATCGAGGAAGGCAAGCAACCCGGTCGATGAAACTCCTTCTGCCTCGGGAGTGCTACGAGCTAACGCGGGTGCGGCAAATGGAAATGCGTTGATTGATTTTGGCATAAGGGCGATCATGCCCATGCTCAATCCGATCTGCTTAATGAATTCTCTGCGGTGTGTCATATGGAATAAATATAATTATCTTGACCCGGATGATCCGCGACCCTTACGTCATTTCCGAAGAGACAATAAAAGAACCGCCCACAACAATCTGGAAACGGTTCAAATTTCTTGGGCCTGGTTTTATTCTTTCTGCTTCGATCGTTGGCTCGGGAGAACTGATCGCCACAACGATACTCGGCGCAAAGGCAGGCTTCGTAGCACTGTGGATAATCATCATTAGTTGTCTTGCGAAAGTTACCGTTCAACTTGAGTTCGGAAAACATGCCGTGCTCACGGGCGAACGCTGCATGCAGGCATTCGCGAAAGTTGGTAAAGGCCGCTGGGCTGTTTGGACCTTGTTCCTGTTGATTGGATTAAAGGTTGTTCAACTTGGCGGGATGCTCGGCGGAACTGTCGTGATCCTGAACATGCTGTTCCCTGGAATTCCGATTATCGCCTGGGCCATCATTACCGCGGCAGCCGTTGGTGCACTCATTTATAATGGCCGTTATGGCATCATCGAGAAGTTATCGCTCCTGATGATTGCGGCGTTTACATTGCTCACGCTCGCTTCTTTATTTTCTGTACAGTTTACGTCGTATGCATTCTCATGGCTGTCGGTGCTCGAGCAACAAAAGTTTGCCCTGCCTGCCGACATTGTTCCTTATGCCATCGGTGCTTTCGGGATTACGGGTGTTGCAAGCGACGAGATCATCGCATACAATTATTGGTGCCTCGAGAAGGGATATGCAGCCTACACAGGTCCGCGTACCGATACACCAGAGTGGCGACGCCGCGCCGACGGCTGGATCAAAGTAATGTTCCTCGATGCTACAGTTGCAATGATCATTTATACCGTAGTGACCGTCGCTTTCTATTTGCTGGGTGCGGCAATCCTTCATGGACGAAATGAAGTTCCTCATGGCAATGAAGTGATCGAAACACTTGCACTCATCTACACACAATCGCTCGGCCCGGGAATCAAGACTGCATATCTCGTTGGGGGTTTCTTCGTGTTGTTCTCAAGTTTGTTTGCAACACTCGGCGCGTGGACACGGATATTCCCCGACATCTTCGGCGAACTCGGCTGGCTTCAATTCAATGACCTCCAAAAAAGAAGAAAGGTTATCGTTTACCTCGCCTGGATATTTCCTACACTGTGGACGATCGCTTACCTGTACATAGAACTTCCGGTACTCATGGTGTTGTTCGGTGGACTGATCGGGTCGTTTATGCTTTTCATTGTGATAATTGGGGCGATCCACTTCAAGTATTGGCGGCCACAACTATTGCCGTCGGGCCAAGGGTATACGGTGGCTTTTTGGATAAGTGTTGTTTCGGTATTTGTGGTGGGGATATACGGGATAAGGGAGGCGATGAATTTGATGTAGGATAGAGTGTGAGGAATACGGGGGGCGGATAATGAAATGCGGGGTGGATAATGAAAATGCGGGGTGGCGCAGAGGTGCGCAAAGGACTCGCGGAGGTACGCTAAGTTTTATTTTGGTTATCAGCGTAAATTCCCTTCGCGTAACCTGCGGCTGCATAACCTGCGTCTGCATAACCTGCGACTGCATAATCTCCATAATTTTTCCCTCCGCGTAACCTCCATTCCCTCCGCGATACTCCGCGTCACCCCGCATTCGCCCTCCCCGCATTCGCCTCCCCGCATTCCGCGCCCTCCCTTCATTCACCTCCCCCACTTCCTCCCCTCATTTAGGAAAATCCATTGCCCGCTGATACGTAAGCAACATATCTTTTACATTCTCTGAACTTCCCTTCAGCATAAGCTTTTGCCCCTCTATCGTAACCGTCCACTTTTCATCCAGTTGCTCACGATCTTCACTAATGAACGTGATCTCCGGACGATGCGCATCGAAAAACCAGTACCCTGAAATTCGTTCGTGTGCATTGATTTGCCGCACATATTGTCGATCCCATCTTATGAAAAGAAAATGTTTGTGATCCGGATCATACTTCTTCGTGATGTCCAGGTCGCGTTCAACCGCCGACAGCAATGTCCACACGCCTTTCGCTTCATCCCACGGACCTTTCGGCAGCTCGGTAATTGGCTTTAACTCCACCACAACGTCCTCGCCTTCTTCTTTTCTACTCCAGGTCATCAACGGACCTGTTCGCACAACTTTAAAAGCTCCGAATTCATCAGCGGGTTCGTTGGCTGTTATAAAAGAGACTTCAGAATTTTTCTTGTCGTACTTATAGGTTCCAAATGAATGTTGCGTCCATCCATTTCCTGAAACCTGTTTGCCGTCGGCCAGTTTGAACCAACGTGCTACGGGACTGAGTTCTTTACCACCAATAGATACTTTTGTTACGACCCAGAATCCATCGACAGGCGGAGGAACAACAACTGCTTTCTTCGGGGCAGGTTTTTTGGCGGGCACAACCTTTTTCTGCTGCCCACTTACATCACCAACAATAATCAGCAAGAGGAGGATGCCAACGATCGCTTTCATTCTATTAAAGATACCTTATTTCATCCCAAACTTTTTGGGAAACGGGAATGCCCTCAGCAAGATTTTTAGCGCGTGTTTCTACAACGTTTTCGCCGGGATAGCGAACAGTTTTTCCGGGAGTTTCCGGAACAGAAGTTTTAAAGTCGTCGAGTATTGCCTGGATAAGATTAGTGTTCCCAAACTTGCTGACATCAATACCGATAAATACCTGTGAAAGATTCCGCTCCGAATCTTGCGCGGTGATGCCGGCAACCGATAAGCCGTCCGACAGCACAACGCCAAGAATATCCAGTAGTAAAGATAAGCCCGCACCTTTCCAGTAACCGATCGGCAATGTGCGTTGCGTCTTCTTGATCTCTGAAGGATCGGTCGTAAGATTGCCCTTTGTGTCGAAGCCTCCGTATACTGGCAATTTCTCGTTCTTCAACTCGTACATCTCCATTGCTCCATATGAAAATTGCGACATGGCCATATCGAGAACGATCGCTTCATCGCCATGAGGAACAGCAAGAACCAACGGATTATTTCCAAGCTTATGATTGATGGCGCCCCACGCAGGTGTGTTGGCGATAGTATTGCTCCACCCAATAAAAACACAGCCTGCTTTCGCAGCTCTCCAGCCGTACGTTCCGCCTCGCATCCAGTGGTTGGTATGCGACATCGCCACACAGCCAATACCTCCGGACTTCGCAAGCTCAATCACTCTATCTGTGGCCTTAAGTGCATTTAAGGGTCCGGGACCGAGCTGACCATTCCACTGCTCAACGTTCCCGTTCTTACTTTTCAGAACAGGTTCCATAGAAGGTTTTACTGTTCCGGCCTTCACCATACCGACAAACCTTGCGAAGCGATTCACACCGTGAGAGTAAATGCCGTCGATTGAATTGTTGGCAAATATTTCTGCGCATGCTAAGGCCTTCTGATTGTCGAAACCATTGGCAATTAAAATGCGGTGAAACTCGTGGAGGAGGGTGGAAGGGGGGATGCGGATGAAATCAGGCATGAGGGTTGTTAATGCGGGGAAATTAATACGGGGTGACGCGGAGTATCGCGGAGTGAATGGAGGTTACGCGGAGGGAAAAATCAAAAGAGCCCAAGGTTTTCAGGGTGACAAGTCAAGAAATTTAAACCCATTGAATTTAGAGCCATGTTAAAGCCCATGAAATTAGAGCAAGAATTTAGAGCCCAGGAAATTTAGAGCCCAAGAAATTTTAGAGCAAGAAATTCAGAGCCATGAAATGTAGAGCAAGAAATTCAAATTCCTCCGCGCCCCTCCGCGTGTCCTCCGCGTACCTTAGCGTCACCCCGCATTCATCCCCCATTTTTCCTCCCCCCCTACAAATTAAACCAATAAGTAAACTTAAACACCAGCGCCCTGTTTTTACTCCCAAAGTTCTCCGGAAAATAATTCTCTGTATAAACTATAAAGAAATCCGACGCCGGCTTATACCTCCACTGGAAACGAGCATTCAGGTTCACGTTTTCCAACAGGTTATTGTATTGAAGATACGTCGTAAGGAACAGCTTATCTGTAAACGTCAAATCTATACGCGGCCCCACCAGGAACAACTTCTCCCTTCCGTAATTCATTTTCAGCCTCACGTCATTGTAATCCACCCTCATCGAAATATTCCCGTAAGGTTGGTAACGATAGTTCAACTGCCCCGTCAGGTTAAAGTTCGTCCCATTGTAAAATCCACCAAATGAGCTCGTCCCGGTGAAATTCACCAACGTGCGTTGGTTGGTCATCGCCGTAATCATTATGTTCTGCCAGCTATATTCTTCACCTACTTTAAAAGTTTCGTAGTTACCAATCGGGTTGAACTCACTGGTCAGTCGCTGATAGATATAATTGTACATGACCTTAACCTGTGCTGTATTCAACAACCTGAAGTCATAACCCAACGTGTAGAACCGGTCTGTCAACGTTCCATCCGGGGTGTGCGTGTTTTGCATATCCAACGTAGGACCCATCCATACAATCTTACTTTGCGTCGGATACATCTTGTACGCAAGATTGGTCAGGTATGAGAACTGCCCCGGGTAAACCTTGTAGCTCGGCACAAAGCCCATCTCGGCGTTGTAGTTCTTGTCGATGCTGTATCCTCCCAGTGATGCGTTGAACTTCCTCGACGAATGTGAAAAGAACAATCCTGCCGACATGGTCTTGTCGGTTTCAATCGGGTCGAACGACTTCGAAGCATATGCGCTTGCGCTCCACTTATTGTCTTCGCTCAACAATTCGAGGTCGGCCGTAAGCACGCGGTTGTAATTGTTCCGGATCGGCTGCGGCCCACCTTTATTTATAAAGATGCTCTCATGAAAATATTTAGCTGTATCGCCTTCACCTACATGCAACGATTCTTTGTCGGCATACGTGAGCGACACGTTCGATTGCTTCCAGAAGTTCCTTTGAACTGTTGCCACCGAATAGTTCTGCGCTGGCAAACCCAACGAAGTCTTTTCACTGGTCTGCATGTTCATTAAGCTCGTACGCCACTTGCGATTGATAGATCCGCTCAGTCGCGCACCGAAAGCAATGGGCACTCTCGTGTAAAGTCCATCATTGCCCTTCACCAAACCGATCCTTCGCGAGAAGAACGTTCGCGCCGGGGGGAATCCTGCGTTCGCAAACAGGTCGCTGTTCTCGAGAAAGAACGTCCTCCTTTCGGGAAACTGGAATTCGAAACGGGTAAGGTTGATCACCTGCTGGTCAACTTCGATCTGCGAGAAGTCGGGGTTAACAGTAAGGTCAAGGTTCATCGACGGCGTTACGGCAACTTTCGCGTCGAAACCGACCTGGAGCTCCTTTGTCTTTTCGGGGTCCGCAAGCTTGTCGTCCGAAAACCTTCCGGCAACGAATGGTATCAACGAGATGTTCGTATGGGCGGGAGGGATCGGATCATCCCAGATCAGCTGACCACCATATGCAAATGCACCGGTGCTGAATTGAATAGGAGTGTGTATCCAGGCCGACTTGTGATTCCTTTTCTTATCGAGTCGATCGAAAGCAATGTTCCATTCTTTAATTCCACTCTTGTAACGAAAGCTCTTGAAAGGGATGGCGCCTTCGGCAATCCAGTAATCTTTGTAACGCACAACCTTCGAATACCACTTGTTGTCCCAATAGATGTTCCACGCCTCGGGCGTTGCGCCACCGGCCGACATCGTACCCTCCATTTGCACACCTGCTGGCGTCAGTGTAAAGAAAAAACCATTGAGACGATCGTTGTATGGACCGATGTTCATCCCGATGTTGTCGTTCCTTTCGTAGTCGAAATCGCGACGGAGCGAGTTGATCATGTCGCGCGATTCATCGTCGTACACCATGAATGAGAAATAGAAATAGTGTTCATCGAAAGTAACACGAGCTTCCGTCTGCTTCGGCGCCCTGGCCGTATCAACCGGGTAGTTCAGGTACCAGTCTTTTGCGACATCGGCTGTCTTCCAGTCGTCTTCGTCCAGGATACCATCGACTTTGATCTCGCCTTTGGCTTTCTTGATGTGAAGCTGAGTCCCGGGCTTATTTTGAGCCAGTGAGGGAACGGTCAGGACCAAAAAAAGAAGTATGGGGATGAGGGCTTTCATGAGCGGTTGCAAAAGTACTTTTTTCACTCCGTTGCGCTGTTAATAAATTCTAAAATCCTTTCATCACATGACAGACTGCAGTTGGGTACGACTAACGAGAAAAGAACGATATTGGGATTATGAAGAAAACACCTCTTATACTTTTAGCTCTATTACTTTCTGTTTGCGTCGGCAGCGTCCACGCACAACATGTTCCAACTTTCGAAGAAATAATTTCCTTACGGTCGATCAACCAGGTAACTGTATCTCCCGATGGAAAGACCGTCGCCTTCACAGTTCAAACAACCGACTGGAACGACAATCGATTCGACTTCGAGATCTGGTTGGCGAAAGAAGGCAAGAAGCCATTTCAGCTGACGAATACATCCAAGGCCAGCAGCGGCAGCGCTTCGTTCTCACCCGACGGCCAATGGCTCGCCTTCCTCACCGACAGGGGCAGCAAGAACCAGATCTACGTGATGCGTCTCGATGGCGGCGAAGCACGCGCCGTCACCAAAGAGGAAGAAGGGATCTCAGGCTTCGAATGGCATCCGTCAGGATCGAAGTTTATTGTCCTGAAACCCGAAAAGGAAGACAAGTCAAAGAAAGACCGCGAGAAGAAATACGGAGCCTACGAAACCGACGACCAGGAATTTACACTCTCTCACCTGTGGACCCTGGATTTCAAACCGGACATGGTCGATCCTTCGGAGCTTCCCTGCTACGAGACTGCCGATTCACTGAAAGTGAAAGCCGGATGCATCGAGCTTCCAAAGCTCCAACGCCTTACCGAAGGAAAGTTTACAGTTACGAGTTTCCTTGTTTCTCCCGACGGCAAGATGGTTGCATTCAATCACCAGCCCGATCCACTGATCAATTCATTCCTGAGAGCAAACATTTCGACAGTGGATCTCGCCGACAAGAAAGTTACCGCGCGCGTAACGAATGCAAGCTCCGATAATCTTGAAGACTGGTCGCCCGATTCGAAGGAGTTGCTGTACTCATCTAACGTGAGCGATACAACTTCGAATTTTTATACCAACTCGAAGCTGTTTGTGTTGAACCTCGATTCAAAGAGCTCGCGACAAATTGCGAAAGACTTTGACGAAGACCTCGGCGGATTCGTGTGGCGCCCGACGGGCATCTATGCCTCGGTTTGGAATAAGACAAAGAGGCCATTGTATAAGATCGATCCCAGAACAGGCAGTCATTCTGTTTTGCTTACCAATCCGGAACAGATCTATGGAATAGCTTTTTCGAAAGCAGGAGATAAAATGGCTTTCGTCGGAAGGAATGCCAATCAACTTAACGAATTGTTCGTTTCAACTGTCACTAGTCCCAAGCCCCAACAACTTACCGATCTCACATCGCAGATCACAAACTGGAAAGTAGCGCAGAGTGAAGTTATTAGCTGGAAAAGTAAAGACGGCGCCACGATCGAAGGCGTGCTTCACAAACCGGCCAACTACGATGCTTCGAAAAAATATCCATTGCTTGTGGTAATTCACGGCGGCCCCACTGGCATCGATACGCCCACACCAGTACCCGGCTATGTTTACCCGATCGTTCAATGGCTCGACAAAGGAAGTCTCGTGTTGCGTGTTAACTATCGCGGCTCCGCAGGATATGGCGAAGCATTCCGGTCTTTGAACGTAAAGAACCTCGGCGTTGGAGATGCATGGGATGTGTTGTCGGGTGTCGATTACCTCGACTCCAAAGGAATGATCGACAGGTCGAAAATGGGATGCATGGGATGGAGCCAGGGCGGATACATTTCGGCTTTCCTCACAACAAATACCGACATCTTCAAAGCTATTTCAGTAGGAGCAGGCATATCGAACTGGACAACCTACTACGTGAGCACCGACATTCACCCATTCACCCGTCAGTATCTCAAAGCAACCCCCTGGAGTGACGAAGAGATCTACAAGAAGACGTCACCGATGACGAACATCAATAAGGCAAAGACACCGACGTTGATCCAGCACGGCGAATTCGACAGGCGCGTACCGATCTCTAATGCTTACGAACTGGTGCAGGGTTTACGAGATAACAATGTGCCCGCCGAATTGATTGTTTATAAAGGATTTGGTCACGGGATAACAAAGCCCAAAGAAAGGCTTGCAGCCACCTATCATAATTGGACATGGTTCAATAAATACATCTGGAATGAGAACGAACAAAGTGCATCTAAATAATTCAGCTATGCGCATACTTACCATAATCTTATTTGTAATTACCTCGGCTTCTTTCGCACAAAAGAAACCGATCGTTGCATCCGACCTGATGAAGATTGCAACGACGAACAATATCCAGATCTCTCCCGATGGAACGAAGGCAGTATTGGTCGTTAACCGGAAGGCAGTCAGAAACGAGAATGAATATTACTACACCCGCCATCTGTACATCCTCGACCTGGCAGGTAAAGAAGAACCTCGTCAACTTACCTTCGGTGATCGCAACGACCTTTCACCGCAGTGGTCGCCCGACGGAAAACAAATCGCCTTCGTAAGAGCCGACGGCGACAGGGCACAGGTCTGGTTACTGCCCATTGGTGGTGGCGAAGCACGCGTGCTCACGAAAGCAGACTATGGTGCAACCAATCCCAAATGGTCGCCCGACGGCAAGTCGATACTCTACAGTTCTTCAATACCCATGACCGTTGTAGAAGGAAAAACTCCGTGGGCATATGAGCGCCCCGGCCGCACACTTGGTGACGAGCCGAACTTCAAAGGCATGAAGGGCGAAGAGAGAAAGAAAGTTACCAACAGTCCCGACGGAAGCCTTGCCGAAGTACGTGCGTGGCTTGCAAAGAACGCCTCCGAAAACAACCCGCGTGTTCTCTATCGCCAGGATCTCCAGGGTGAACTCAACCTTCAGCCCGACGAATCATTCTCACATCTCTTTATCAAATCTCTCGATGATGCTCCTGCCGTTCAGCTCACGAACGGAATGCAGGACTTCAACAACGCATCGTGGTCGCCCGATGGCAAAACAGTTATATGCGATTCACGTGTGTACGAGATCCATCCCGACCGCGAAATGGATGCCGACATCTGGACAATTGATGTAGCTACGAAAGCCGCGAAACAACTGATCAAAATGGCCGACAATAGTCTTGGTGATCCTCAATATTCTCCCGATGGAACGATGATCGCTTTCACAGCCAATACGACCAAAGGCCGTTTCTATTCACAAAACATGATCGCTACAGCAACTGCGGCTGGCGTTAACCCGACAATAATTACACAATCACTGGACAGGGATGCGGGATCGTACACATGGTCGCACGACAGCAAGTCGATCTATTTCACCGCCCAAACAGAAGGCGATATTCCACTCTTCAGCATTCCTGCGAAAGGAGGAGCGATTACAAAAGTTTATGGTAACGATTCAGGTGTGAACGACTTCGACTTATCGGGAGATAAAGTAGTTGTCGCTGTTACAGAAACAAAAAATCCATGGGAACTCTATCTCTTAAATCTCAAGGATCTCAAATCGGCAAAACAAATCACTCAACTCAACGAAGGCTGGATCAAAGATCGCCAGATCGTTTATCCGAAAGAATTCTGGATCACCCGCCCCGACGGAACAAAAGTGCAGTACTGGGTTATGGAACCCGTCGGAAAAAAAGACGGTGTGAAATATCCAACGATCCTGAACATACATGGCGGTCCGTCTGCCATGTGGGGACCGGGAATATTTTCGATGTGGCACGAATATCAGCTTGAGAACAGCTGGGGTTATGGTCTTGTATACAGCAATCCCCGCGGAAGCGGTGGCTACGGCGACAAGTTTAAAAGAGGCAACTACCAGGATTGGGGCACCGGACCTGCCGGCGACATTCTAGGCTCGCTCGACGATGCAGTTAAAAATCACTCGTGGATCGACAAGGATCAATTGTTCGTCGAAGGTGGCAGCTATGCAGGCTACATGGTCGCATGGATCGTCGGTCACGACAACCGTTTCAAAGCGGCAAACGCACAACGCGGTGTTTACGAGCTCTCAACGTTTATGGGTGAAGGCAATGCATGGCGTTTGGTGCCCGAACACTTCGGTGGCTACCCGTGGGACAAGCAAACAAAAGCGATCCTCGATGCCCAGTCACCATTAACTTATGTAGATAAGATCAACACACCGTTATTGATCATTCACGGCGACCAGGACCTGAGAACAGGGATCATACAAGGCGAGACTTTGTATAAGAGCCTGAAAATTTTGAATAAACCGGTTGAATATATCCGTTACCCCAGGGAAGGACATGAATTAACCCGAAGCGGAAATCCCGGAAGAATGATGGATCACATGTTGCGTGTTATTGAGTTCTTCGAGCGCTACGCGAAACATCCGACGGTACAGTCAGGCACCAACTAAGCAACGTAGAGAACTAAACCTTTCAGATACTCTCCCTCCCTATGATAGATCGAGACGGGATGATCCGCTGGCTGCCCAAGATGCTCCAGCACTTTGATCTCCCGTCCCGATTGTATCGCCGACGATACCACGGTATCGTAAAACAACTGGCGATCGACAACCTGTGAACATGAGAACGTAAAGATTATACCCCCCGGTTTTACTTTCTGAATTGCTTCGAGATTCAACCGCTGGTATCCCTTCATCGCCTGGTGCTTCGAATCTTTGTGCTTCGCAAAAGCAGGAGGATCAAGAATGATGAGGTCGTACCTGTTTTCTTTCCCTTTTAAAAAGTCGAACGTATCGGCCGTAAAGCATTCGTGCTGCGACGGGTCGAAGCCGTTCAATTGAAGATTCTTCCGGGTCATCTCCATCGCGCGCTCCGATGCGTCTACCGAGTGGACCAATGCAGCTCCCGCCTGTGCCGCATACACTGAAAAACCTCCCGTATAACAGAACGTATTCAGCACTGTGCGATTCATAGCATAGCTCGCCAGCAGCTTCCTGTTCTCACGTTGATCAAGGAAGAATCCAGTCTTCTGTCCTTCTTCCCAATCCACGAAAAATTTATGATTGTGTTCGAGTATCGTATGGGGCACCGCACTCATTCCCAAAAGGTACTCGCCCCGTGCATTGCTTCCCGTCTGATTTTTATAGTAAACTGCAGTAAGGTTTTCTCCGAAAACTTTCTTGATCGACTCAGCGATCACTGTCCTGTCGTGATGCATTCCATGTGAGTGTGCCTGAACGACAGCCACTCCATTGTACATATCGACAATCAGGCCCGGCAGCCCATCGCCTTCACCGTGGATGAGGCGATATGAATTTGTTACCGTGGTTTGAATATTAATGTTAGCCCGTTGCTGTGCTGCTGTGGAGATTTTTTCGGTATAGAAATCAAGCCCCGGTTGTGCTTTTTCGAAGGATAACAACCGCACCGTAATGCTTCCTTTCTGGTAATGCCCATGCCCCAGCACCCCGCCCCCCGCATCGTTCACTGTAACCCAGTCGCCGTCGGCAATAGTGCCCTCCATTTGATGAATTGCGCCCGAAAAAAGCCAGGGATGACGGCGCTGAATTGACACCTCTTTGCCCCTTTTCAGTATTATTTTCCCCTTAATTTCCATTCTACCCGCAAAAGTAATGAAACTTAACTCCGAAACTTTTCGTACTTACTGAGCCCACCACAGTCCTGGCGAAGGCGGGCACTGACAAAATTTCACACTGAATCACACTGGTTTACGTTTTGCATATAATCAATTGAAAACAAAAAAGGAGAACAGACAAAATGAGAAAGTTCGTATCACTAATGTTAGCAGCGGTAATGGGAAGTGCCATTACTGTCGCAATTACGGGTGCGTGGAAGAATGATAATGACGGGGTGCGTATCGAACATGTTACCGGAGCACCTTTCACACAGGTCGGCTACAAGAAAAATGACAAAGGAGAAATTGTGCCCCTGGATTTCACAGCTACCGCAGAGAAGGTAACCGCCGCAGTCGTTCACATCCGTTCGACATCAACCGGCCGCGTTTCCCAGAGAAGAGAACAACAACAAGATCCATGGCAATATTTCTTCGGCCCCCAGGGACCTCAACAACGCGGACCCAGCATGAGCGCAGGTTCCGGTGTTATCATCAACGCCGATGGATATATCGTCACAAATAACCACGTAGTAGATGGCGCCGATAAAGTAGATGTTACTTTGTCGAACAACCGTACTTATCCTGCAGATGTATTGGGTACTGACCCCGATACCGACCTGGCTGTTATCAAGATCAACCAGAAGAACCTGCCTGCTTTGGCATTCGTTGATTCAGACAATGTAAAGGTTGGCGAGTGGGTGCTTGCTGTTGGAAACCCGTTCAACCTGAATTCAACAGTTACTGCCGGTATCGTGAGTGCGAAAGGTCGCAACATCGGTATCATCAACAGCAACTCATCCGATCAGGAAGCTACGCGCACAGCTATCGAGTCGTTCATTCAAACAGATGCAGCCATTAACCCTGGTAACAGCGGTGGTGCGCTCGTAAATGTTGACGGTGGACTTATCGGTATCAACACAGCTATCGCAAGTCAAACCGGTCAGTATGCAGGTTACGGCTTCGCAGTTCCTGCGAACATTGTAAGCAAGATCGTTGAAGATATCATTGGCTTCGGCACTGTTCAGCGTGGATGGCTCGGTATCCAGGTAGGAACTGTTAACCAGGACCTCGTGTCGGACAAGAAGCTTAAAGTTGAAGACGGTGCTTACGTATCAGGTTTTGCGGATGGTGGAATTAGCGCTGCCGAAAAAGCAGGTCTTAAAGAAGGCGACGTTATCACCAAGCTCGACAACCATGAGATCCGCACAAGCACTGCATTGATCGAATACATCGGACGTAAACGCCCGGGTGATAAGATCAGTGTAACGATCGACAGGTTCGGTAAGGAGATGATTATCCCGGTAACGCTTACCAATCGCGCAGGCGCAGCAGAGATCGCTAAACGTGGCGACAACGCTCCTGCAGGTCTTGCTACACTGGGCATCAACCTTGAAGACATCGAGTCGGGCGAATTAAAGGATCTCGACTTGAACCATGGTGTAAGGGTGAAAGATCTTGCCAACGGCAAGGTCGCCCGCTACACCGACATGAAAGAGGGTTTTATTATTACAAGTATTGATAATACTCCGGTAAAGTCGGCAAAAGAGGCCAACGAGCTCTTAAAAAAGAAGAAATCGGGCGAAACAATTCTTTTTGCGGGTGTTTACGAAGATTATCCCCGTGAGTATATTTATGCTCTGCGGATGTAGTTTCAATTAGAATTTAGAGTAGTTTTAGTTCATATGAGGCGTTTGTTTAAGAAGGGCCAGCGTGTACGCAGCAAGATCGACGGAAAAGTGATGGAAGTGCTGAAGTACATTAAGTCCAACATGGTAGAAGTAAAATGGTTTGATCTGCAGTCAAAGGAAGTAAGGACAAACCGCATTAAAGAAGACAAACTTTCCGAAGCAGCTTAAGACGTTAAGCGCGTTTCGTTGTTCCGCCGGAACTTTAGTGAAGGTGGACGTTGTCCGATAGTAATGAAGACTCAATTATCCACTTAGGGTGGATGGTTGAGTCTTTGTGTTTTAAAAATAGAACAGCCCACCCAGATGTTACATTTTGTAACTTACATTTTGTAACTTACATTTTGTTACTTATATTTACCCTATGAATGCTCCTTTAAACCCATTCCCGCTCTATGGATATTTTGGGCCGGATTACATCTGCGATCGGGAGAAGGAAAAAGATTCGATCGTGTCTGCCCTCCGGAATGGGCGGAACATTACACTCTATGCGCCGCGTCGTATCGGCAAGACAGCCCTTATTCACCACGTCTTTCATCATTTGCCAAATTGGAATTGTGTCTACCTCGACCTCCAGGAGTCGTTT
>DASRSO010000137.1:0-71260 GCA_035656375.1 Cyclobacteriaceae bacterium | reverse complement strand
TTCAATGGCGTACTTCGCTTGAACGGATCCATTTTATCGCACGCTTCAATACTCAACAACGTCTCGATAGATGCCACAAGTGCGATCGTAATCGCCACTTTATAAACTTGTGGATTGGCAAGCTGACTGAAATCCGGGTGCATGAACACCTGGCCTGTCGCGTTTAGAAGGTCTGGTACGTCTACAAGGTGCTGCTGCTCAATTGCCAGCGATGGAACCGAAGCTTTGAAGAACTCACTAAGCAAAACTCCGCCAATCACTGCAACAAGAGGTGCAGGTATGAAAGAAACCCAGCCATCCCTTTTCGCAACAGTCTTCTCCCAAACAATAATAACCACTACGGAAAAAAGACCCACGATAACAGCGCCGCCACTGAATGCGCCGAGCGCGTCAACGATACTGGTGAACGTGTTATGACCATCCGGTTCGAAGAAACTTTCATCTCCTTCGAAGTCCTTGTCGAAGCCAACCGCGTGAGGTATTTGTTTGAGTATGAGGATGAGGCCGATAGCGGCGAGCATTCCTTTAATCACAGAAGCAGGGAAAAAGTGGCCGATAGTTCCGGCCTTGATCATTCCAAGAATGAATTGCAGAGCTCCGGCAAGTACCACCGCAAGTACGAATACTTCGAAAGAGCCCAGGTCTGAGATTGCTGCAATTACTATAGTTGTGAGGCCGGCAGCGGGGCCCGCAATGCTAAGCTGGGAACCACTCAGTGCGCCAGCTACGATGCCACCAACGACGCCGGCAATAAGGCCGGCCTGCAGGGGCGCGCCCGATGCCAGGGCAATACCCAGGCAAAGGGGCAGTGCCACGAGAAAGACGACAATCGACGCTAATAAGTCGTTAGAAAAATATTCTTTAAGATTCATAATTAAAGGATCCTGAATAAAATTTGAAATGTGCCACACTATCACAGGGGGGACAGTGTTAGCTAAATCAATAAGACAATAAAAAGGGTGAGAGTCTTATGCCCGGGGAGGGGGGATCACAATTTCAATTTCAAGATCCTTGAAGAGGATCTCCTGGTAAAGGATGTGGAGGTCGGTATCGGATGATTTTTCGCGGGAAAGCCAGTTATGGTCGAGACTTCCGCTGTCGTCTTCTTCGCTAACGTCTTTGTCTTCTTCCCCTGACTTTTCTTCGCCTTCGCCGAGCGGCGTTTCTGTTCCGGCGTAGTCGTCACGCATAATCGTCACAACCTGCTGCGGTATAGCCGCATCTTTCTTCGCCAGCCAGCTGTTAGCAGCCGTCAGCAGGAAGAAGAAGGTGAGAAAGACGATTTTACGTATCATGGGTCACAAAGGTAGCAAAATATCACAACGTAGATTCACCGCCGAGTGTTCCACCCTAACGCCCTAATCTGCGTTCTGGCCTGCCGGACAACGGCTTTGAACCCACCACGAAGTAATTTGGCGATTAGAAAATTTTAATCACACATGAAAAAACTGTTTGGTGTAATCGTCGTGGTATTGGCTTTATCGGGATGTAACAAACAGAAGGAAATCGCGCTCCAAAAGGAAGTAGACTCGCTTCGGGTCGAAGTGTCGGTGAACAGGCAGATGGCCGAAACGCTGCAGGAGGTTGGACTAATGATCGATTCGATCGACGCCAACCGCCACGCTCTTCGGACCGACCTGGTAGAAGGAACGTCGTATGCCGACTACACTAACAGGATGCGTGAGATCAACGGGTTTGTCGCCTCAACGCAGGCAAAGATCGAAGACCTGGAACAGGCTCTTAAGAAAAGTAAAGGTTCTGCTAACGGCTATGCGGCAACCATTAAGAAGCTAAAGAAAGATCTCGAGACAAGAACGGCAGAACTATCCGCACTCATGTCAACTGTCGATCAGTACAGGGCAAAGAACGATACACTGATTGCGACAGTGGAGCTTCAGAATGCCGAGATCAACGACAAGGAAGAACAGATCCTGGCAAAGCAGGCACAACTTACCGCGCTGGAAGAACAGGTTAAGCAGGTGACGGATCAGGCAAGCAAAAACATGGCTGACCAATATTACGAACGCGCTCTTGCGTTAGAACTGGCAGCGCAACGAACGCATTTTGCTCCGAAGAAGAAGAAAGAGACGAAACGTGAAGCCCTCGAACTTTATAAACTGGCGGCTTCGGGAGGAAAGATCGAAGCAAACGATAGGATTGCGGCGCTCGAGAAAGATATTTAGGACCTGCGGCGCTTGCAGGGTGCCGGCATCGTTCGGAGTTAAATAATCTACATATTTGGGAGACATCATTTGCGTAGCCATCGCTTCACAAATGATGTCGCCCTTGTCTTAAGACCAACTCAACTTATTGATTCCGGCACTCTGAGCTAAGCCACTAAAAGTCCTTCGCAAGTCCTTCCTCCAACACCAAAAACTCCGTTTGTGCAATGCCTTCCCGTTTCAACGCCGCGGCCAGCGCCACCATTGGATCATCGCACCCATCATCCGCCAACGGGAACGTTCCAAAATGACTTGCAATACTCTGTGGCGAGCCGAGATCTTTATGGATCTGCACCGCTTCGTCGGGTGAACAGTGTATCGGCGACATAAACCACTCGGGTTTGAAAGCGCCTATCGGAATTATAGAAATCGTTGGCTTCGTACGTGCGCCAATCTCTTTAAATGTTTCCGGATTATAACCGGTATCTCCTGCGAAGTATACGTTTCCATGCCGGCCGTGAATGCAGTAGCCACACCACAAAGTTCTGTCGCGGTCCAGTGTTCCACGGCCGCTGAAATGTTGTGCCGGCACACACTCTATATTGAAGGCTGTACCGAACGACATACTTTGCCACCAGTCAAGTTCCCGAACGAGCTCGATCTTTTTGTTGCGTAAGTACGCACTCACACCAAGTGGCACGATAAATTGTGGGTTGTACTTGTCGTGAATGCGTTTCAGTGTTACGATATCGAGGTGGTCGTAATGATTATGACTCAACAAGACGAGATCGATCTTAGGGAGGTCGTTGAATGCAATTCCCGGCGGACGCATCCTTTGCGGACCTGCGAATGTAAATGGGCTCACGCGCTCACTCCATACCGGGTCTGTGATTATGTTGATGCCGTCGACCTGTATAAGGAATGTTGAATGGTTGACGAACGTGATCCGAACACCATTGTCGTAACGTGGCAGAGGTTTCGGACCAGGCTTTAAGTGTTTTTTATTTTCCCATTTACCGCGCTGTCGCTCACGCATCCACTTAAACACATCGGGCAGTCCCTTTGCCTTCATGCCTTTTGGATTGATGAACTGTTTTCCGTCGAAGTGGTCGCTTACGGGGCCGTTATAGGTAGGGGCAGAAAGAAGTATTCCGACGACGAAGGGGAGAGAGACGATGGCAAGGATCAGGATGGTTATCAGCCAAATCATGAGTTGTAGTCAGGATTAAGGAGTAAGGAGTACTAATGTCGAAGATTGACGAATGTACAAAAAACAGGTCCGGACTCCTTACTCCTTGCTCCTTACTCCTTAATTCTTATTTTCCTACTGTGCAATCTGCGCGATCTTCGCCAACGGAATTGCATTCGCTGCTGCGGTAATCTCCTGCTCATTCGAATCATCGATCCGAACCGTAACAAGCGTGTTGTTCATAGGGATCTGCAATTCGTAGTTCGTCTTTGCAGTTTCACTGTTCACATTCTTTGTAAGGAGCGACTTATATCCCTGTACTTTTATTTGCTTTTGATTTTCGTCACGCATCATTCCACCAAGAACGGGTGTCGACAGGATCATGTTGATCGAGTTGATCAGCGGCGAGTTGTTGATGATCTCTATTTGTCCATTCTTGGGATCGGCCCCGTAATATCTTTGCACATACAAGCCATAACCTCCACCACCGTTAAGATTATCTTTCTTGTCATCTGCTTTCAGGCTACCAACTTGTGCGGGAAGCATCTTCAGGATCTCTTTACCGATTTGAATATCGAGGTCGCGGAGCATTTGCTCCATTGCGAAACGTGCATTCTCGAGATCGCCTGAACCATAAGCCGATTTTGCGCTTGCCAGGTTCTTATCGAATTCTTGCGAGTAAGCAGCAGTGCTTACGAAGATTATTAAGTAGAATATCTTTTTCATTGCTCTCCAAGTTGTTTTTTGATACCATCAATGTCTACCGCTTCAGCAGCCTTCATCATGTCGGCTTCGGTGGCGATGTTCACGCCTTCATAAACGATCAGTGAAGACTGACCGATCGGTACACTGAGTTTGTAACCGCTGCCTTCGCTATACTCGATGATGGCACGATAGCCTTTCACCTTGGTTTGCTTCCAGTTCTGTTGGCCGTTGGTCTGCTGTGCGTAACCACCGTTTGTGAGATAGGCATTCACGCCGGCCATCCACGCCGAGTTGTTGGCGATCGTTACGCGTACCTCTTTTTCTTTCGTGTCGTTGTATTCGCGATGGATCGTGAGACCGGCCCATCCATAACCAGTACTTGTTACCTGGTCCATGTTTTCTTCTTTCTTCAGGCCACTGATGCTTTCGGGCAGCGACTTAAGGATCTTGTTGCCGATCTCGAGCTCTACGCCGAGCATGGCTTGTTGAACTGAGTAGCGTGCTTCGCCGTAGCTTGATTTCTTGTACGCTGCATCTGCATCGGCGAGATTTTGATTTACATCAGGGGGTGTTGATACCAGTCCACCGCCGCTGTTGTTGGAAGGGTTGTTGTTGCCGCTGGAACCGTTCGAGCCGTTCGAAGAGCCGGAATTGCCAGAGTTGTTTTGGCCACCGTTGTTGCCATTACCGTTGTTCCCTGAATTCTGATTCTTCTTCTTTCCGCTAAACAGGTTGTCAATCGCTTCACCCGCCTTTTGTTCGCTCTTGTTCTTAATCTTATTAAGAACCTGCGCCTGTCCCGTGTACGACAGCAATAAGACTGCCGCAAACGCGGGGATAAGTTTCGCTTTCATGATTAATGTAGGGTATTTGGTAAGAAATACTAATGTACGAAAAAGGCTCCTACTTGGTTTTGCGTTTTTGAAGGGTTTCGCCTGTAAAAAAACCATCTTTAATAAGAGTCATTAATTGAGTTGGCGTAGGTTTAATTTGATAAAAAGTATCGTCCTCTCTCTTTATCTCGGTATACTTTATCTTCTTCTTCGAGAGCCGCTTCAACTTATCCTTCGATGTCTCTTCTCCTTGAAGGTCTATCGAAAGGAACTGTATGTCGCCATTGGGAAGTTGTTTGATCAAACGCAACACCCATTGATCGCCAACCCGAAAGTTTACGAAGTAATAATCCTGGTAGAATTTTACAACCAGTGAATCACTGATCACACCTCGGCCAAGCCAGTCTTTATCTTGAGAATCTTTAAAATGGTAACCCCACGATTCAATGATCAGTGTATCTATCTTTTCGTCGGGAGGAAGGTTGGAGGGAACATATTGCCCCAGGAGGGCTGTCGGAACTTCCCTGAGAGGCTGAACTCCTGCCGGCTGCGCTTCGCGAAACGACACCTCTTTGCACGAAGCAAACATCAGTGTCCAAAACGCAGCCAGCAGGAATACCCGTATTATCAAAGCTTGAATGCTTTCTTAACAGTATCTACGTAGTCGAGTTTCTCCCAGGGGAACAGCTCAACTTTCATTTTTATTTCGTTGTGCTTGCCTTTGTTGAACACTTTGTCAACAACCTTCGGCTCACGACCCATGTGTCCATAAGCAGCGGTCTCCGAATAAATAGGCGTACGCAGTTTGAAACGCTCTTCGATGAAGTAAGGACGCATATCGAAGATCTTCTCGATCTTCGCAGCGATCTCACCGTCGCTCAGTTTCACTTTCGCGCTGCCGTAAGTGTTTACATACAAACCTACAGGCTTCGCAACACCGATCGCGTAAGCAACCTGTACAAGTACTTCGTCACAAACACCTGCAGCCACAAGGTTCTTCGCAATGTGACGTGTAGCGTATGCAGCCGAACGGTCAACTTTAGAAGGATCTTTTCCAGAGAACGCACCACCACCGTGTGCACCTTTACCACCGTATGTGTCTACGATGATCTTGCGGCCGGTAAGACCAGTGTCGCCGTGAGGGCCACCAATTACAAACTTGCCAGTCGGGTTGATGTGATATTTGATATCGTCGCCGAAGAGACCCTGTACGCGCTTCGGAAGTTTTTTCTTGATACGGGGGATAACGATGTTGATGATATCTTCTTTGATCTTGGCCAACATCGCGTTGTCTTTATCGAAATCGTCGTGCTGTGTAGAAACGACAATAGTATCGATACGTGAAGGCTGGTTGTCATCGCCGTACTCGATCGTTACCTGCGACTTCGCATCGGGACGGAGGTATGTCATTACCTTACCTTCACGGCGGATCACTGCCATCTCGCGCAAAATCGAATGGGCAAGATCCAACGGAAGCGGCATATAGTTGTCGGTCTCGTTAGTTGCATAGCCGAACATCATACCCTGGTCACCAGCACCCTGGTCTTCCTTCTTCTTTCTTTCAACACCCTGGTTGATATCTGAAGATTGTTCGTGGATCGCTGAGAAGATACCGCAGCTGTTCGCTTCGAACATGTATTCGCTCTTTGTATAACCGATCTTCTTGATCACCTCGCGGGCAATATCCTGAACATCCAGGTATGCCTTCGATTTTACTTCACCTGCAAGTACAACCTGGCCTGTAGTTACCAGTGTTTCGCAAGCTACTTTCGATTGGGCATCGTAAGCTAAAAAGTAGTCAATCAACGCATCGGAGATCTGGTCGGCAACTTTATCGGGGTGGCCTTCTGAAACAGATTCGGAAGTGAACAAATAAGGCATTCTATTGTGTTTTTTTTGATTTTAATTTAGAGCGCGCAAAGTTAAGAATTTCTCAAGCACGGAAAAGAAACACCGCTGGTTGTTTGGGCCATTTAGTTTTCGAGGATAGCCATTTCCCAACCGTTTGCGTGCGGATGGCCTCTTCCTTGCCTGTAATATCGATAGCGACCGTAAGAAGGGTGGTCTTCTGAAGAGTTTTAAGCATCAACTCAAACAGCTGGTTGTTACGATAGGGTGTTTCAATAAAGATCTGCGTCTGATCCTTTTTCTTCGATTCCTTCTCCATAGCCCTCAACGCATCGGCAGCACCTTTGGCTTCGATAGGCAGGTAGCCATGGAACACAAACTGCTGGCCACTCAGACCCGATGCCATTAGCGCCAACAGCAACGACGAAGGGCCAACCAGGGGTATCACCCGTAAGTCGTTAGCATGGGCATATGCCACAGCCATGGCACCCGGGTCGGCAACGCCGGGACAGCCCGATTCCGAAATAACCCCCACATCATGACCTTCCATCAAAGGCCGCATGAGCTCGGGAATTTCTACGTCTTTAGTGTCTTTATTTAATACATGAAACGAGAGCGGCTCAACCGAGATCTTAAGACTACTGAGAAACCGCCTTGCTGTCCGCACATCCTCTGCAAGAAAGATCTTAACCTCTTTCACAACAGCCAAGACCTGCGGTGTCAATACCTCACTTTGCGTCCCTTCTGCAATGATGTTAGGAATTAAATAAAGCTTCCCTTTCATCCGTCACCCCTTCAGCCAATCATTAACTATTTGTGCAAACTCCTTCGGTTGCTCTGCCTGCACCCAATGCCCCGTTTCCATTGTAACCCACTTCACATTCGGGAAATACTTTGCAACCGTTGCTTCGTCGCCAGGTTTATAATAACCCGACCTGGCTCCTTTAATGAATAACGTTGGCCCGGTGTATTGACCTTCGTACTGCAATGCTTCACCCATCTTGCCGATGTTCTTGTCGAGTGCATCCAGGTTGATCTTCCATTCAAAGCCCATCTGTTCGTTCCTTGCAAGATTCTTCATGATGAACTGTCGCTCGTCAACCTTCGGGATTTGTTTCGACAGGATCTCTTCGGCCTCACCGCGCGACTGGAGATTGGCGAGGTTGAGTGATTTCATACCACCGAGAATATGGTCATGGTGCAGCGGGTACGACTTCGGCATAATGTCGACCACGATAAGCTTGCCGGTCTTCGAAGGATATTTCAGCGCAAAATTCATCGCAGTCTTTCCGCCCATCGAGTGACCGAGTATGATTGGCTTTTCGAGCTTGTGTTCCTCAACGAACTCTTCAAGATCTTCCGTTAGTAGTTTATAATCGTGTTCGGGAGTGTGTGGCGACTGGCCATGGTTGCGCTGATCGATAGTGAAGACACGGTACCTGTCCGCAAAAACTTTTGAGAGAGTGTACCAGTTGTCGGACGAGCCGAACAAGCCGTGGAGAATGATTAACGGTGTGCCCTGGCCAGCTTCTCTAAAGAACAATTTCATGTGGGCAAGATACGAACGGTTTGAAGGGTTTGTATATTGGCGGCCTTATGAAAATCCAGGGACTTAATATCGATGATGTTGCCAGCCAATTCGGCACGCCCCTTTACCTGTACGACGCCAGCACGATCATCAGACAAGTAGAGAACCTCAAGAAAGCATTCGATGGCGCCGACCTGCGGATCAAATACGCCAGCAAAGCCCTTACTAATATTTCAATCCTTAAGTTGCTTGGAAAACATGGCGTCGGTGTCGATGCAGTTTCAATAAACGAAGCAAAGCTTGCTATCAGGGCAGGCCATCGTGCCGAAGACATCAACTTCACCCCCAGCTGCGTCGACTTTTCCGAGATCAAGGAAGCCGTCGAACTCAAACTCAACGTCAATCTCGATAACCTTCCCATACTCGAGAAGTTCGGCAAAGAGTATGGCAACCGCTATCCCGTTGGCATCCGGCTCAATCCTCACATCATGGCGGGAGGAAACATCAAGATCTCTACCGGCCACGTCAATTCGAAATTCGGTATCTCGATACAACAACTCGATCTCATTCGGAAGATCATCGACAAATACAACATCGTTCTGCAGGGCCTGCATATCCATACAGGCTCCGAGATCATTGAGACAGAAGTCTTCATGCAGATGTCGGACATCTTTTTTGGTATCGCGAAAGATTTCAAAGACCTGAAGTTTATCGACTTCGGTGGAGGATTTAAGGTGGCCTACAAGAAAGGCGATAAAGTAACCGACCTGCCTGCGATAGGCTCACAACTCGCTAATAAATTCAATGCGTTTGAAAAAGAAACCGGCCGCCACTTACAATTGTGGGTCGAGCCCGGCAAGTATCTCGTGAGTGAAGCAGGATTTCTCGTTGCAAGAACTACTGTCGTTAAAGAAACGCCTACCCTCACTTTCGTGGGATTAGATACAGGTCTCAATCATCTTATCCGCCCGATGATGTACAACGCTTACCACGAGATCGTAAACATCTCTAATCCCGATGGCGCTGCGAAAACCTACACAGTCGTCGGCAACATTTGTGAAACCGATACACTTGGGTCGGATCGCGAGCTTAATGAAGTACGTGAAGGAGATCTTATAGTGCTTAAAAACGGTGGGGCTTATGGCTATTCCATGGCTTCGAATTACAATTCAAGATTTCGGCCTGCAGAAGTTTTAGTTTTAGATGGCAAGGCCCATCTTATCAGGGAAAGAGACACGCTGGAAGATATCCTGAGAGGACAAAAAGACGTGATCGATTGATCAAAGCTTCATAGCCAGGAAGAAGCTTTTTGGTCCGGCGCTGATGGTCATTTTATTCTTGTCGACCTTGCGATGCTTGTGGCCGAGGTAAACAATGTTCGTAGATAGAATCCCGATACCCGCACCTACCAGCACATCCGAAGCCCAATGCCTGTTGCTGATCATACGGCATGTGCCAACTGCCGTTGCCATCGTATAGCCCGCAACACTGTACCACACACTCTTTTGCCCGAACTCCTTATGAAGGAACGTAGCCGCTAAAAATGCCTGTGCAGTATGCCCCGATGGAAATGAATGCGTGCCCCCGTCGGGTCTTAATTCATTTGTAAAATATTTCAACGGACGAACCATCGCGATCATCAATACTTCCGACTGGATCAGCATCGACGTACTCTTCAGTAGCTTGTGCTCGCCGCGGTTGCCCATAAAGTTTAGGCCATAGACAAACGCAATGGGTGCGTACTGTGTGAAGTCGGCAGTACGCCTGCTCGCATTTGGATTTTGCTGCTCATCATCGGGTCTTCTAAACAGTTGCTGGATTGATTCGTTCTGATTTTTGATCGCAAGCCCGGCCGTTACTAACACGGCAGGTGCGGCAAGTGCCCGTATTACTCTTTGTGATTTCGATCTGGCGAACTCAATAGAATCGGCATACTGCGCATACGACGAGTGACTAATGGCCAATACGAGTAATAGTGTAAGCCGGATATATTTCACGATTATCTATATTCGGAAAAAAAGTGCTTTGAAAAAACTTCTTTTTCTTTTGGTTATTACTTTCTCGACCGCCTTTGTAACCAATGCACAACGCCTTACTGAAGTTACTTTTCCTCCGGACACTACTACCTATGTTTATCCGAAGCCAAAACCCTTTTCATTTATCACGAAAATTCCAGCAACGTTCGTCGGTGCTGCACGCATTTCATTTAAGAAAGAGAGCTTAAAAAATTGGGGAATTATAGCGGGATCAACCGCAATCTTGCTGTTGGTCGACCAGGACATCGCACATAAAGTTCAACAGGCATCCGACCACATCGGGCTCGACCGCACCCGCATCTATCGCGACGGAATCTCATTCAACATAGGCAAAACCAACGTCGATATTTATGAGCCGCCCGGCAACCTGAACACGGCCATTTATTCGATCGGGGAGGGCATTCCGCCTCTCGTCCTGGCAGGTGGTCTTTGGGGCTACGGACTGGCAAAAAAGGACTACAGGGCCATTTCTACGGCCTCCCAGATCGTCCAGGCGACCACCGCCGCGGGTATTATGACACAGATCCTGAAGCGGACCACCGGCCGCGAAAGTCCCTTCCGCGCCACTAAACCCGGCGGTGCATGGAGACCTTTTCCGAAGCCATCGGTCTATCAAAATAATGTGCCGATGTACGATGCTTTTCCTTCAGGCCACATGGGTACACTCGCAGCAACATATGTAGTGATCACCGAGAACTATCCTGAGAAGAGATGGATACGACCAGTTGGTATTTCGATTATGTCGCTGGTGGGATTAGCGATGATAAACAATGATGTTCACTGGGCGAGTGATTACCCGCTGGCTATTGGAATGGGATATGCGTTTGGAAAAGCAACGGTTGGGTTAAACCGGTTTGTTAAAGGAGAACCGATGTTTAAAAAGAAACGGGCTGTTCGAGAGTAATCCTGAATGACGTCCCCTTTCCTTTCTTAGACTCAACTTCAACTGATCCTCCAATCCTGGCCAGCGTCTCTTTCACAATATAAAGTCCGAGCCCCGTGCCTTTCGACTTCTCCGAAGCACGATAAAACATATCGAATATTTTTCCCTGGTGCATCACATCAATGCCTTCACCATTATCGGCAACAACAAACGAAACATGACCCGCGGTTTTTTCGAACTGCACCTCGATGTAAGGGTCGGGCTTCGAAGGTGAGTGGTACTTGATGGCGTTACTAAGCAGGTTCCCCAGCACCATTTTGGTGAGACTATAGTCGCCAATAAACTGGTTTCCGGGCGACTCGAAGTAGCGGAGCTCGATCTTTTTGGCGCTGTCGATGTATTTCACGTCCGACATAGAATCGGCCAAAAGAGCGTTAAAATCGACGTTTTCGTACCGGAGTTCACTTTTTTTAGCCCTTGCCAGGTTCAAGATATCGCCCACAACGTCGTCGAGCTTCTGCGTCCTGTCTTCTATCAGGTTCAGGAAGTCGAGCGCCTTGCGGTCGTTTACTTCTTTGCGTGCCACATTGAGGAGTCCGAGGAGGGAGGCCACGGGTGCGCGCAGGTCGTGAGACGTGCTATAGATGAAGCTGTCGAGCTCGCGATTGGTTTTGCGGAGCAATTCCTGTTCATCTTCCAGCAACCAGATCACCAGGCCAAAACCGATACATGCAATGAGCACAAGTTTCACGATGCCGGTTTGCGGGAGCAGTGTGGGATCGCCCATCAAAGTTGTTGCGACGGTATACAGATCGTAAAGGTGAATGGTTCCATAACCAACAAATGAACCGCCGACCATCTTCACACCGATGCCACGGAGCGATCGTGTGAGAAGGAGTATCATTCCACCGGTGGCGATCGAAATGCCGGTGATAAAGTCGAGCCATCCTACCTGTAAGATGAAGTCTTTCGGATCGATGGCGAAAGCAGCAGTTGTGATCAGACCAAGTCCGACACCCACAGCAATGAATGAACGCTTTGAATTTCTTTTTACTGATCTCTGATGAATGGCTTCATACACACCCATGAAGAGAAACACAATGTGTATGTGATTAAATGTTGCAGAGATAAGGCCGCCGACAGACCTCAACAATGCATCGGTGCTATAGGCCGAAGTGAGGTATGTGAATGCCAGTGCGTGAACGCAATACGTATAGGCGCTATGAGACCAGGTGCGGAGGTACACGCGCCCGTACGTTCTATGAAAGAACGTGAGCATAAAGCCGATACCCAACGCCAGTGCGAATTGAGCCAGGTAAAGAAATGGCGTCTGAGTGGTAAAAATTTCACTCATTGGAATGATTCTTTATTAAAAACAGACGGGCTCGGAAATGAAGATAGGGAGGGCGGCGATTACGAAGCAAGAACGTTTAACCCCGGTAATGTCGGATGTAAGAAAAAAGGCCATTCTGAATTCCAGAATGGCCTTTTTGGGGTGGTGACGGAGGGAATTGAACCCCCGACACAAGGATTTTCAGTCCTTTGCTCTACCAACTGAGCTACGTCACCGGGATTTAGCACCTCGTATTGCTACGAAGGGGCACAAAAGTATAGAAATTTAGGTTCGACACAAAAATCTTATAAATATTGCTGCATGAGATTATTTGTGTTGGTCGCTGCCTTGCTCCTCATCACCTCTTGCACCTCTAAAGAGCAGAAAGAAGAGATCCTCGCACGACAGTACTGTGCTTCATGTCACGCCTTTCCCGAACCATCGTTGCTCGATAAACAAACCTGGGTAGATGTAATGCCCCAGATGGGAGTTCGCATGGGCGTAGACATGACCCCCTTGTCGATGTTGAGTGAACAAGACTACCCCTATGTTGTTCAGACTCTTCCCGAACGACCTATGATCAGCTATGAAGACTTCGAAGCTATCGCGAGATATTATCAGCGTGAAGCTCCGGACTCTCTCACGCTTCCGCCCGATTTCGTTGCAAAAGATCTCGATCAGTTCGAGGTGACACCACTTCAATTGTTGAAACAACGACCGACGATCAGTATGCTCAGGGTCGATACGGTAACTAAGTCGGTGTGGATCACCAACAGGCGTTCGATGCTTTATAAATATGACTATAATTTCAAACGTCTCGACTCATCACAACTCACAAGTCCTGCATCCAGTATTGTGTTCGACAAAGAGCCGATGATAGCGCTTATGGGGATCATGGACCCGAACGACCAGCCAAAGGGCAGCATTGGAACCCTCGATAAGGATCTCAACTATCATAAACTGATCGATTCGCTGAAGCGCCCGGTGTATTTTGACAAAGCAGATCTGGACAACAACAAACTCGAAGACATTGTTGTGTGTGCTTTTGGAAATTACGGTGGAGCGTTGGACATCTTTGAGAACAAAGGAGAAGGAAAGTATGTAAGGCACACGGTTGCCGCAACACCCGGTGCACGCAAAGTTGTTCTGAGAGACTTTAATGGTGACGGCCTTACGGACGTGCTTGTTTTGTTTTCGCAGGGTGACGAAAACATTTCGTTGTATACCAATGCAGGGAACTTCCGCTTCCGGGTAAGCACGTTGCTGCGGTTCACACCGGTATATGGCACCAGTTATTTCGATGTGGTCGATTTCAATAAGGATGGTCATTGGGATATAGTTGCTACAAGCGGCGACAACCTCGACTACTCTATAATTCAGAAGCCATATCATGGTGTGCGGGTGTTCCTGAACGATGGGAAGAACCAGTTCACCGAGTCGATCTTTTATCACATGGATGGATGCACGTGGGCAGAGGCCCGCGATTTCGACAACGACGGGGATGTTGATATTGCAGCCGTAAACTTCTTTCCCGATTTCGGGAAGACACCGGAAAGAACGTTTGTCTACTTACAAAACAACGCCGGTACGTTGGAGCCATATACAACTCCAATTGCTGCCGAAGGCCGGTGGATGATCATAGAGGTGGTAGACCTGGATGCCGACGGCTATAAGGATATCCTGTTGAGCGCACTTAACTTCGACAACAACATCCCATCTAAAATGCGTGAACTCTGGGTGGCAAAGCGTGTAGATCTGCTGGTGTTGAAAAATAAGGGAAAGAAGTAGTACTTTGTTACATGACTATTCTGCAGCAGGTTGCTTTTCTGATAACGCTTGGTGTCGCTGTATTTTTTGTTCGTAAGAGAGCGCTGGCGATAAAGGCGAACATTGCCCTCGGAAAGAAGGAAGAAGTAACTGGTGATACGTCGGAGCGCTGGCGGAACGTATTGCTGGTGGCTTTTGGGCAAAAGAAAATGTTCAAGCGGCCGTTGCCTGCGATCCTTCACTTCTTCATCTACTTCGGCTTCCTGGTCATCAACCTGGAAGTACTTGAGTTTATCATCGATGGGCTGGCTGGTACGCACCGCATCTTCGCGCCTTTTCTTGGCGGATTTTACACAGTGCTCATGAACATATTCGAGTTCCTGGCGGTGGCCGTACTCGTTTCGTGTGTGATATTTTTGATAAGACGAAACATCATTAAGGTCCCAAGATTTCAGAACACTGAGTTGAACGGATGGCCAAGGAAGGATGCCAATTATATTTTGTTAACAGAGATTGTTTTAATGTGCGCCATTCTTTCGATGAATACTGCCGACCAGGTTCTGCAAACACGCTCTGAACACTACGCCGCCACCGGATCTATCTTTTTCAGTTCGATGCTTGTGCCCGCATTCAGCGGACTCGACACAACCGCATTGATTGCCATCGAACGCTTCGCATGGTGGTTTCACATTATAGGCATACTCGGTTTCGCGGTGTACATCACATACTCGAAACATCTCCACATTTTCATGGCGTTCCTGAACACATGGTATGCAAGAGTTCAGCCGAAAGGCAAGATGAACAACATGCCCGTGGTAACACGCGAGGTTAAATCGATGCTCGGATTGCCGGCAGATGAAGCACCAGTTGGTGAACCCGGAAGGTTTGGAGCGAAAGACGTTACTGATCTTTCCAGGCTTGCGTTGATCGGGGCGTATTCATGCACGGAGTGTGGGCGATGTACATCTGAATGTCCCGCGAATATCACCGGCAAGAAATTGTCGCCGCGAAAGATTATGATGGATGTGCGTGATCGGGCCGAAGACCTCGGTCGTACAGGCCCCGACAATAAGTCGTTGCTTGGTGATTACATTACGAAGGAAGAGATCAATGCGTGCACCAGTTGCAACGCGTGTGTCGAGGCCTGCCCCGTGATGATCAATCCGCTGGAAATTATCCTGGAGCTGCGACGCTATGTGGCGATGGAAGAATCGGGTGCGCCAGCTCAATGGAACTCGATGTTCCAGAACGTGGAGACGAACTTTGCTCCGTGGAAATTTCCGGCAGCAGACAGGTTTAACTGGTCTAAAAATATCCAATAGCCAATATCCAGTAACCAATTACCAAATGTTATGACGATCCCTACAGTGGCAGATCTGGTTGGCAAAGGCGAATCACCCGAAATACTATTCTGGGTTGGATGTGCCGGCTCATACGATGATCGATATAAGCGGGTAACAATTGCCTTCGCAAAAATACTTACCGCCGTGGGAGTGAAGTTTGCCGTTCTCGGCAACGAGGAAATGTGCAATGGCGATCCGGCCCGGCGTGCCGGCAATGAATTCCTGTTCCAGATGCAAGCCATGAACAACATACAGGTGATGAATGGCTATGGAATAAAGAAGATCGTAACAGCATGCCCGCATTGCTTCAACACATTGAAGAACGAATACGCAGAGCTTGGAGGGAACTACGATGTTATTCATCATTCCGTGTTCCTTCAATCGCTGATCAACGAAGGCAAAGTGAAAATGAAAGAAGGAGGAAGCTACGTTGGCAAAAAGATTACCTATCACGACTCATGCTATCTCGGTCGCGCTAACAACATCTACGAAGCTCCCCGCGAAGTACTTAAAGCACTCGATGCCGACCTTGTCGAAATGAAACGCTGCCGAACCACCGGCCTCTGTTGTGGCGCTGGCGGTGCCCAAATGTTCAAAGAACCTGAAAAAGGAAAGAAGGACATCAACATCGAAAGAGCCGAAGAAGCAATCGCTACCAATGCAACAACCATTGCCGTGGCCTGCCCTTTTTGTATGACAATGATGAGTGACGGGGTAAAGAATAAAGAGAAGGAAAATGAAGTGAAGGTGAAGGATATCGCGGAACTCATCGCAGAATCAATGCGTTCATAGCCCATGTACGTTCCATTTAGTCAACTACCCGATCATTCGCGCATCTGGATCTACCAGGCGAACCGCAAGCTTACGAATGACGAAAAAATACAAGCTGCCACCGCCTTACAAGTATTTTGTGCAAGCTGGTCTGCCCATCAGCAGGCCCTTAAGACGAGCTATAGCATAGAGCACGACCAGTTTATAATACTGGCTACGGACGAAGACTATCACCAGCCCAGCGGCTGCTCGATCGACTCGTCGGTCCATGCCCTTAAACACCTCCAGAACGACCTGGGTATCGACCTTTTTGATCGCACCATGGTGGCCTTTTTTGTTAATGGCGACGTTGTTACGCTGCCGTTGGCCCGCCTGAAGGGAGCTTTCGAGTCGGGTGAGCTGGGTGCGGATACCATTACCTTCGATAACCTTGTGCCCTCGCGTGGCGACCTGGCCCACCGGTGGAAAACCCCTGTTGAAAAAACGTGGCTCGTAAAATATTTACCCAATTCTGCGTTAGCATCAGGGAAGCGGTAACCAGAGGTTTTTTGTAGCTTTACTTTCTTAGCATTAGGGGTGTAGCGTATATGAAATTAGTCACGCCAGTCATTTTAGTTGCGATCATTCTTGTGTTGATCTCCTGTGGGGGTGAGAAGAAGATGACGAAGGCCTTCAAGATGGGTAAGTATGAGAAGGTTATAGATTATTACTCCGACGTTCTCCAAAAAGAGCCGAACAATAGCCGTGCTAACTATTACATAGCTGAGTCGTTTCGCCGCTCTAACCGGATCAAGCTGTCAGAACCGTTTTATCAGAAAGCAGTATCACCTACCGGTGATGAGGACTCTGTAAAACTTTACTACGCTAAAGCACTCCAGGCAAACGGTAAATACAACGAGGCAAAGGCAGCATTCAGCGAACTAGAAGCAAGCACATCGAGCCAGCCCATGAAGAAACGTGTGAGCAGGGAACTCGCAGGCTTGCAAGGACTCGAAAAGCTCAATGAAAAAGAGACTTTCTATCGGATCAAAAACCTCGAGGCGCTCAATACCCAATTCACAGAATACGGTCCTTCGTATCTTAATGGTGAGTTGTACTTCACATCATCAAGAGCAAACTCCAGGATATACGAACAAACAGGAACGCCATTCACAGATCTTTATAAAGTTGAGACAAAAGGCGCGAACGTAGATGTGGCGACTATCAAGGCGCTTCCAGAGATCATCAACGACTCCAATATAAACGAGGGCTGTATAACATTTACACCCGATGGACGTACGATGGTATTTGCCAAGGGAAATACAGGCAAGAAAAAAGGCGCGGAAGACGTTGATCTCTATATCGCACGTTTCCGAAATGGAAGCTGGGGAGATTCAAAAACAGGCCCCACACCAATCAACATTAACACACCAAAGAACTGGGAGTCGACACCGGCGTTTAGCCCCGATGGACGTACGCTGTACTTCGCTTCTAACCGGCCTGGTGGCTTTGGTGGCCTCGATATTTACTCAGCACAAATGGACTCACGTGGTCGCTTTGGCCGTGTGAAGAACCTCGGTGCCGAGATCAACACGCCGGGCGACGAGATGTTCCCCTATGTTGCCGAAAACGGAAAGATGTACTTCTCTTCCGATGGCCATTCGGGCTATGGCCAGCTCGACATATTCGTTGTGAACCGTGCGAATGGAAAAACAGTGATCGATAATCTTGGTCAGCCTATCAACAGCACCGGCGATGACTTTGGAATTTTCCTGTTCCGTCCCGACCGTGGGTTCTTTACATCCAATCGCGAAGGTGGTAAGGGCGACGACGATATTTATACGTTCGTGAATGAAGATCCTAACCTGAGGGTAATCAACTATTATTTGCAGGGCATTACTTATACTACGAAATCCGACAGCACCCGGGAGATACTTCCTGAAACGAGAGTTACGCTGCTTGACCAAAGCGGCAACGTCATGCAGGATTTCACGACTGGTAACGACGGCAAATTCTTGTTCAGGGTTTATGAAAATGAAACCTATACGCTGCTCGGGGAAACCGATGGTTACATCGCAAAACGTCAGTCGTTCACAACAAATGGCAAGTCGATACCACTCACTTCTGTAAGAGAACTGGTAACAAACATCACGCTCGATACACTCATGGTTCTCGACAAGAAGATCCGAGACATAGCATTCCAGCTTAAGAACATTCACTTTGGTCTCGACAGCTCGAACATCAATTCAGCTTCGGCGAGGGAACTCGATAAGCTTGTGGAGCTTTTGAATGACAACCCCGATATTACCAAGATCGAGTTGAGCTCACACACCGACAGTACAGCTTCCCGCGATTATAATATTCAACTGTCGACACGTCGTGCGCAGTCTACACGCGCGTACCTTATAAAGAAAGGTATAGATGCCGATAGAATTGAGGCAAAAGGTTATGGTGAAGATCGCCCGATTGCCCGCAACACGAACAGAGACGGCAGCGACAACCCCGAGGGCCGTGCCCGCAACCGTCGTACCGAGTTCCGTATCCTCCAGATGGGAGCCATCAAGGAGAAGGACGTGGACGACGAGTTCGACGAGGACAAATTCTTTAAGAACGAGTTAAAGAAGGGCAAACCCGATAACGATAATTAGGTACCTTTCCCGGAAAATTTTCCGAGAAAATGAAGTCACTTTTTTGCCTGGCGCTGCTGGCAACCACCCTATGCTCGTATGCGCAAAAGAAGTCAGCAACTCCTGTCACTAAAAAACCTCTTTCGCACACCGTTTACGATCAGTGGAAAGAGATCCCAACTAAAGCATTAACACCCGACGGCAACTACGCGGCCATTACAATCAATCCACAGGATGGCGATGGAAAGGTCGTGTTCTATAATCTGAAGACAGGCACGCAGGACTCGGTAAAACGTGGAGGAAATATCTCGCTTACGTTCGACAGCAAGTACGCGGTGTTCAAGATCAGCCCGCAGCAGGATGTGTTGAAAGATCTTCGCAGGAAGAAAAAGAAAAAAGAAGATCTGCCGAAGGATACGTTGGGGATATATTCTTTCGCCACAAGGAAAACAGAGAAGATCCCGGATGTGAAAATGTATAAAGTGCCTGAGAAGAATGGGGGTTGGGTGGCATATACTTTAGAAGCAAAACAGACAAAGAAAAAAATAAAGAAGAATACTGAAGAGAATGGGTATACATTAGTGATTAGGAATCTGGGGACGGGCGGGACAGCGCAGTATTCTTTCGTCAAAGATTTTTCGTTCGCCAAATACGGCCAGGGAATTTTATTCACAAGCACCGGTAATGATACCACTTCTTTCAAAGCCGGCATGTATTGGCTTGACCTCGCCACGAACGATCTCAAAACATTACACAAAGGACATCCCAAACACAAGTACAAAGCCCTTTCGATAAGTGAAGACGGAACACAGGTCGCTTTCATTGCCGACCTCGATACAACGAAAACGCCGCTGCGTCATCCGCAATTATTTCACTGGAAGAATGGCGATTCGAATGCGAAACTTTACGACATCGAACACTCGATGGCCCTCCCGGTGAACTGGCTCGTGAGCGACTCGTACATACCCACATTCTCGAAAGACGGTAAGCGACTATTCTTCGGTTCAAATCCAACCCCCGTACTGCAAGACACCATGAAGCTCGCGGAAGAAATTGTGAGTGTTGAGGTGTGGGGTAACAACGACGGACTGATCTATCCTCAACAGAACAAGCAGGCCGATTCGGAGCGAAGAAGAAGCTACCTGGCTGTGATGGATCTTGCGGCAAAGTCGATCACGCAGGTTGCCAGTAAAGACATTCCCAATGCCGACTTTGGCGACGAGGGAAACTCATCGATTGTTCTTCTTCAGACAAACAAAGCATACCAGAGGATGATCGTGTACGATCCGCCGGCGTATAGCGACTTCTACCTGTTCGACATGAACTCGAGGCTCATGTTAGACATCGCAAAAAAAGTAAAGGGAAATGCGATCCTTTCACCCAAAGCAAACTATGCGTACTGGTATAGCCTTACTGATACCACTTGGTTCGTGTACAGTGTGGCGCGCGATTCGGCGCAGCGTTTAAGGGGTCTTACAAAATTTGCCGACGAGGAAGATGATCATCCGGATTACCCGTCGCAGTACGGTGCTGCCGGCTGGACCGCGAACGATGAAGCCTTGTTGCTGTACGATCGTTACGACATCTGGTCGTTCGATCCGAACAATGCACGTAAGCCCATTAACCTGACGAAGGTGGGAAGGCAGGAGAAGACTGTGTTCAGGTACGTGAAGCTCGATGCCGAAGAAAGATTCATTGATCCTAACAAAGAGATGATGCTGTCGGCATTCAACGAGACAACGAAGCAATCTGGTTTCTACAAGCTTTCGCTGAAAGACGGAAAGTTAACGAAACTGGTTATGGACAACTACAGATTTTTGGGGGCGATCAAGGCTGCGAAGGCAAACCAGATATTGTTTACACGAGAGAGCTTCCGGGAGTTTCCGGACGTATGGACGTCGGATGTGAATCTTGCAGGAATGAAGAAGATCACCGACGCCAATCCACAGATGAAAAACTATTACTGGGGCACAGTGGAGCTTGTTAACTGGATGTCGCTTGATAACATCCCGCTGACGGGCATGTTGTACAAGCCCGAAAATTTCGATCCGAAGAAGAAGTACCCAATGATCACGTACTTCTATGAGAAAGAGAGCGACAATCTTCACGGTCACATGCCGCCCACCCCGCTTCGTTCGGCGATCAACCGCACCACGTACGTAAGCGATGGGTACATCGTGTTCGTTCCGGACATCGTGTACAAGATCGGCTTCCCGGGCGAAAGTGCGTACAATGCAATCTTGCCAGGTGTGGCGTCGATCGTAGCGAAGGGATTTGTAGACGAGAAGAATCTCGGCATCCAGGGGCATAGTTGGGGAGGCTACCAGATTGCACACATGGTGACGCGCACGAACATGTTCAAGGCAGCTGAAGCCGGTGCACCGGTGGCCAACATGATCAGTGCATACGGTGGCATTCGATGGGAGTCGGGTATGAGCCGTATGTTCCAGTATGAACATTCGCAGAGTCGCATCGGGGGAACACTTTGGGAGAAGCCGATGCATTACATCGAGAACTCGCCTATCTTCTTTGCTGATAAGATCCAGACGCCGATGCTGCTGATGGCTAACGACAACGATGGAGCTGTGCCGTGGTATCAGGGTATCGAAATGTACATGGCCTTGCGAAGGCTGGAGAAGCCCGTCTGGATGCTTAATTACAACGGCGAGCCCCACTGGCCGGTGAAGCGCGAGAACCGGATGGACTTCCAGATAAGGATGAAGCAATACTTCGATCATTACCTGAAGGGCGCGCCTATGCCGCCGTGGATGAAAGATGGTGTGCCGGCGATTGAAAAGGGTATTAAAACAGGTTATTGACTTCGTATATTTCGTCGATGGGACTTTTCGAGCTCAAGGGTAAAGTTGTGGCGATCACCGGTTCAGGCAGTGGTATTGGCCGGGCTATCGCAAATGTGTTTGCAAAGCAGGGTGCTTTGGTGAATGTTTTGGATTTCAATGAAGAAGGAGGACGCGCGGCGGCAACAGAAATCGGAGGAACGTTTTGGAAGGTAAACGTTTCTGACCAGGCAGAAGTGAAGACCGTCATTGCCTCGATCTTTCAAAAACATTCACACCTCGATATTTTGATTAACTCTGCAGGCATCGCGCAAATTGGTAATCTCGAAACCACTTCCGATACCGACATCGACACGATATACCAGGTAAATATCAAGGGCACGTACAATGCCATGCATGCTGCAGTGCCCTTCATGAAAAAACAAAAGCAGGGGGTTATCCTGAACATTGCATCTGTTGCCGGAACTGTGGGTATACCCGACAGGTTTGCCTACAGCATGAGCAAAGGCGCCGTCATGAGCATGACCTTATCGGTAGCGAAAGATTTTATTAAAGACGGCATCCGCTGCAACAGCATTTCACCGGGACGTGTTCATACTCCATTCGTGGATGGGTTCATCAAAGCGAATTACCCGGGCAAAGAACAGGAGATGTTTGAAAAGCTTTCGAAGACACAACCGATCGGTCGCATGGCAACACCCGATGAGATCGCTTATCTCGCGTTGTACCTGTGTTCAGATGAGGCATCGTTCATAACAGGAACAGATTATCCAATTGATGGTGGATTTATAAAACTTAATAACTAATGAAATTATTTCGTCACGGCAAGGAAGGACAGGAAAAACCGGGAGTATTGTTGAACGGCAAACACCTGGATGTATCATCTTTTGGAGAAGACTTTGGTGAGAAGTTTTTTGAAACAGATGGATTAACGAGACTTAATAAGTTTGTTAAAGAGAAAGGATCATCGCTTCCCGAAGTGAATGTCTCTCGCTTCGGCTCTCCCTTTCTTCGCCCCTCGAAGATCATTTGTATCGGCTTAAACTATGCCGACCACGCAAAGGAGTCGAACATGGAGCTGCCGAAAGAACCCATCGTTTTCTTCAAGTCGACCACGGCTTTATGCGGACCGAACGACAATTTGGTTATACCTAAAAACAGCAACCAGACAGACTGGGAGGTAGAACTTGGTGTGGTTATCGGAAAAAAGACCAGTTATGTTTCGGAGGCCGATGCGTTGAAATATGTTGCCGGTTACGTGCTGCATAATGATTACAGTGAGCGCGAGTTTCAATTGCACCGTGGAGGTCAGTGGGTGAAAGGAAAGAGTTGCGACACGTTTGCTCCTATGGGTCCGTATGTTGTTACACCTGATGAAGTAAAAGATATCGACAACACCAGGTTGTGGTTGAAGGTGAACGGCAAGACGATGCAGGATGGCACCACTGCCAATCTTGTGTTCAAAGTTCCATTTCTCGTAAGCTATCTCAGTCAGTTTATGACGTTGTTGCCGGGAGATGTGATCTCGACAGGAACTCCTGCGGGTGTTGGCCTTGGCATGAAGCCGCCACTTTACCTGAAGGCAGGGGATGTTATTGAACTGGGTATTGAAGGCATGGGCGAGCAGAAACAAAACGCCGTCGCCTACAAATAATGGTCATAGATGCGCACCAGCATTTTTGGAGATACAGTCCAGCGCGACATGGCTGGATAACCGATGAGATGGCGGTCATTCGCCGCGACTTTCTCCCTAAAGAGCTCGAGCAGATCTATCGCCAGGGCGACATCGACGGATGTGTGGCGGTACAGGTAGATCAGAACGAAGCAGAGAATGAGTTCTTTCTCGCTTTCGCGCGATTGCATCCATTCATAAAAGGAATTGTAGGTTGGGTAGATATTCAGGACCCGAAGATCAAAGAGCGTCTTGAGTATTATTCGACAGAGCGAACGATCAAAGGGTTCCGGCACATCGTTCAGGGTGAAAGCGATCCGAATTTTTTGTTGGGCCGGGATTTTTGTCGCGGCGTTGGAATGCTGAACGCATACAATTTTACTTACGATATCCTGGTGTATCATTACCAGTTGGTACAGGTAGAGCCGTTCATTTCGAAGTTCCCAAAGCAAAAGTTTATCATAGATCACATTGCGAAGCCCGCAATTGCGAAGGGTGAGATCAAGCAGTGGGAAAAGTATATGCGTTCGATCGCGAAGCATGAGAATGTATATTGTAAGCTATCGGGGATAGTTACGGAGGCCGACATTAATCATTGGAGTTACGAGGACCTGGCGCCTTATCTCGATGTGGTTCTCGATTGCTTTGGGCCGTCGCGGCTGGTGTATGGTTCCGACTGGCCGGTGTGCCTCGTGGCGGCTACGTACGAAGAGCAGTTTGGTGTGGTGCAGAAGGCGATAGAAAAGCTGTCGCCTGCCGAGAAGAAGCAGATACTTGGTGAAAATGCGATAAGATTTTATAATCTTTAAAAACGCGGAGGACGCGGAGATTCACAAGTTTGTGAGAGTTTAATATGGACCTGCATTTAAGAGAAAAGGTTTTTATAGTCACCGGCGGCGCCAAAGGTATTGGTCGTGCAATTTGTGAATTACTGACAGCCGAGGGAGCGATTGCAGTAGTTGCCGATAAAGACGAGGTGGCGGGCAAACAATTTCCTCACTTTATCCATGTTGATCTCGGTAATAAAGATGCATGCCGGGCGGCGGTCGACCAAACGATAAAAAAATATAGCCGCCTCGATGGCATCGTTAACAATGCCGGCCGAAACGATGGCGTTGGATTGGAGAAAGGCACACCTGAAAAATTCCTTCAATCAATAGAAAGTAACGTTGGGCATTTCTACTACATGGTCCACTACGCGCTGGATCACCTGAAGAAATCGAAAGGAAGCATTGTGAACATTGGTTCGAAGGTGTCGCTCACGGGCCAGGGCAATACGAGTGGTTATGCGGCCGCGAAGGGAGCAGTGCTGGCGCTCACGCGTGAGTGGGCGGTTGAGTTGCTGCCGTATTCGATAAGGGTTAATGCCGTGCTGCCGGCAGAAGTCTGGACGCCGCTGTATGAATCGTGGATATCGACATTTAAAAATCCCGAAGAGAAAAAGAAACAGATAGAGAGCAAAATACCATTCGAGAATCGTATGACAACACCACAGGAGATAGCAGACACCGTGGTGTTTCTGTTGTCGGACAGGGCGAGTCATGTTACGGGGCAGTGGTTGTCGGTGGATGGTGGGTATTTGCATTTGGATAGGTCTATAAGCTGAAAAGAATATGGCATTTGTTCCTTCGGAAGTAAAAACGACGGCCTCACCTGGAAATAGATCATACGTCCTCGCATTCATACTCGTTACGAGTTTGTTTTTTCTTTGGGGACTTGCGAACAGTTTGAATGGAACATTGATCAAGCATTTTCAAACGGCCCTGAATCTCAACAGGGCGCAGGCTGGCATTGTTGACTCAGCATTTTATATCGGCTATTTCGTTATGGCCTTGCCGGCTGCATTCTTGATGAACAGGATCGGATACAAGAAAGGCATACTTATTGGCTTGTTCTTATATGTGCTTGGTGCAGTTCTGTTTTACCCTGCGGCAGAGGTGAGAGTTTATGGTTTCTTTTTGTTTGGCTTGTTTGTGATTGCATGCGGTTTGGCCTTTCTCGAAACAGCAGCCAATCCTTATGTTACCGTGCTTGGAGATCCTGCTGGAGCGGAACGACGTATAAATTTCTCGCAGTCATTCAATGGTACCAGCATCATCCTCGGACCGGTGATCGGAAGCCTGTTTATTTTTTCTGATGTAGAGTACACAAATGAGATGCTTAATGCGATGGAGCCTGCAAAGGCCGAAGCCATTCGAATTGCAGAAGCACATTCAGTCCAGGGGCCATATCTTGTACTTGCCGGAGTTGTACTTTTTGTAGCAATATTAACCGCGTTGGTTAAGATGCCCGAGATATCAGATCCGTCGGAAAAGCAAGCAACATTCAAAGGCATTACGCGTCATAGGCATCTGATGTATGGCGTGATTGCACAGTTTTTTTATGTGGGCGCACAGGCTTCCGTGTGGGCGTATTATGTTGACTTAAAACTACACTTTGCTGCGGATCAACAATTCGGTATCGTAGCAGCGATCTATCGTTTTCACGAGAGTATGACGCCGACACAGATGGCAAGCTTCCACGCTTCGTTTGCATTCGTGATGTTTATGATCGGAAGATTTGCAGGTACGTGGCTTCTAACAAAGTTTGCAGCGAATAAGCTACTCTCAGTGTATGCCGGGGTTTCGGCATTGCTGATGATATTCGCCTATTTTACGGATGGACTGGCCGCTGTTACAGCAATAACCCTTTCGTATTTCTTTATGTCGATCATGTTTCCCACAATTTTCGCGTTGTCGATTAAGAATCTTGGTGAGCAGGTTAAGATTGGTTCTGGTCTTGTGATTATGGCTATCGTTGGTGGTGCAGTACTGCCGCCAATAACCGGTTACTTTTCATTGTTTGGAATTGAAAATGCATTGCTTGTTCCGTTGATTGCATTCATCGTGATATTGTTTTTTGGAGTAAAAGGATATAAGGTTAAATCTGCGTGAAACGATACTGTCTTGCCCTGGATCTCAAAGACGATCCCACTCTTATCAGCGAATACGAAAAACACCACCAGCAAGTGTGGCCCGAGATCATTGAGAGCATCAAGAACTCCGGTATTTTGAACATGGAGATCTATCGTGCAGGCAATCGCCTCTTCATGATCATGGAAACCGAAGACGATTTTTCACTCGAACACAAAGCCCTGATCGATCAGTACAACCCTCGTGTACAGGAGTGGGAAAACCTGATGTGGAAATACCAGCAGGCATTGCCCTATGCCCGCCAGGGTGAAAAGTGGATGGTCATGAGTAAGATATTTCAGTTATGAGCGAAGCGCTGCAAACATTTCCCGCAAAGTTTCTCGAAGACTTTTCGACAGAGACATTCATGTATTTCGGTGTTCCTGAAAAAGATGCGCGCCTCGCGGCCGAAGTACTGAGCAAGGCCGATCGTCGTGGCATCGATTCTCATGGCGTTGCACGACTTCACACGTATTTCGACATGCTCACACTGGGACGCATCAATCCCAAACCCAACGTGAAGATCGCACGCGAAAAGAAGAGTGTCGCGACCGTCGACGGCGACAACGGACTCGGACTGGTTGTGGGGCCAAAGGCCAACGAGATCGCGATGGATAAGGCCAGCCAGCATGGGTCGGGGTGGGTGAGTGTGTTCAACACAAATCATTACGGCATTGCCGGATACTATGCACTGAAAGCTCTCGAGCGCGACATGATTGGCTGGTCGATGACCAACTCCACGAAGCTTGTGGCGCCACTGTGGGGAGCGGAACGTATGTTGGGAACGAATCCCATTGGTATTGCATTCCCTGGATTGAAGCAACCCCCGATCGTTATCGACCTCGCGACATCAGCTGCAGCTTATGGCAAGATCGAGATCGCGAAAAGAAAAGGAGCGCCGGTACCAAAAGGCTGGATCATCAACAATAAAGGGGAGATGACGACCGACCCGATGGATATGATCAACGGCGGCGCGCTCTTGCCACTAGGCTCCGAAAGAGAGCTCGGCGGTCATAAAGGTTATGCACTCTCCGCAATGGTCGACATCCTTACGAGCGTTCTCAGCGGCGCCAACTGGGGACCGTTTGCTCCGCCATTTGCATTGCGCCAGGAAATTCCTTCGAGGAGCGTGGGTAAAGGGATAGGTCACTTCTTCGGAGCCATGGAGATCGACGGCTTTATGGAAGTGGAGGAGTTTAAGAAGAGGATCGACGAGTGGATCGAAGTATTCAGGAATACGAAGACTGGCGGACCAGACATTAAGGTCTTGATACCGGGAGATCCCGAAAGAGAGGAGGAGATCAAAAGAGAGAAGACGGGGATACCGCTGTTGAAGCCGGTTGTCGACGACCTGAAGGATATATCGAAACAGACGGGGATAAAATTCTGGTAGAACCGCAGAATACATGAATGTCGAACCGCAGAAAAATGAATGTCGAACCGGTTCGGAGGTCAGGATTGGCCGGGGGAGAATGCGATAGACAAATTTTGAAGATTGTAGGCCGCGATTAACCTATCCTCAAATAATGAAGGTGACAGCTTCTTCTGAAATTTTCTTAACAGTTTTTCTTCAAGGTCTGCGTTGGTGATGATCGTTTTGTCTTTAAGAATGTGCAGCACTTCAAACTCATCTTTCAGCGCTACTGATATCATCGAAAACCTGTGACAATCCAATGGTTCCGCCTCAGCGCACATTAGTGCTATTGAATAACCTTTCTTAACACCCTCCCTGATTCTTTCAACTCCTTTATTGAAAGCATCCGACCTTCTCACTTTTTCAAAATCAACCTTTCCCCCTGTAAGAATATCAGGAGAAGTTTGCCTGGCCCCGAACTCTTCCGGCATATGCAAATACGCTATGCCCTTCTCTTTCAAAGCCTCGTCAAGTTTTTTCTTATTGTATTGAGGATTAAACCTGCTCGCAGCAATGCTTCGAACATCGACCACGCAATTTACCCCCTGCGACAGCAGCAGCTCAATAAACCACCCGATCGCATGACTTGAATGCCCAATAGTATATACGACAGCCCTCATCTCCCCACACCTTCTGCGGTTCTACATTCATTTGTTCCTCTGTTCTGCGGTTCGCATTAATATTCCAACACCTCACCCGATGTTCTTATACTAAGTTTCTTCTCCCCGCTCTTTTCCACCCTCCCCACAATTTTAGCCTCCACACCAAACGAATTCGAAATCGAAATCACATCCCCGGCAAATTTTTCCGGCAAGTATATCTCCATCCGGTGTCCCATATTAAACACCTTATACATCTCCTTCATCTCCGTCCCACTCACCTCACGTATCAACTTAAACAGCGGAGGCACTTCAAACAGGTTGTCTTTTATCACGTGGAGGTTATCAATAAAATGCAACACCTTCGTCTGCGCCCCACCACTGCAATGAATGATCCCGTGAACATGCTGACGAAGTTCTTTCAATACTTTAATGATCACAGGAGCATAGGTGCGCGTTGGAGATAACACCAGCTTCCCTACATTCAACGGTGCTCCGGCAACCTCATCTGTCACTTTATACCTTCCCGAGTACACAAGATCTTTCGGAACCGAAGGGTCATAAGTCTCCGGGTATTTTTCACGATATGCCTTGTCAAACACATCATGTCTCGCCGACGTCAGCCCGTTGCTCCCCATCCCGCCGTTGTACTCCGTTTCATACGTAGCCTTTCCCGACGATGCCAGTCCAACGATCGCATCTCCTGCACTTATTTTTTTATTATCAATCACATCCGAACGTTTCATCCGGGCCGTCACGGTGCTGTCGACAATGATCGTCCTCACAAGATCGCCAACGTCTGCCGTCTCGCCACCCGTGCTGCTTATGTCCATACCATGACTTCGAAGCATCTCCAACACTTCTTCAGTGCCATTAATTATTGCTGAAATGACTTCGCCGGGCACGAGATTTTTGTTGCGACCAATAGTCGACGATAAAAGTATTGGTCCAGTCGCTCCCACACACAACAGGTCGTCGGTGTTCATCACGATCGCATCTTGTGCGATACCTCTCCACACAGAGATGTCACCGGTTTCTTTCCAGTACAGGTAAGCCAGCGACGATTTTGTTCCGGCACCGTCGGCATGCATCACCGTGCAGTAGTCTTTATCGCCCGAAAGTATGTCTGGAACGATCTTGCAAAACGCGCCGGGGAACAAACCCTTGTCGAGCTTGCTGATGGCCTTGTGTACGTCTTCTTTCGATGCGGAAACGCCGCGCTGGTTGTAACGGTCGGAACTCAAATGGAATTTTGTTAATGCGTAAAGTTGAGAATTTGTTTGTAGAGCTGCCACACAACAATCCCTACACAAACGGAAATATTTAAAGAATGCTTGGTGCCGGATTGTGGGATCTCCAATGCAACATGTGCGTGCTCTATAACTTCATCACTTACCCCATTTATCTCATTGCCAAAGACGAGACAGATCTTTTCCCCATTCACGATCGAAAATGACTGGAGAGGTATGCTCTCTGTGGTCTGCTCTACGATGGCAATTCTCCAACCCTCACTTTTAAGCGCTTTAACCGCCGCACCCACACTTTCTTCATAGGTCCATGAAACGGAATGCGTCGCCCCCAACGCCGTCTTCTCGATCTCTCTGTGGGGCGGCGTGCCCGTTATACCCGTCAATACCAGCTTTTCAACACTAAAAGCATCTGCGGTACGGAATGCCGACCCAACGTTGTGCAGACTTCTTACGTTATCCAAAACTATACACACGGGTATCTTTTTTGATATCTTGAATTCATCGACGGAGAGTCGTCCCAGTTGATCTAATTTGAGCTTTTCCATGAAACCGAAAGTTATAAGTTTCATTTTGATCCTTTTCGCACAGGTGGCATTCGCTCAAACGGACAGCTACAAGAATGTCTACACCGAATCGGCCTGGAAAGAGCGGGACGGCTGGCAGAAAGCCGACGAGATCATCAGGAAAATGAGCATCGACAAGAACAGTGTGGTTGCCGACATCGGTTGTCACGAAGGGTACATGAGCTTTAAGCTGGTAAATGTTGCAAAGCATGTTTATGCCGTCGATGTCGAACAACCAAAGCTTGACAAGATCAACAAACACAAACCTGCAAATCTCACCACAGTCAAAGGCGACTACGACAATCCGAAGCTCCCCGAAAATGCCCTCGATGCCGTTGTGATCCTTGACACCTATCATGAGATGGACGACCACGATAAGATCCTTGAGCACGTTAAAGCTTCCCTTAAAAGCGGCGGGCGACTTGTTATCTGTGAGCCTATCGCCGATGGTCGTCGCAACCTGGCCCGCGCCGACCAGGAAAAAAGGCATGAGCTGGGGATGAAGTTTGCACTGGAAGACCTGGCGAAGGCAGGATTTACGGTGATAGAAAAGATCGATCCGTTCGTAGACAGGGAAAAAATAAAGGGCGACAAAATGTGGATAATTGTTGCCCAGAAAACCTGACATGTTCTAGCTTTCTTCTATCGCACCTTCTCCTATATTTGGGGGTTATGGCCGGAGCAAACGCAATGGATACGCCCCTCATGAAGCAGTACAGTGTCATCAAGGCAAAGTACCCTGGCGCGCTCCTTCTCTTTCGTGTTGGTGACTTCTATGAGACCTTTGGCCAGGATGCAATCGCCGCCAGTAAAGTCCTCGAAATCGTTCTCACCAAACGTGGTAACGGCTCTGCTTCGGAGATAGAGCTCGCGGGATTCCCGCATCACTCACTCGACTCATACCTGCCACGCCTCGTTCGCGCCGGTCATCGCGTCGCCATCTGCGATCAGCTCGAAGACCCCAAAATGGTGAAAGGCATCGTGAAGCGCGGAGTCACCGAGCTCGTCACACCCGGCGTTTCTTTCAACGACACCGTCCTCGAACGCAAACAGAATAATTTTCTCTGCTCCGTGTTCATCGGAAAACATTCGGTCGGCGTCAGCTTTCTCGACATAAGCACCGGCGAGTTTTATTGCGCCCAGGGAAATGAGCACTACATCTTCAAGCTCATACAAAGTCTCGCTCCCGCCGAGATCATCTTCTGCAAAGCACAACGCGAAAAGATCGAAACTCACCTCGGCGAAGAGTATGCAAGCTTCGCACTCGACGACTGGGTCTATGCTTTTGATTTCACACACGAGAAACTGATCACCCAGTTCAAAACCGCATCGTTGAAAGGCTACGGTATCGACGTATGGACCGACGCCGTAATCGCTGCCGGGTCTATTCTTCATTACCTCGAAGCCACCGAGCACAAAGACGTCCATCATATCTCGTCGATCTCACGCATCGACGAAGACAAATACGTGTGGATGGATAAGTTCACCATCCGTAATCTGGAATTAGTCACACCACAGAACGAAGGTGGTGTCCCATTGCTGCAAATACTCGATTGCACAGTAACACCAATGGGTTCACGACAGCTCCGCAAATGGATGATCCTTCCATTAAAAGAAAAGCAAGCGATCGAAGAACGTCTCCAGGTTGTCGACGAGTTATACAGGAACACCGACCTGGCCGATAAAGTCTGCGAACAGCTCAAACAGATCGCCGACCTCGAACGACTCATCTCCAAAGTAGCCGTGGGTCGCATCAATCCCCGCGAGCTGCAGCAACTTCGGCGTTCACTGATGGCCATCGTGCCCGTGAAAGACCTTCTGGAAAAACAATCATCCGCCGAGTTACAAAAGCTCGCAGCCCAGCTCGACAAATGTGAGTTCCTCCTCGAAAAGATCGGTAAAGAGTTGAGCGAAGACGCACCCATGCTCGTCAACCAGGGTGGTATCATAAAAAATGGTGTAAACGCAGAGCTCGACGAGCTCCGATCGATATCATTCTCAGGCAAAGACTATTTGCTTCAAGTACAGAAACGCGAAGTCGAACGGACCGGCATCGCATCATTAAAAGTATCATTCAACAAAGTCTTCGGTTACTATCTCGAAGTCAGCAACGCAAACAAAGACAAAGTTCCGGCCGACTGGATACGCAAGCAAACGCTCGTCAACGCAGAACGTTACATAACCGAAGAACTTAAAGTCTACGAAGAAAAGATCCTTCACGCCGAAGAGAAACTTTCGGTGATCGAAGTAAGATTGTTCCAGGAACTCGTTCGTACCGCTGCCGATTTCATCGCACAGATACAACAGAACGCACGGGCTGTCGCAACACTCGACGCCCTTCTGTCATTTGCAGTCGTTGCCCGCGCCAACAAGTACACCCGGCCCGTGATCAACGACACCACCATTCTCGACATTAAAGACGGGCGGCACCCCGTTATCGAAAAACAGTTGCCTATCGGCGAACCATACGTCCCCAACGACATCTACCTCGACAACGATAAGCAACAGATCCTTATCATCACCGGGCCCAACATGGCCGGTAAGTCTGCATTACTTCGTCAGACTGCACTAATCGTACTGATGGCCCAAACGGGAAGTTTTGTGCCGGCTGCATCGGCAAGCGTCGGTATGATCGACAAAGTTTTTACGCGCGTCGGCGCCTCCGATAATTTATCCCGCGGCGAGTCGACGTTCATGGTCGAGATGACCGAGACCGCAAGCATCCTCAACAACCTCAGCGATCGAAGCCTGATACTCATGGACGAGATCGGCCGCGGCACGAGCACATACGACGGCGTTTCGATCGCCTGGGCAATCGTTGAGTTCCTCCACAACCATAAAGACTTCAAACCGAAAACACTTTTCGCAACGCATTATCATGAGCTCAACCAGTTGTCGGAAGATCTCGTGAGGGTTAAGAATTTCAACGTGAGTGTGAAGGAGGTCGGCGACAAGATAATTTTTATGCGAAAGCTGAAAGAGGGCGGCAGCGAGCATAGCTTCGGGATCCATGTTGCGCAACTTGCTGGCATGCCTAACCGCGTAGTGCTGCGGGCAAACGAGATCCTGCACTTCCTTGAAAAGGATAAACACAAGAACGAGAGGAAGAAAAGGCTGGAAGAGGTTCCAAAAGTTCAGATGAGCCTGTTTGAGCTTGATCCGAGGACGAAGGAGGTTCAGGATATCCTTTCGAAGATTGATATAAACACGCTGAGCCCTGTGGAAGCGTTGTTGAAACTGAATGAGATTTTGTCGATTTTGAGGAAATAGGGGTGGAGGAAAATGCGGGGTGTCGCGGTGGTACGCGAAGGGCGCGCGGAGGTACGCGGAGAAATGCAAGGCTTTTTAACGATACGTAAATAAAACCTCCGTGTATCTCAGAATCTCCATGTACCAAACCTCTGTGCACCAAACCTCTGTCCACCAAACCTCCGTGCACCAAACCTCCGTGCACCTTAAATCGTGCGAACCCCAAAACCTCTGCGTACCTCAAAATCCCTGCTCCCCTCAAAATCCTTATTTCCAAAATCCTTACTTCCCTCAACACCTTTGCGTACTTCAAAAACCTTTGCGTAATCAAATCTTCGCGAACCTCCGCCTATCCTCCGCGCGCCTCCGCGACACCCCGTATTTAACCCAATCTCATTAATCTCTTTTTTCCCCTTACTCCTCCCTTTCCTCTTTCTCCCAGGGCAGAGCGCTACGGCAAGTAATCACTCTTTAAGAACCTTTGTCGGATTCATGTTGGCCGCTTTCGTAGTTTGAATTGCGGCAAGCGCGACAACGATTATCATCACGATCAACAGTACGTATCCAAACCATTCAAACTTAATGTCGGTCCGGTAAGCAAACGACTCGGTCCATCTGCTCATTGCCAGGTAACAGACCGGCGATATAATCACAAACGCAATGAACGTCGCTTTAACAAACGCTTTCGTGAAAAGTGAAATGATCCCGCTCGTTGCCGCACCCAACACCCTCCTGATCGCAATTTCCTTTTGCCTGAATTCAATCATGTACGAACACAATGCGACGAGTCCAACGATCGACAGCACGATTGATGTCACCACCAGCACTGTTACCATCTTGCTCAGTTTGGTTTCCTGGTTGTAAAGCCGTTCGATAGCCTGGCCCATGAACCTTATGTCCAACGGAATATTCGGAGCGAGCTCATTGATAGTGGACTGTATGTAATCGACGGTTTCTTCCAGGTTGGAAGTATTGGCGCGAACGAGAATGCTTTCCTCCACATAAGGTCTTACTGAGTTCAGGAAGAGTATCTGGGGAACGATGGGGTGATGAAGTGAGTTGAAATGATAATCCTTCACGACACCGTCTATCGTGTATGTTTTTTCACGTTTATTTCCCGGGTTGAGAACGAATGTCCTGCCAATCGGATCGGTGTATCCAAGCATTTTCATAAGTGTTTCATTTATGAAAACAGACTTCTGCCCTTCAGCAATTTTTCCAGATGTTAACTTAATGCCTATAACCTCCAGGTAGTCGTAGTCGCTCCGATGACTAAGAACTCCGTCGAGGATCGTTGTGCCGTTCTCACCTCTCACTGTGTAGCCATAGTCCTCGTCGCCCGGTGCATATCCTTCCGACACAGCCTCTATCGAAGCATATTGTGTGAGGCGGGTCTTGAAGCGCTGGTACAACGCAGAATCAACGTCCCATGCCCGCTTTATCTGGATAACACCATGCTGATTAAAGCCGAGGTCTTTGTTTTTTATGTACTCAAACTGGCCGTGGATGACCCAAAGGGAGCAACAGACGAAGAACAACACCATCAATTGAAATCCGAGAAGGAACATCCGCAATGTCAACCCACTGTGCGTGGTGATGCCGGTATGCTTAAAGAGATCGGTGATGTGTATGCGTGGGAGAATTATCCCGGGATACACGCCAGCAATCAAAACCATTGCGGGCACAAGAAATCCAAAGCCCAGGAGGAGTGGGGCGGAAGTCAGCGGATTGCTGAGCCTGATCTCCATCAACTGGTTTATTGACGGCATTAATAAAAGGACCAGGCAAAGGGATAAAATCACTGAAACTGATATCACCGCGAGCGACTCGAGATAAAACTGCCTTGAGAGCAACATCGAGCTTGCCCCGACAGATTTACGTACCGCGATCTCGCGGGAACGCCTCGAGTACAGGGCGACTGAGAGATTTATAAAGTTCGTGAACGAGATCAGCAACATTATCGTGCCAACTGCACCGAGTATCCATAGGTACGATATATTGCCTGCCGGTTTCATTTCGTACGTGAGATTGCCTTCGAAGTGGAGATCTTTCACTGGTATGGCACGAAATCCCAGCGCTGCCATGTGAGCGTCGTTAACTTTTGCTGTGAGGAATTTCTGTTCGAGCTGCGGGATGTTTGTGTCTTCGCGCAGTTTAACGAACGTAAATATTGCACTTGCCATCTCCATCGCCTTCTGATTTGTGATTAGCATGTCGAACCTGAACGAAGTGTTTGTAGGGAGGTCTTCGAAAACGCCGGTCACAGTAAGTGCCATCGTGTCGAGCATGACAGCTTCACCTAACGCGAGCTTGTCACCAAAGTATTTCTTTGCCAGCGATGCCGAGATGATCACTGAATTAGATCTTTGAAGTGCTTGCTCTGCAACTCCTTCCTTGAACGGGAACTGGAACATGCTGAGGAAATGCGTGCCCGGGTCAGTGAGCAGGATATTCGATTCGTAGAACTTCTTTTCACCAACGAAGAAAAACTTTGAATACCACCGGCGCACCCGCGCTATGTCTTCAATCTCGGGAATGGTGTCCTGCATCAAAGCATCGCTATACGGGCGCGACATAGAAGCAAACCAGCCCGCATCATTTTTGTAAGAGATCCGGTAGATCTTATTCGCGTCGCGATGAAATGAATCGTAAGTGAGTTCGTGCTGGAAGTAGAGTATTGAAAAACCTGCAGCCGCAAGGCCAACTGCCAGCCCTACGATGTTCGTCAGGTAGTATGCCTTTCTCCTGGCAAAGAGTCGGATGAAGCTTCTCATAGTAAACTTGAGATGCCCTCCGCAGGTCAAAAAGTTTTATTGGCTGAAAATTATCTCGTCAACGAAAAGCCAGGCACGTTTATCCTTTGTTTTAGGGTTATTTGAAGGATGCCACTTTGGTAGTTCGGGTAGCGGCCAGGCGACGATCTTATAGGTCTCGAATCCCCGGGCTTCTTTTTCCAAAGGGATAACAAGGGCTTCGTTGCGCGTTGCCTGAAGTCCTTTCGGTTGTTCAGGTTTAAGTTGTTTGATCAATGAAAGGTGAGCTTCATCAGTGCCGCCCCAGATCTCGACCTTTGCTGGCGGAAACAGCCATCCATAAGTGTTGTGATCGAAGCTAAGAGTAATATTTTTTATGTCTGCTCCCTTCTCAAACTTAAACCCCGCCGACATAGGGTTCTCTCTAAACCCGATCCATGCAATGTCACGATGATCGTCGGTGAACCCCTTCTTGTCGTTCGAGAGGGTTGCAGGTCCCTCACCTTTGTAATCTTTATTTGGCTGCGTGAATAATTTTGTTTCTAGTGGATGCACACCCTTCGTATACAAGATAAAAGTGCCGACCGGACTGCAGAACCAACCATCCTTGCACGCACGAGTCTTCACGATCGTATATCCATCGATAGTAAACGGGGCGTCATAAACTTTTGCAGATGTCGAGTCCGGATCACTTCCATCGGTGGTGTAGCGGATAACTGTTCCCGGAAGTTTGTGCGTGAGCACGATCGGCTCGTCTTTGTCAAGAAGGGTTTTGTCCGATGACGGAATAGGCGGTGTGAGTCGCAGCTTTTCCTTTTCATCAGGAATGAAACCAGTGTTAAAGACCAGTTGTGGAAAGTCGCCGTCTACAAAGATGGCCGGTGTATTCCAGATGAATACCTCTTTTAGTTTTTTGAAATCTTTCAAAGCATTCAGATCTTTTATCGACGTTCCTGCAATCGACAACGACCTCAGCTCCGGTAATGAAGAAAGTGTCTGTAGTCCTTTTTCCGTAATCGAAGAGAAATTCAGGTTCAATTTTTCCAGGTTGTCAAACTTCCGGATCACTTCGCAGTCTTCGTCTGTTACGGGCATCTTCGAAAGATTGAGTTCAACCAACTGCTGATTTATAGCACTCAATGCCTGCAGTTTTGAAGGTTTGTATTCATTCTTGATAAAAAATGTGGCAGCAAGGGCAGGCTCACCCAATGCAACTGGTCTAACCGTCAGGTATGGATCGTTGAGTCGTTCAATTGTTTCCTCCGAAGCAGCCTCAAATGTATAATGTGGTCCCATCGAAGTTTTACTATTCGTCCTGATCACTTGTTCAGCAAGCTTTCGCACAGAGTCCGAAGGACTATATCTAGTCCATGCCTTCGCCGTATCGGCGCCACTAAGTATCCACTGGAACAACAACTGTACTTCCGAAGCGCTCAGTTGCGCCTTACCTTTCGGAGGCATGTGATCTTCATGTTCCTCGGGAAGAAGGATCCGCTTCATCAATAAACTACCATGAGGACTGGATGGGGTCAGCAATGGCTTGTGCTCACCGCCCTTTGCAATGCCCTCACGTGTCGACAACACCAGGCCTCCCTTTGATTTTTTATCATTGTGGCAGCTCGTACACTTAGTGTCAAAAACAGGCTTAATTGCTGCCGCAAACAGGCTCGTGCTGTCAGTAACAACGATCTTATGTTCTTCACTTGATATCAACGGCCCAAACACGAAATCATCACCATGGGTAAGCACGCTCCCATAATGGCCTGCAACCAATAGCAAAACAAAGCTTACACCCGTCGTAATGTTCAATACTTTACGATTCGTTGAAACAAAGTATGTCGCAGCCAGCACAAAACTCAATATCGCACCCGACAACCGGTGCGCGTTCAGCGTATCTTCGTTGTACCCTCCTTCTTTCGACAGCACGATTCCCATAATTGCCGTCACTGCCGCTAACACCGCCGACAATCCTAATACACCATTAATGATATCCTGAAATTTGTTCTTGAAGAACAACAACACAAATACGAACAACACGCCACCAATCGGCAAATGCAGAAGCAATGGGTGCATTCTTCCTACCGACTGTACCCACGCCGGGTATTCCATCCTGCTGTCGAACAACAGGAAGAATAACAACAACGCATTCAGCCCGAAAAGAATGTTGCCAACTACTTTTTGAAATTTACTCATGCGATCACGCTAAAATGGCAGGCACAATCTTGCCTCCAACATCCGTCAGCCTGTAACGGCGACCCAGGTGTTTGAACGTGAGCTTCTCATGATCAAGTCCCATCCTGTTGAGGATAGTTGCATGGAAGTCATTAATGTGAACAGGATCTTTCACTATGTTATAACCGAAGTCATCCGTCTCGCCGTAAACAATTCCCGGCTTTATACCACCACCCGCCATCAACACGGTGTAGCAACGAGGATGGTGGTCGCGGCCATAGTTCTCCTTCGAAAGATCTCCCTGGCAATAGTTCGTCCTTCCAAACTCACCACCCCAAACAACCAGTGTTTCATCGAGAAGACCACGTTGCTTCAGATCTGTGATCAGCGCTGCCGAAGCCCTGTCGGTATCGCGTGCCTGCATCGGCATCTCACCCACAAGGTTGCCATGCTGATCCCAACCCTGGTGATAGATCTGCACGAACCGCACGCCGGACTCCGAAAGTTTTCGCGCAAGCAGAACATTCGCTGCGTATGTCCCCGGCATCAAACAATCGGGGCCATACATTTTTATGATATGATCAGGTTCTTTCGAAAGGTCTGTGATCTCGGGAACGGATGTCTGCATCCTGTAAGCCATTTCGTACTGTTGTACTTTCGTTTGGATCTCGGGATCACCAAACTCTTCGTATCCCATCGAATTCAACTCCGACAACTTGTCGAGCATTTTCCGTCGTCCTTCCTTCGTGATACCGGAAGGATCATTCAGGTACAACACCGGCTCTTCACTGCTGCTGAACTGCACGCCCTGGTGGATCGAGTCAAGGAAACCATTCGTCCACAACTTTGAGTATACTCCCTGCCCGTTTCCTTTCCCGCGCGACAATAGCACGCAGAACGCCGGAAGATTCTTGTTATCACTTCCAAGTCCATAACTCAACCATGCACCCATGCTCGGACGGTTGCCCTGCTGCGCGCCGGTCTGCATGAACGTCAATGCAGGATCGTGATTGATTGCTTCGGTGTGTAATGTTTTTATGATACAAAGGTCGTCGACAACCGACGCGAGATGCGGGAACAGTTCAGAGATCCACGCGCCACTCTTTCCATACTGGGCGAACTTGAAATACGATCCAACCAATGGAAACTTCTTTTGATCGGAAGTCATCCCGGTCAATCGCTGGCCATTGCGTATCGACTCCGGAAGCTCCTGGCCCGCCATCTTGTTGAGCAGCGGTTTATAGTCGAAGCTCTCGAGCTGCGATGGCGCGCCGTTCTGGTGAAGATAAATGATGCGTTTCGCCTTCGGTGCGAAATGAGGAAGACCTGCCGCCAATGCCTGGTCGTCGCCCGAAGAGGAGAACAAGTCTGGTATCAACAGCGATCCCAATGCCGCACTCCCAATACCAAGGCTAAGCTTGCCAAGGAAATGGCGTCGATTGACGTTCAGCTTATTCTCCAGGAACGGATTCATAGTTCTCTTTTCAAGATTTAACGATAGCCTCCTCCATGTTATAAATTGTCATGATAACTTCAATCATCGCCGCGAGACCTGCCTTGTCTTCGATTTTTTGATGCTTGAATTCACCGATAGAAATGAGTTTGTCGGCATCGGCAACATTCGATGTGAAAGTCTTCTTTTCTTCTTCAAAGTATTTTGAGAGAATATCAATTTCCTTGTTGCTCGCCTTTCTGCAGATAATCAACCTGAATGCTTTCTCTATTTTATCCTCATCGTTGATCAGGCTTTCAGCTAAAACTCTCGCGGCCTCATTAACCTGCGGATCGTTCATCATCACCAGCGCCTGAAGTGGCGTGTTGGTGCGCAACCTTCTCACCTCGCATTGGTCCCTGTTGCTTGCATCAAAAACAAGTAAGCTCGGTGGCGGAACAGTTCTCTTGATGAACGTGTACAGTCCGCGTCGATAAAGTTTATCATCATGATCCTGGTTGTAGCGCGTAAGTCCACGACCCGAAGTCGCTACTTCCCAAATACCTTTTGGCTGATACGGTTTCACACTCGGTCCGCCGATCTCTTCCGTAAGTTCTCCACTGCTGGCGAGCACCAGGTCTCTCGACAACTCTGCCGTAAGCCGGATCCTCGGCGCATGAGACAAATAAATGTTTTCGGGATCACGTGCCAACTTCTCCTTACTAACCACCGACGACTGGCGATATGTACCCGACATCACGATCTGTTTTATCAATCTCTTTATGTCCCATCCATTTTTCACAAAGTCTACCGCCAGCCAGTCAAGAAGTTCGGGGTGCGAAGGCAGCTCGCCCTGCATTCCAAAATCACCAGACGTTTTAACAATGCCCCTTCCGAAGAGTTGTTCCCAGGTGCGATTCACAAAGACTCTTGAAGTGAGCGGGTTCGTTTCATCGAGGACCCAGTTAGCTAGACCCAACCTGTTTTTTGAGAACTGTGTCGTGTCGAAACCGAGTATCCGATCCGGAGTTCCCATCGGAACAACTTCAGCCGGCGCATCGTACGCTCCACGCGAAAGTAGATGCGTGGGACGGAACACATTGCTGTCGCGCATGATCATCACGTTCAACAGTCCCGAATCTTTTTTATTTACGAAGTCGAGAATCCCTTCGATGTCTTCTTTCTTGATGCTGATCCGTGGAACATCCGCCGCCGTTCCCGAATAGATATCGCCCTGGTAGCCTTTCTCAGCAACCTGGTTGAAGAACGCAAACGTGCTGAAGTATTCCTTCTGAGAGATCGGGTCGTACTTGTGATCGTGACACTTCGCACATTCGAACGTAAGTGCCAGGAAAGCTTTGCCGAATGTATTTGTGCGGTCGGTAACATATTCGATGCGATACTCTTCGTCGATCACACCACCTTCCTGCGTGATCTTGTGATTCCTGTTAAAACCTGTTGCCAGCAACATCTCCTTGTTAGGATCCGGCATCAGGTCGCCGGCAAGTTGCCATCGAACAAACTTGTCGTATGGGTAATTTTCATTGAACGCATGAATGACCCAGTCGCGCCACGGCCACATTGTTCGAAGCCCGTCGTCCTGGTAGCCGTGCGTGTCGGCGTAGCGCGCAACATCGAGCCACTGAATGGCCATCTTTTCTCCGTAGTGCTTATTTGCCAAAAGTGCATCCACAACTTTTTCGTAAGCGTTGTCGGATTGGTCGGCGAGGAAAGCATCTTGTTGCTCTAGTGTCGGGGGAAGGCCGATGAGGTCGAGGTAAACACGTTTGAGCAGTCTTTCCCGGTCGGCTTCTTCGTTAGGCTCAAGATCCACGTTGTCGAGTTGAGCCAGCACAAACTCGTCGATCTCGTTTACCACCCAATCACTTCCGGACTTCGGTACAGTTGTTTCTTGCGGGGGCACGAACGCCCAGTGTTTTTTATAAACCGCTCCCTGTGCGATCCATTTCTCGATGAGGTCTATCTCGTGCTGCGACAACTTCAGGTTCGAAGAAGGTGGGGGCATGAGAACAGATGTGTCTTGTGAAGCGATCCTTCGAAAAGCTTCGGACTTTCCGGGATCACCTGCTACGAATACATGTTCGGAAGGATTGTCTTTCAGAGCAGCGTAAAGTCCCTCCTCCGTATCGAGCCGCAGGTTTGCTTTGCGCTGCCTGGCATCCGGACCGTGGCATTTAAAACAACGATCGGAGAGAATGGGCCTTATGTGAAAATTATAGTCGACGGTTTTAGGCATCGACGCGGCGGCGGGACTTTTTTGGGTAAGCAGGAAAGCGATCAGCGCAACAGTGCCAACGCTCGCGAAAATAACGCTAAGTGTAAGCCAGTTAACTTTCCCCTGTGCAGCCATAAGCCACACAATTTAGCAATTGGATTTTACCTTCGGCTATGTCTCATCCCTTTTCCCTTCCGGTGAAAATTTCTCTTTTTACCGTTGGAATGTGATGATGTATTGTATGCCGGACCAGGCCCCAGCGCCTCGGGAAGAGGCAGTTTTGTTACCGTATCTCCAATCAGCTTTTCTATAGCCTGGAACTTACGCTGATCTTTTTCATTGATGAACGTCACCGCCGTTCCTGTAGTCTCTGCCCTTGCAGTACGTCCCACGCGGTGCACATAATCTTCCGGGTCCGGCGGAACGTCATAGTTGATCACAAGACTTATCCCTTCCACATCAATACCGCGCGATAGCACGTCGGTACCAATAAGTATTGTTATCTGTTTGTTCTTGAAGCCGCGTAAGATCTCTTCACGCTCTGCCTGTTCGAGGTCCGAATGAAATGCACTTGCTGGCAGCCCGGCCTTTCTAAACGCATGATCAAGTTTCTTCACGGCTTCCTTGGTCGACAGGAAAATGATCACGCTGTTCCATTGAACGGTGCGAAGCACGTGCTTCAACAGCGGACCCTTTTGTTCATCATAAACAACATACGCCTGCTGAAGAATTCCTGCTGCGGGTTTTGCAATGGCTATGTTGATCTCATGCGGTTCGCGAAGGATCTTGTTTGCCAGTACGCGGATCTTCGGAGGCATAGTTGCCGAGAACAGCAGTGTCTGCCGGTCTTTCGGGAGATAGCTGATGATCTTCACGATGTCGTCGAAGAAGCCCATGTCGAGCATGCGGTCTGCTTCGTCGAGAACGAGGTGTTCGAGATGGTCGAACTTTATTGTACCCGATGCCAGCATGGCAATCAGGCGTCCCGGTGTTGCAATGATTATGTCGGCACCTTCATCCAATGCCTTGCGCTGCTGATCCCACGTGGCACCATCGCCACCACCATAAACGGGAATGGAGCTGATGCCCACGAAGTATGAAAAACCTTCAACCTGCTGGTCGATCTGCTGTGCAAGCTCGCGTGTGGGCGCAATGATCAGCGTGTTGAGGTGGCGCACTTCCGCACGAACGATGTTGTCGAGGATTGGCAAAAGATACGCGGCGGTCTTACCGGTACCGGTTTGTGCGCAGGCGATCAGGTCGCGGCCCTCGAGTATCACGGGGATAGCCTGTTCCTGGATGGGGGTTGCATTCTTAAAGCCCATGGAGTTAAGGCTGTCCAGAATACGGTCGTCGAAAGGAAACTCGTTGAAAGTCAAAAAATGAGTGTATTAAAAAATGACGGCCTAAAGATAGGGAAAAATACACCGCTGCGCGGGTTCTGGGTTCCAGGTTCTGAAACCACAGTGTTAACGGTATCTGTAAAACCCCGAGAGGTCTGCAGGGGTCAAGAACACCGTCTCGAAACCCTGCAGACCTCTCCAAATACGCAGACCACCTAAGTCTGTCTGATATCAGCACATAGAACCCGCAACAAAGAACCCGCGGAGCGGCATTACGCAGCCTTCTTTACCTCGTCGACAGCCAATTCTCTTTGTTTACTCATTTGAATAACCCCAAAGAAATTGAGCACTTTAATAACCTGGTAAGTCGGATCTATTTCGTGCCACCTGATCCCTCCGAAGTTAGCCCTTGACCCATTCTTATGGTGATTGTTATGATAGCTCTCTCCCATCATTAAAAAGTCGAGCGGGAGGAAATTCTTCGATGTATCACGTACTTCGAAATTCCTGTATCCGTATTTGTGTGCAAACCAGTTGATGATCGCTCCGTGTATCGGGCTCATTAAGAAATGTACTGGCAACAGCAGGAAGAACCATGGCGACGGCGCGAAGAACACGTAAACGAGAGTGTATGCCAATCCCCAGAATAACCTTGCAGGCCACGAACGTGCAAACTTGTCGAATGCTACCCAATCCGGTACGCCTTCAGTAAAACGTTTGTCGACGATCATGGTCTTGTTGGAGATCTGTGAATAGATCGTTTTCGTCTTCCACATCATGTTCCAGATAGTCTCATCGTATGTGGGCGAATGCGGATCGTTCTCAGTGTCGGCATAAGCATGGTGCATGCGATGCATTACCCCGTAGCCGTAAGGGCTCAGGTAGTTCGCGCCCTGAAATATCCACGTGAGGATGTAAAAGATCTTTTCGGTTCTCTTGTTCATGGTAAACGCATGATGCGCCGCATACCGATGAAGGAAGAAGGTTTGGAAGAAGAGCGACAGGTACCAGTGTGCCGCGAAGAAAGCTAGGATGACAAGCATAAAAATGGATGTTCTTGGGGGTAAGACAGGGTCTCCCGTCTTTTGTGACAAAATTTTAGAACTTTTTCTTGATGTCTTCTTTGAGGTGGGCAACAAGGTCAGAAATGTTCTCCATCGTGCATGCCTTTTTAAAGCTGTCCAGCAGGTCGCTGGGACGCTCCATTTGCACCTTTGCTGTCCCTTCCTCAAGCTTCTTCCGTGCCCTCGACAGCAACTGCCTGCAATGATCTTTCTTCTTGTCTAATGTCTTTTGAAGTGCTTCGTAGTCGAAGTCGAAAACTTCCTTGAGTAAAAACACTGCCCTTTCGAGAGGCTGGAGCTTTGCTTGCATCACTTTGAATGCATTCTTAAGATCCACATCCAGGTCCAGATGGCTGAAGTTTACGTCTTTCAGCTTTTGTACAAGCTCGCTGGAATTAATTGTATCGATACACTGTTGTTTCTTTCGCTTCAAGGTATCGAGATGCGAGAGGCAGTTGTTGGTAACGGATTTGATCAGGTATGCTTTTGTATTAGCAATCTTCTGATGATCGATCGTAAGCCAACGAAGAAATGTTTCCTGAACAATGTCCTCAGCATCGGCCTTACACTTCACGAGATTGTAGGCAATCTGATGAAGCAATGGTTGGTAAAGAGCAATGGTTTGGGCCTGGGTCATAAGGTTGTAAAGGTACGATTTGAACTTTAAAATATTACCCCGACCTTTGTTGGCCCCTAATAATTTATTATGGTTAAAAATACCGCAGATTTGGTTCCTGAGAAGCGGAGAAAGCCGATTCTCAAGCAGGAGATAGCCTTCCTGGTGGTACACCTTATTCCACTAGCGGCAATCTGGACGGGGGCAACGCTATTCGACTGGCTGGTATGCCTCTTCCTGTACGTGTTCCGCATGTTCTGGGTCACAGGGGGATATCACCGCTACTTCGCCCATAAATCATACAAAACATCCCGTTGGTTCCAGTTTGTGATCGCATTCATGTCGATGACCTCGGCCCAGAAAGGTGTGCTCTGGTGGGCAGCCCATCACCGCCATCACCATCGTCATAGCGATACTCCGAAAGATCCACACTCGATGCTCATCTACGGTTTCTGGTACTCACACGTTGGCTGGATCGTTGGTCCCGACTTCAAAGAAACAGATTACAAGACCATCGGCGACTACGCCAAATATCCCGAGCTGGTGTGGCTCAATAAGCATTATTTATATCCGCCTGTAACGCTTGCGCTTCTTGTTACCGCACTCGGCGCATGGGTAAATGGCGGCAGTCCTTTGCTGATGTTTACTCATCATGGCTTATCTACACTGTTGATCGGCTTCTTCCTGAGCACAGTGATCCTCTATCACGGAACGTTCTCGATCAATTCGATCATGCACCACTTCGGCACACAGCGCTACGAATCGAACGACGAGAGCAAGAACAGCCTCTGGCTTGCACTCCTCACACTCGGTGAAGGATGGCACAACAATCACCACTACTACGAAGTAACTGCGAAGCAGGGATTCTTCTGGTGGGAGATCGATTTCACATACTATGGCCTGAAGACGCTTTCATGGCTCGGTTTGATCTGGGATCTTAAAGGCGTTCCAAAACATATTCTGCACTCAAAGAATAAGACACACGCCCAGGAACTTCGTAAACAATACGGATCTCCCAATGAAACTACAGCAGGAGTTTCTGACTAGCGCAATCAAACTTTTCCGCTACTACAAAAAGTTAGGAGAAGGCGCTATCGCTCAACTCGACGATCAGGACATCGTCAAACGTCCTAACGAAGCAAGCAACAGTATAGCATTGATCGTCCATCACCTTAGCGGCAACATGCTGTCGCGATGGACCGACTTTCTTACAAGCGACGGCGAAAAGTCGTGGCGCAACCGCGAAGCCGAATTCGACCAGGACTATCCCGATAAAAAGACAATGATGGAAGCATGGGAGAAAGGCTGGGCTTGTTTGCTGAATGCACTCGAATCATTGAAACCGGAAGACCTCGAAAAGATCATTTATATCCGCAACGAAGGACAGTCGGTCATGGAAGCGGTCCAACGGCAACTGGCACACTATCCACATCATGTTGGCCAGATCCTTTACCAGGCCAAGGCGATTAAGGGTGACGGCTTTAAATCACTCTCTATTCCCAAAGGTGGGTCCGATTCCTTTAATAAAGCTAAATTTGATCAGGAGAAGACACGTAAACACTTTACGGACGACCTGAAATGAAGAGCTCAAAGTTCTATACCATCCTCGCTTCGGCGCTAATCGCAGCGTTGATCTTTGGACAGGTTGGAGCCGGCTTTCTTCACAATAAACACGACGCCCACGAAGCGATAATCGATCTCGACAATGATGCACCGGTTCTGTTAAATCACGGTGAGCACTGCAAGGTCTGTGCTGTCGATTGGGCACATCAATTCATAGCACATAACCCCGAACCGGTTTTTGTTCAGGAGCAATCTAATTTTCCGAAAGCGCACAACACGCTTCCCACTTTAATCCCTTCCAAAAAAGAAACACCGGGCAGAGCTCCGCCGCAGGCAGCTTAATTCTTTTTCCTTTTTTTCTTACCTGTTTCCCACAGTCATGCGGCTGCTTATACTATTTATATTTCTACTTCCGTCGATTGCCATTGCGCAGGGCGATTGTCATTATACTTTTTCCGGATCGGTGCTGTCCGATGGAAACCCACTACCTGGTGCGGCCATCACGATCGATGGAAAACCCCGTGCCATAACTGATACCGAAGGCCGGTTCAAGATCGAAGATTTATGCGCGCGGGTTTATAACATAGAAGTTTCATATGTCGGTTATAAAAATTCAACATTAAGATTGGAACTGAAGACCGATGCCACTCACTTTTTCAATCTCGAAGAACAGATAACCAATCTCGAGGAAGTAGTTGTTACCGGCAAACACGAGGCAACCGAACATGTTCAGAACTACGCGACGCTTACCGGGAAAGACCTCGCAAAAACAGCAGGTAAAACACTAGGCGAATCGCTTAAAGAAGTTTCGGGAGTAAATACCATCCAGGCAGGACCAGGAATTTTCAAACCGGTTATTCATGGCGTTCATAGCACTCGTGTACTCATACTCAATCATGGAATTCGCCAGGAAGGACAACAGTGGGGCGCCGAGCATGCTCCCGAAGTAGATCCGTTCATCGCCTCGGAGATCATTGTTATCAAAGATGCTTCCGCCATTAAGTACGGCACCGATGCGTTAGGGGGAGTAATTGTTGTAAATCCCGCAGCGCTTCCTGAGCAAGCAGGCCTTGGTGGATCGATGAACATGATCGGTCAAAGTAACGGCCGCGCCGGCACGGTGTCTGGTATGCTCGAGGGCGGCATTAAGGATCGCAAGGGGTGGGGATGGCGACTGCAGGGAACGGCCAAACGAGCCGGTGATTATCACACACCCGACTATCAACTTACAAACACGGGAAGCAAGGAGCTCGACTTCTCGGCAGCTACCGGTTATCACGGAGAAACATTCGGAGCCGAGGTGTTCTTCAGCCACTTTCAAACCGAGCTCGGTGTACTCAAAGGAACAGCTATCAGCAACGTCGACGACCTGCTGACAGCAATGGAAAAGTCGCCACCCCAATACACATCCGATTTCAGTTATAATATCGGCGAACCACGGCAGCAGGTTGCTCACAATCTTTTAAAAGTAAACATGCACAAGTCGTTGGGTAAGAACGATCTTCATTTTCAATACGGACTTCAAAGCAACGCACGTAAGGAGTTCGATATACGCAGGGGTTCTTTGTCTGAGCTGCCTGCAATCGACCTTAAGTTGAACACGCACACGCTCGAGGCGGAATGGGAGATCCACAATGGCGACAAAGGTTCTTTCTGTTTTGGTGCGAATGGGATGTTCCAGCAGAACAGTAACATACCGGGCACTCAACGGATACCGTTTATTCCGAACTATAGCAGTTTCTCAGGCGGACCGTTTGCCGTAGCGAAGTGGTTGTTAAAGTCATGGACGCTCGATCTTGGTGCACGGTATGATTATCGGCGTTACAACGTTTCGGGATATGACTTTAAGAACACGTTGTATCGGTCGAGCCCCGATTTTCAGAATGTCAGTGCTACGGCGGGAGCGACGGTAAAGCTGAAGAACAACCAGTCGTTGTCGTTTAATGTGAGCAGTGCGTGGCGACCGCCACATGTGGCAGAGCTGTATAGTTTGGGAACACACCAGAGTGCGGCTTCGATAGAGTACGGACTGTTGTTGAACGATACGACCAACGAGGTAATGGATATTTCGAGCGTCGATTTCAAGATCGAGAAAGCACTGAAGTGGGTGAATACATATCGATACGAGACGGAGCGACTACAGCTTGAGGCGACTGCGTATGCGAACTTCATATTTAACTACATCTATTTGAAGCCTACGGGTGTCACGACGAACATTCGAGGAACGTATCCATACTTTCGTTATACACAAACCAATGCTTTGTTTACGGGGCTTGATCTTTCGGCAATGTGGCAGGTGAGTAAGAGGTTTGCTATTACTCCGAAGGTCTCGTTGCTACGCGCATCGGATTATACCCATCATGACTACCTGGTATTTGTGCCGTCGAACAGGTTTGAGCTCGGTGGTCATTATGAGATCCCGAAATGGAAGAAGCTTGCGTCCATCTTCGTGGAGTCGAAGTGGAAATATGTGATGAGACAGTATCGTGCGCCGCGGGTGGTGACGGTTCGTGAGCTGCAGGAAGGCAATCCGTTTGCGGAGGATACATCGAACTTCGACTTTATGGCGGCGCCGGATGGGTACTGGTTGTGGAATATTTCGGCAGGCATGTCGGTACCGGGGAAGAGAGGGAGATATGAGTTCAGGGTGACGGGTGAGAATGTGTTGAATACGAGATACAGGGAGTATACAAACAGGTTTAGATATTATGCGGATGATCTGGGGAGTAATGTGATCATTGCGGCGAAGTATGTTTTTTAGTGTACGGGAGGAGGATCATGAACAGACGAATACCCAACATCCAACTCTGACCGAATATTCTCGTTCGAATAAGATGTCCCCAACAACTTTCAGCCTACATTTGTGTATTCCCAACACAAAATGCAGCCAACCATCCATCTCTCCGTCGACGCAGTAATCTTCGGTTACGATCCCGACGATGGCATTTCGGTGTTACTGATCAAACGAAACATCGACCCATACAAAGGCTGGTGGGCGCTGCCGGGCGGGTTAGTTAAAACTCACGAGTCTCTCGAGCACGCAGTGAGGCGCGAGTTGAAGGAAGAGACCGGCATTGAAGTTCAATACCTGGAGCAACTTTACACTTTTGGTGAGACCGACCGCGATCCGAGAAATCGCACTGTTACCGTGGCCTACTACGGACTGGTTCGCCCGAAGAATTTCAGGTTGGTGGCCACAACAGATGCCGACGATGCAAAGTGGTTTAATGTAAAACAGCTCCCACGGCTGGCCTTCGATCATAAGGATATCCTCGACACCGCGATAGCCCGGTTGAGAGGCAAGCTGGCCTATGAGCCGATAGGTTTCGAGTTGCTCGATCAAAAGTTTCCTTTTTCAGACCTGGAGAAGTTGTACCAGACGGTCCTGGACCAGGAGCTTGACAGGCGCAATTTCAAGAAGAAGATCATGGCATACGGTTTCCTGGAGGAGACGAAGGAGATACGCAAGGCGACGGGCGCGGGAAGGCCGGCGGCGCTGTTCAGGTTCAATAAGAAGCGATATGAGGAGCTGGTGAAGAGAGGGTATAACTTCGATCTATTTTACTGAATTTCAATTGATTAAATAATTATTGTATTTTTTACGCAAATTATCCAACTCTATTGGCTATATTTGCGTATATATTACACAAATGCAGAACGTATCTTACACCAAACTGATTGACTTTAGCTTCAGCAGGATGAGCCGGATCAAAACAGGTTTTGTGTGGATGATGCACAGAAGCGGTTGGGCTTTAAAGGAAGGTCAGGAACATGTTCTCCGAATTTCTTTGCCCATCGCAGTCTTCGACGAGCTATTAAGCTCAACAGTTATATCATCGTTCTCTACCGGATATTTCGAAAGCACCGATCAATGGAGCAATGCACTCTTGACGGGCGAATCGAGGCTTCAATGGGATCCTGACCATAGCCCAACCGGGCAGCCCCTGTCGCGCAAGACAATTGAACAGCGTGAGCGCATAAGTGTGAATGAACCGGCCAGTGTCTCTGTTCCTTTTGAAAGACTGTATGTTCCGAATGACCTGAAATAGTTAAACGCATAAACCCGGATAAATGAGTACAATAGGAGTAATCATCGCGCGCTTTCAGACGCCTTACCTGCACGAAGGCCACAAAGCCCTTATCAACTCTGTGAAAACAAATCACAACAAGATTGTCATCGTACTGGGCATCTCGCCGGTACTCGGCAGTCGTCGCAACCCGCTGGATTTTCACACGCGCGAGCGAATGATAAAGAAAGAGTACAACGACCTTGTGGTGCTTCCACTTCCGAATCACCCCATAGATTCTCAATGGTCGCAGAACCTGGATCAATTGCTCTCCAACACTTTTCCCGGTGCCAGCTTCAGGTTGTATGGCAGCCGCGACAGCTTCATCCCCTTTTATAGCGGTAAGTTCTCAACAGAACAGCTCGCCGAAACCGGGTCGTACAGTTCCACAATACTTCGCGATAAGATCTCCGACCGCGTTCTCGACTCCGAAGAATTTCGCACAGGGATCATCTACGCCTACTCAAACACATATCTTAAAGTCTATCCGACGGTCGACATCGCCGTGTTCCGCAATAAGAAAACGGAAATACTTCTCGGCATGAAGACGATCGACAAGAAGTGGCGGCTCCTTGGTGGCTTCAGCGATCCGACCGACGATAACTACGAGATGGCCGCCAAGCGCGAGCTTACGGAAGAGTGCGGCGAGATAGACACAACGCCCATGCAATACGAAGGATCATTCCGCGTGGCCGACTGGCGATATATGAACGAATCCGACAAGATCATCACAACACTTTTCTCTACCGACTTCGTTTCGGGAAATCCCAAAGGCAGCGACGACATCGCCGACGTAAAATGGTTTCCTCTTCGCGAGGTAGAAGAAATGATGCTGGTGAAACTTACCGCAAGCGAACACTTTCCTCAATTGAGTACACTGATCAAAAAATATTTAAACAAATGAAATCGAACTTGTTGTTAATGGCCGACGCTTACAAGTATTCACATTATAAGCTGTACGTGCCAGGCACAACTAAAATCTACTCTTACCTCGAAAGTCGCGGAGGAGTATTCGACGAAACAGTTTTCTACGGACTTCAGTATTTCATCAAAGAATATTTGGAAGGAACAGCCTTCACCAAAGAGGATATCGACGAGGCAGAACAGATACTCAACGGGGTCTTTGGGACTAAAGGGATCTTCAGCCGCGAGAATTTCGAATACATTCTGACAAAACATAACGGTCGACTTCCCGTGAGGATCAAAGCCGTACCCGAAGGCACCGTCGTTCCTACACACAATGTGTTGATGACCATCGAGAATACCGATCCGAAATGTTTCTGGCTCACAAACTTCCTCGAGACGCTGCTCATGCAGGTCTGGTATCCATCTACCGTTGCTACGCTTTCGCGTGAAGTCAGGAAAGTAGTTGAAGAATATTACGACAAAACGGTGGATGACGGGGCGAGGGGATCGATCGACTTCGTGCTGAATGATTTTGGTTTCAGGGGGGTGAGCTCTGTCGAAAGCGCCGGTCTTGGCGGCTCGGCGCATCTCATAAACTTTATGGGAAGCGACACGGTGTATGCTTCGAAGTTTGCGAAGAAATATTACGACGCAAAGAAAGTCTATGGGATGTCTGTTCCGGCAACGGAACATTCGATCATGACACTGCTTGGTCCGAAAGGCGAGAAAGAGGTTTTTCAACACGTGCTCAATGCGTATCCAACAGGCATCCTTTCGTGTGTCAGTGATTCGTACAACATCTTTAACGCAGTTGGTGAATTATGGGGAACTGAGTTCAAAGAACAGATCCTTAATCGCAAAGGAAGACTGGTGATCCGTCCTGACTCAGGTGACCCGGTGCAGACTTTACTTAAAGTTTTCGAAATACTCTTCGACAAATTTGGGTTCACGACAAACTCGAAGGGTTATCGTGTGTTGCCGGAGCAAGTGCGGGTGATCCAGGGCGACGGTGTTGATCACGAATCGATAAAAGAGATCTACGCAGCGTTGACTTCGAGGGGAATCGCTGCAGAGAACCTGGTACTTGGAATGGGAGGGGCGTTGCTGCAGAAGGTGAATCGCGACACCCAGAAGTTTGCGCTCAAGTGTTCGTATGCCGAGGTTGGCGGGGAGAAGATTGAAGTGAGGAAGTCGCCGGTAGAAATGAACGAAGACGGAAAGCTGATACCGTCGTTCAAGGTTTCCAGGGCGGGACGGTTGAAGTTGCTCCGGAGAAATGATGAATTGAAGACCGTGGCTGAAGGAGATGAAGGGAAAGATATTCTGGAAACAATTTTTGAAAATGGAGAATTGAAAAAGAGTTATACTTTCGAGGAGATAAGGGACAGAGCAAGAATTCATGAGCACCAACAACAGCATTAAACTTTTCGCGACGTCAACCGCGGTTTCCATCGGCGAGAAGATTGCCCAACAACTCAACTACAAACTTTGTAAGACCGTTGTCGAAAGATTTTCCGATGGCGAGTTGTTTGTGAAATTCGACGAGAGCGTTCGTGGCCAGGTGATCTTTCTTGTCGCGAAGATCCAGATGCCTTACGAAAATTTCTTCGAGCTGTTGATGACCATCGATGCTGCGAAGCGATCCTCGGCCAGGGAGGTCATTCTCGTGATCCCGTATCTTCCTCACAGTCGGCAGGAACGTCGCGAAGGAGTTCGTACTGCGATCTCGGCCCGCATGGTTGCCGACATGATCCAGTTGATGGGCGCCGATCGTGTGATCACTCTCGATCTGCACACAAATGCGATCGAAGGATTTTATAAGATCCCGTTAGATCCGCTGTCGTCCATGAAGTTGTTTCTTGATCACATCCGCAAGCTTCAACTTCCAGACCTATGCTTGTGCAGCCCGGACTTCGGTGGCATCAAACGCATCAAGCAATACAGGAAGAACCTGGATTCTGAAATGGTGGTGATCAATAAAGAGCGACTGAAAGCAAATGCAGTTGAGAGTATGGAGATCATCGGCGATGTGAACGGTCGTAACGTGATCATCATCGACGACCTGGTAGATACCGCGGGAACACTATGCGCAGCGGCTGACTTGTTGGTGGCAAGGGGTGCGAAGTCGGTGAGGGCATACTGTACGCACGGGGTATTGAGTGACAACGCCATCGCAAACCTCGAACGGAGCAAGATCGAGAAGCTATACATTTCCGACACGGTGCTTGAAACAATCACTCATTCTAAGGTGGAGGTTGTAAGTTGCACGCCCATCCTTGCCGGCGCGGTAGAAAACGTCATGTTAAATAAAAGTCTGAGTGGGCTATGATCACACGCGCTATAGAGAATGCGTTCCGTCATGCGAAAGATCGTGGTTGGGCAAAGACCTACTGGGCGTTTGACATTCATGGAACGATACTGAAGCCAAATCACAGGCGTGATGTGATTGCGACGGAGTTCTATCCACATGCGATCGAGGTGATGCAGATGTTGAGTAAGAGAACCGACATCATCAGGATATTGTACACATGTTCGTATCCTCATGAGATCGATCAGTATCTTGACCTTTTCAAAGAGCAGGGCATACATTTTCATTACGTGAACACGAACCCAGAAGTAGCGGATGGTGGCTATGGTTATTATAAAGAGAAGTTTTACTTCAACGTGCTGTTCGAGGACAAGGCTGGGTTTAGCGGGGATGAGGATTGGATGAGGGTAAAGGAGGTCTTGCAACAATACACATGACTTTACGCGATAGGGTAGAGGGTTGCTTTGTTGGATTCGCCGTAGGTGACGCATTGGGCGTGCCATTTGAGTTCAACAGCAGGGAAGCACTTGCAATAAAACCTGTGAGTGCTATGTGGGGACATGGAACATGGCATCAACCGCGAGGTACATGGTCGGACGACAGTTCACTTTCGTTTTGCCTCGCTGAATCATTGTGCAATGGATACAACCTGGATGACATCGCGCTTAACTGTGTAAGGTGGATGCAAGAGGGATATTGGGGAGCTCATCATAAAGTGTTCGATATTGGTGGCACCACACGTTTAGCGCTAACCAGGTTGGCGGCGGGCGTAAGTCCAAAGACATCGGGTGAATCGGATGTTGACTCCAATGGTAATGGATCCCTAATGCGCATCGCGCCGGCATCTATCTATTTCAGAGACTCACCTGATAACATTTTGCTGGAGAGAATGAGTGAAATATCTGGTATTACTCATCGTCATTTTCGCTCAGTGTTTTCCTGTTTTATCTTTTCCAAGATTGCTCAGAAGATCTTGTTGGGATTCGACCTGCCTACGAGTTACAGAACAGCCATCACTGAAATAAGATCTATAGAAAGCAAAGACGAGCTTAAATATTTCTCACGTATACTTGACGGTTCTCTTCCACTAGCTGAAGAGGCTTCGATTAGGTCATCGGGGTACGTGATCCATACACTCGAAGCAAGCCTCTGGTGTTTACTAAATTCTACCAGCTATCGTGATGCCGTGATGAAGGCGGTGAATTTGGGAGAAGACACTGACACGACTGGTTGCGTTACTGGAGCACTGGCAGGATTGTTTTATGGAAAGGAGGCTATTCCCGATGAATGGAAGTCGGTAATAGCGAGGCAAGGGGACATCAGTGACCTTGTCGAAAAATTTTACCAAAGGATTTCTCATCTTGGGTAAAAGTCGATCCCCCGATGTTCCTCCTTATCCCCGGCCGTCACCACCTCCTCACAAATTTTCAGTATCAATACCTTTCGGGGATATGCAAATCGGAAAAGATCGACGCGATCATCTTCGCCGTTACTTCTGCCAATCACAGCAACACCCGTCGTAACCCACTGCCGTTTTACCTCCGCGCTCTTTCCATCGAAGAGTTCGGGAAATCGCTCGGCGTGCCCTGCTTCATTTATGGCATCGACGACGTTGGCAACGTAAGAAACTTTGCGGAGTACACCGTGAAACGCATCCATCACGAAAGTGAAGGTCTCTTCAACCTGGATTCCACCAACACCATCGTCGTTTGTTCTACACCCGTGCTCGAAATGTATGAACAAGATGGTTTCAAAATACTTACTGCCGAACTCGAAGACCGCACGACGTGGAAACATCATTCCGTGATGCCATGGGATATCGTCGAAAAGATTGCCACTTCAAACAACTGGCGCGACGATACGTCGATCACCACCAGCATGCACACTTCGTCTGTCGATATGTGGACACGCTACCGTTGTGGCGATAAAGTCCAGATGTTGTTTCGCGACAAGATGATCTCCGACGACGGCGACATTACCACCACCCGCGACTACAACACATACGTAAGACAGATGGACGAGATCGCTGTGTTGAAGTACGACGAAACCGCCCCCTTCATTCGCACAGGTCGGATCGGCGATATTGGCTGTGCCGTTGGGTCGTGGATAAAACTTGCATGCAACGATAGCAGGTGGCGTGAATGCGACTTCTACGGGATCGAAGTTGCCCGCCATTTGTTCGATATCTGCCAACAACGCAAACACAACGGTGAATTTGCTAACCCGTTCGTTTTCTTTTCACAAAGAAACGCCGTTACCGGTCTTGCTTTCGATAAAGGCTCGATGAACACAATCCATACTTCTTCGCTCACACATGAGATCGAATCGTATGGGAGTCGGCAAGAATTACTTTCGTTCATAAAGAACAGGTACGATGAACTTGCTCCCGGCGGAGTTTGGATCAACCGCGACGTGGTAGGTCCGGCGAATCGCGGTCGTGCCGTGCTGATGAAGTTGGCTAAGGACGATGGCCGCAACGATGACTTCGAAAAGAAACAATCAACCCGCGAGTCGCTCTCGGAATATCTTAAAGGCCTCTCGACATACGGTCGGTTTATGCGCTTCGTGAATGACTTCAGGGCGAAGGAAGGATATAAAGTCAATTATAAAATTGACGGTGAGTATATCCAGCTTTCCCTGAAGGATGCATGCGAGTTCATGAGCCGCAAGGATTACGTTGACAACTGGGAGAGTGAAATGCATGAGACGTTTTGTTTCTGGGATTTCGTCGACTGGGAAAAGAACCTGGCCGCAGCCGGCTTCACGATTGCAACGGGATCGCATGCTTACACTAATGAATGGATCGTCAATAACCGTCTTAAAGGCAAGGTAGAGTTGTTTGATGAAAACAGATCCCCGTTGCCATATCCCGTGACAAACATGCTGATGATTGCCAAAAAAAACTGATATGAAATACTTTGCAGCGTTAGTGATTACCCTGACACTTTACGGTTGCTCGTCGACAAAGAATTCACACAAGAAGTATGAATTGAATGATGGCAAGTATGCTTATCGCCAACCCGGAGAAGACTTTCGAAAGGTGTGGGTCTACGTCCAGGACGACAGTGTGAGCTTGTTTGCAGATGAAAAAGGTACCCAACCGATCGTTCCACAGGTTTTAAAAGATGAGCTGTTCATCAAAAGAAGTTTTGACGTCGACGTGATCGCTATACCATTCAAGGTTCGGCCGGCATCGGTCAACTTGCCGAAACAGTTAACAACAGATTTCAATGGAAACATCTTTGTAGGCTATAGAATAGATCGCTTCAGGCTTGTACACAAGCACACACCGGTAGGGTGGAAGAGATTTTATAAGCACAGGGGGATTGGTATTGGCGGCTTCGGGGGACTTGGCACGGCAGCGATCACGCCATGGACAACTAACAATCAGATGTCGGATGAGTACACCGGTTTTGTTTTAAGTCGCGGCGTTGCATTAATATTTGGCATCAACAATCTGACGGTTGGAACGGCAATAGGTTGGGATCATCTTACCGACCGCGATAAACATATCTGGATATACCAGAACAAACCCTGGTTTGGTTTGACGATCGGTTTGAACCTGAACTGATCAGGTCAGCATCATGAACGCCGCAGCGACTACCGTCATCCCGATGATGAACCAGCGGTAAGCTCCTTCACTCAACCTTTCCACGATAAGTATTCCTAACCACGCACCGAGTGCGATCACCGGAAGGGTACATAGGTCAAGAAAAAATGTATCCCATGTGATCGTCTTCCACCACCACACGTGGAACGGGATCTTCATCCAGTTGATGACCATAAAGAACCATGCGCTGGTGCCGATGAATGAGTTCTTCGGAAGACGCATCGACAGTAGATATACGGCGGCGAATGTTCCCGCGAGATTGCCGATCATTGAAGTGAACCCGGCACCGATCCCGCAAAGGGCAGCGAACCAGAAGTAGTCGGGAATATCTTCTTTATGTCCTTGTTCCATCCAGATCATTATGACGATGCTGACCAGGATGATGCCGATCATTATGAGCTTGAAGACACGGTCGTCGATCATTCCCCCGACGATTGTTCCGAGCACGATACCGATCACAGCCCACAGGATGAGCTTCTTGAGGTGTGGCCACGATGCATGACGATGATAATACCAGACGCCCATGACATCGGCGAGACACAACATGGGAAGCATGATACCGCTGGAGAGTTGTCCGCCGAAAATGCCGGCGAGTAAAGGAACCGAGATCATCCCCGCTCCATGCACGCCGGTCTTCGACATGCCGATGCAGAGTGCGACAACGAAGAACAATACGAGACTCGCGACGGAAAAATTGTAGGAGAAGAGCGAGATCATTGAGCGTTATGCGACGTCGCTACCTCGCACGGCTTTCAGCATCTCGTACCAGTCTTGCGTATCCAGTTTGAGATCGATTGCCTTTGCTGCTTCGCGAAGGCGTTCGGGTTTCGACGTGCCGATGACCGGGAATATTTTTGAAGGATGTTTGAGGAGCCAGGCAAGGAAGAACTGTGTGGTAGTGGCGTTGTTGTACTTCGAAGAGAACTCATTGACCTTTTCGCGGATACGACGACTCACTTCGTCTTCGGCTACGAAAGTCCGGCCACCACCGAGTGGCGACCAGGCCATAGCAGAAGCTTTGAGGCGATAGAGTTGCTCAATAGTTCCGTCGAATAAAGGAGCGGTGCAGAACAATGAAAGTTCTACCTGATTGGTGACGAGAGGAAACGACAGGGCACTCTGGAGCAGTTCAAACTGCGAAGTGGTAAAATTCGAAACTCCGAAGTGAAGGACTTTACCTTGTAGCTTCAGTTGGGAAAAGGCGTCGGCAACTTCTTCAACATCCATGAGAATATCGGGACGATGAATGAGCAGCAGGTCGATGTGATCGGTGTGCAGGAATGACAAAGAGTTCTCTGCAGACTTGATGATATGTTCTTTGGAAGTATCGTAGTGTTTAACTCTATGTTCGGGTTTCTTTCCCGAAGTAAGTTTAATCCCACACTTGGTGACGAGTTGCATTTTCTTCACGAGGTGTGGCTGTCGTGCTATGACGTCGCCGAAGGATTTCTCGTTGCTGTAGTCGCCATAGATATCGGCGTGATCGAATGTAGTGATGCCTTCGTCGAGGGAGGTGTTGATGAGTTCTTCGATGGTTGAGGAAGGAATCGAGTTCCATCGCCAGGCTCCGGCGATGATTCGGGAGAATGTTGGGCCGGACGGGTGGATGGGAAGGTGTTGCATAGCTAAGGCGGAATGTGCGTTAAACTTCGAAATTCCGTGTGCGATATTCGATATTCATGTGGTACCCGGGACGGGAGTTGAACCCGTACAGCAATTACTTGCCACAGGATTTTAAGTCCTGCGTGTCTACCAATTCCACCACCCGGGCTTGCCCTCGCGCCGCTTCTGGACGCGAAGCTTTTGCAACGCCTATCGATCGTCGTTAAACAAAAAAAGTGCGGGGACTAACCTCACACTTTTTTGTTTTTCTGAGCGGGAAACGAGACTCGAACTCGCGACCCTCACCTTGGCAAGGTGATGCTCTACCAACTGAGCTACTCCCGCATTGTTTAAAAAGCCTGAATTTCAGGCAGATTTCCCCGAAAGGGACTGCAAATTTAATGAGAGCGAGGAAATATGCAATTAAAACAGGGTTTTGGGATAAAAATATCAAACCACCATCTCCAAATACCTGCACAACCCATTTGCCCACTTCATCTGATCGATACTCCTGCACTCGGGTTCAAGCAACCTCGGTGTCGCAACCAATATACTTACACTCTTCGCCCTGCTCGTTGCCACATTCAACCTGTTCGGACTAAACAGGAAGCTCATCCCTCTTGGCGCATCTTCCTGTGATGAACTCGTCATTGAATAGATCACAACCGGTGCCTCCTGTCCCTGGAACTTATCAACCGTACCGATGCGCATACCCGGAAGCCTTTCGATAAGAGCTGACACCTGTGCATTGTATGGTGCGACGATCAGGATGTCGCTTAAAGTCAACGGTCTTTCACACCAGTTGCCTTTAAGCACTGTTTTCACAATACTTTCAACAACATCTATCTCTTCAATGGATATGTTGCTGTTTCCCCTGTGGTTTACGGGTACATAAAACAATCCCGCTCCATCAAACTTGCCGGTGTTGGAGACCACTTGCTTTTCCAGGCCGGGCAATGAGTTCAGCTTGCCTTCGTAATAAAGCTCGGAGGTAAACTTGCATATCTCGGGATGAAGCCTTCTTGTTATTCCAAGGAACAATCCCTTCTCTTCAGAGATCGTTGGTCGCCCATCCAATAAATATGTCAACGCTGCAACATCGCTTCCCTCGGGATGTGCACCCTTTTGAGGTTGTTCGAGCTGTTGAGGATCACCAAGTAAAATAAGATTATGGGCGGCTCTTGAGGCTGCCAGTGCGTGCGACAACGACATCTGACCAGCTTCATCAATAAACAAGTAGTCGAGTTTTTCTGCCGAGTTCGCATCAGCCCATAGCCACGCGGTGCCGCCAACAACTTTTCCTTCGCTCAATGAATCAATCGCCTTCTTCGAGTCAATTACTTCGACAACTTCTTCGGGAACAACGTCACTCTTGTTAGTCACCTTGTGAACAAACCCGAGGTTATAGCCTTCGGCCTTGCTCAACTCGATCACTTTGTCAATAAGGTTCCTGATCACCTTGTGACTGATTGCAGTGACACCGATCTTCTTCCCCTGCTTCGACAGCTCAATGATCATCTTCGCACCGGTGTATGTTTTGCCGGAACCGGGAGGACCCTGAATGGCCAGGAAGCTTTTGTCGAGACTAAGCCCCACACGTATCGCAGCCGCTACGACATCATCGTCTTTTCCAGCCAGCGTTCCCTCTTTTAGGACCGGCGAGCGTCTCATCAACAGATCTTTTGCTGCATGGTTCGGCCACTTGTGATCGAGGCCCGACTCATCCACAATTGCTGCGAGGTCCATTAACGAAGTTGCCAATGATCCCGGATCGATACGATCCGAAATGTGGATCGAGGTTGGATGCCTTTCTGCAGATGTTGCTGTTTTCTTTATGTCGATCGTATAATCTTCGAGCGAGATCCCACGCACTGAGCCGATCTTTTCACCCTTCACCTCCCACAGCTCATCGCCTTCATCGATGCTATGTTCCTGGGGAGGAAATGAATAACGGTGAGTTACATTTCTTTCCTTCCCTTTCTTCGGAGCTTCACCAATATATTTCAATCCCGTCAGCGCCTTTCGTTCACCAAGCAGATCTTCTGGTTCGAGTTCATGCACACGAAAAAACTCCCACCATGCACTCTTGTCTTCCCTGCGGAAGTAATCGATCTGGTGTGCAAGCAGCCATTTAACTTTATGTTCTTCGGTCCACGAATTTCGATCTTCGGGTAAAACCGATATCAAACTTTTAAAGATTGCGAGCGATCGTGTCTCTTGTTGCTGGACGTTTTCTGTGGCCTCACCGGTCTTGATCTCGGGTCGCTTAATATCTTTTCCAATTCTCAATTTTTCAAGCCAGTCATGCAGCGCATGTGTCGCGAGGCAATCATCCTTGTTGTAGTCTTCGGTTGTCTTGAGTGTCTCTTTGTCTAACGAATCGAGTAAGTTCATCTCGAGCGCTACCTCTACGTTCTTTCTCGCCCTGCTCGCATCGGGCAACTCAACAATTCGCTTATAGTTTGTAAATAACTCAAGTGCTTTCAAAGAATAGGTCTCGACACTTGCCAGCAACGACTCCTTAAACACAGCATGTAAGTCAATAAACCTTTCGGCCCTCAACAGGTCATCCACTTCTTTCTCATAGATTGCGTGCACACGTGCTAATCGTTTGACCGCCGTTGGTTCGTACGGCGCAAAGTGATAGATGTACATGTTCGGGTTCTTCTTCCATCGGTCTGAGATGAAAGACATGAAGTTTTCGAACGCCTTCTTCTCTTCTTGTTTGTTCTTTGACCAGTGACTTCGATATACCAGCTCATTATTTTCTTTGAAGGCATATCCCAGGATATATTCCAACCCGCCATTTGGATAATACGCATCGCCTTCAATATCAAAATATACATCGCCCTTGTTGGGCTCCGGAAGCCGGTTAAGTCCTCGGCCAGGTTCAACTGCAAGTTCACTATGAATTAATTTGTCTTTGACCCTTCCTTCAAGTTGGATCTTCGCTTGCGCCTGGCGTCGTTCATACGTCTCAATATTCCCTCTCTTCGGCTCAGCCAGCTTCTCCAACTTCGCAAACTCCTCCAGCTTTCGAACACCCTGACCCTTCAACTCCTCGATATGCGACGAACGCATCCCCGCCACCAACGACAAATAGTCATCATCACGCCTTCTCGTATCACACACCTTCCACCACCTGCACACTCCGCAATGTTCCGCAGGCTCCGGGTATGTCTCCTTCGGAGCATTTTCGATCGTGCCCTCAAAGTTCTTTTTAGTAAGACGATAGTACGCTTTGAAATCACTAAACCGGTACGACTCGGGCTCAAAATCTTCTACGGGTTTTATCACATGAAACTTTTCAGCTTCAACACCCTGCAACGCTGTCAGCAACTCAGTATAAAGACACAACTGAAGGATCGTGCCAGCACGGGTGTTCATCGCAAGCTTGGTGTCCTGGACCTCGTACAACCAGTTTCCGAACTTGCTTTCACCTGGCACTTTCAACAAGATATCGGCCTTACCCATCCATTGGCCCTTTTCCAGCCGCGCCTGCACGATCACATCAACGCCTTCGGCCATCGCCTTCAGGGTCGCGGCAACCGGAAGATTGTCGATGTTCTCCACTCTCAATCCCTTCGCCGTCAGGAAATCAACATAAGCCGCTTCGTGATCACGGCCCCGCTTCTCCAACACCTCCAACGACGGGTCCGTCCAGTGTGGCCTGTTCAACTCACCCTTCGCCACTTTCCTGTTCAACTCGGTGAGATGTCGGCAACTAAGATGATTCGATAAATCTGTTGCCGCCAGTTCGAATTTATTATCAATGATTTTCACGTAATTTCAAAGGTATATGAAACAGCTCATTTTCATTTTTATTGTTTGCCTCCTCATCTCATGCTCCGAAAGCAACGAGGAATTCATCTCTTCACTCACCGCCACCAAACTCGGAATGGAGCAACCCACGATCACCAAACAGGTAATCGACAGCAATCTCACTCGCTACGAATTCTTCTACCGGGTTAAAACTGCTACCCAGGTCGACGATTGGCACGTAAGCATCAAACCTTCATTCGACGCAACGTTTCACTGGCAACCACACCTCACTCCAACCGATAACCACATCATCGCTCAACACGTCTTTCGTGCTCCCGCACTTATCATAGCCGACACCACCAAACAAATTGTCGTCATACCCGACCTGGCTTTGCTCGGCAACAGCGACCTCAAATGGTACATGGATCTCGACGCACGCACCGACGAATTGAAAATTGGTGTTGCCAAAAGCAAAGTCACCAGCCACGTATTGTTCGAACGCGAACCCAACATCACCTTCCCGCAAGGTGAATTCAAATTTGCATTCTATGTAATGACAAACAGTGACAAAGCCTCTCTCAAAGATCCCTGGCGAAAGCCACTGGCATTCATGTGGGACAAATACGGCGAACCACTCTACCAGGAAGGCCAACCTATCAAAGGCAGTCTCGACCCATACGTCAAACACACATACAACTGGGCATTCAACACCTGGAAGAAAAGTGTATGGCAGGAGTTCGACATCAACGGGAAGAAAGTCGGAGCCCCGGTGTTTATCGTCAACGTTACTCAAAGTCCCAACTATCCTGGCGAAGTAAGTGAACGCGAGTTTCGTTCGGTGTGGAACCAGGCATGGTTCAGCTCACTGCGATCGGCCGAAGGCTTATACCGATACGCACGACGCACAAAAAATCCGGAGCTTCTAAGCAAAGCAAACATGACCAAAGAGCTCGCCCTTTCATTCCCTCAAACTGACGGACTCTTCCCTTCCGTGATCGGAACAGAAATGGAAACCATCGAGATCAACGGTAAGAAACACAAACGATCGAAGGGCTGGAACAAAAGATACTTCGGCAACTCCAATCGAAATCCCGCAAACCCGTGGGGCGACGCCGCGGCAGCACCGTATCACATTCTCGACATGAGCTGGACCGCAAACCTCATGCTCTTGTGGAACGAAGAACTCGAAAGAGACCAACGTCTCGTCGACTACGCAAAACGCTACGCAGATAAACTCATCACCCTTCAAGACTCCAAAGGATTCTTCCCCGGCTGGCTCGATACGAAAACATTGCAGCCGCTTCCGATCATGAACGAAACGCCGGAGACTTCCATGTCAGCTTATTTTCTTTTGAACATGTGGGGCACAACGAAAGACGAAAAGTATCTGACCTCTGCGAAGCGCGCCATGGATGCCGTCATCAACGAAGTTGTGCCGGAAAGCCGTTGGGAAGATTTCGAAACCTACTGGTCATGCAGCCGCGTTCTCGATTCGCTCGTTGGGAAAAAGATCGAACGCAACAACTCGTACAAGAAGAACACGCTTTCGATGTGGTGGACTGCCGACGCGCTGTTCAATTTTTACAAGGCGCTGCACGAACCCCGGTATCTTGAAGTTGGCCAGCGTGTACTCGACGAAATGCTGATGTCGCAACAGACGTGGCAGCCACCGTACATCCCCATCCCGGTTCTTGGCGGTTTCGGTGTCATGAATGCCGACGGCGAATGGAACGACTCACGTCAATGTTTGTTTGCAGAGACGATCGTACGGTACGGCGAGGAGCTCAACAATGATAATTATATCCATCGCGGCATTGCAGCACTGCGATCGGCGTTTGTGATGATGTATTGTCCCGAAAATCCGGAAACCAAAGCCCAATGGGAGAAGGTGTATCCATTCTTCAATGAGAAAGATTATGGGTTTATGATGGAAAACTACGGACATGGAGGCGAGAATAACGCGGATGGACTCGGCATCGGGGAGTTTACGATCTACGACTGGGGAAATGGCGCTGCCGCAGAATCTTACAATACGATGATGGATCACTACCCGGAATTATTCTGATCCTCCGCGTAACTCCGCGCGACCTTTGCGCACCTCTGCGACACCCCGCATTCCAAACTTGCCACACCCCGCATTGTAAATATTATTCTGATTATTTCCCTTGCCGGAACTATTTTCCCGTACAATTGTGTAGTCTTCTTTATGACCAGGCACGAGGCGGGAAAACAACCAATCGATTCAAGTGGGCACGAATTCATTGAAGTAATCGGTGCACGCGAGCACAACCTCAAGGACGTGCACGTATCGCTCCCGCGCAACAAACTGGTTGTCGTAACCGGCATCAGTGGAAGTGGTAAATCTTCTCTCGCCTTCGATACCATTTACGCCGAAGGTCAGCGTCGTTACATGGAAAGCTTTTCCGCTTACGCGCGAAGCTTCATCGGTGACCTCGAACGCCCCGACGTCGATAAGATAAACGGACTTAGTCCCGTTATCTCTATCGAACAAAAGACCACCTCCCGAAATCCACGTTCTACCGTCGGTACCGTTACCGAGATATACGACTTCATGCGACTCCTCTACGCCCGTGGTTCCGAAGCATATTCGTACCTCACAGGCGAGAAAATGGTTCGTCAGTCTGAAGACCAGATCATCGACGCCATCCTGACCAACTTTAAAAACAAAAAACTCTCACTGCTCGCACCGATCATCCGCGGCCGCAAAGGACATTACCGCGAGCTCTTCGTGCAGATACGTAAACAAGGTTACACCAAAGTTCGTGTCGATGGCGAGCTTCTCGAAATAACCGCCAAGATGCAGGTCGATCGTTTCAAGATCCACGACATCGAAATGGTTGTCGACCGTATCGTTGCCGATCCAAAAGATCGTGCACGTATTGCTCAATCAGTCGGTAAAGGATTGAAAGAAGGTAAAGGTGTGATCATGGTCATGGAAGAATCCGGCGCCGTGCACCACTTCTCTAAATACCTCATGGATCCCAAGACAGGCCTCTCGTACGATGAGCCTGCCCCGAACATGTTCTCATTTAACTCACCATATGGTGCGTGCCCGGTGTGCAATGGGCTTGGAGTTATTGAAGAGATCACGGAAGAGTCTGTCATCCCCGACAAGAAATTAAGTATCAGTCGCGGTGGTATTCTGCCACTCGGTGAGTATCGCGACATATGGATCTTCAAAAAGATAGAGGCAATACTCAAGCGTAACAAGCAAACCCTCACCACGCCGATCAAAGACATCCCGAAAGAGATCATGAAAGTGCTCCTCTACGGCGATGATGTTCCGGTGGCAGTATCTTCAGTGAAGTATCCCGGTACAGAATGGAACACAAAGTTTGAAGGCATCATCAACTTCCTTCAAAAACAGAAAGACGAAGGCTCCGACTCGATCAAACGCTGGGTTGAAGACTTTACAGTAACGAAGACCTGTCCTGAGTGCAATGGATTCAGATTAAGAAAAGAATCGCTGCATTTTAAGATCGACGAAAAGAACATTGCACAGTTGTCGATGCTCAACATTATCGAGCTCAACAAATGGCTGACGGGTCTCGAGAGTCGCATCTCCGAGAAACAGCGGATCATCGCTGCTGAAATTCTCAAAGAGATACGGAAGCGGATCGGTTTCTTACTGGATGTCGGCCTCGACTATCTTCATCTCAATCGTCCCATCCGAACACTCAGTGGTGGTGAGTCGCAACGCATTCGCCTTGCAACCCAGATCGGTACTCAACTGGTCGGCGTGCTTTACATTCTCGACGAGCCCAGTATCGGTCTGCATGCCCGCGACAACGTGAAGCTCATCAAGGCGCTCAAAGATCTACGTGATCTCGGTAACTCCGTGATCGTTGTCGAGCACGATAAAGACATGATGCTCGAGTCGGACTATATTATTGATATCGGTCCGGGTGCCGGTCGTCATGGCGGAAACGTTGTGGCCGAGGGCAACCCCAAAGATTTTTTGAGTGGTGGAAGTCTTACGGCTCAATATCTAACCGGCAAGAAAAAGATCAAGGTCGTTAACGAACGACGTAAGGGAACGGGTGAACGCCTCGTGTTGTCGGGCGCCACCGGCAATAACCTGAAGAATGTTACGCTCGATCTTCCATTGGGTGCATTGACTTGCATTACCGGGGTGTCTGGAAGTGGCAAGTCAACTCTTATTCACGAAACACTATTCCCGATACTCAATCATCATTTTTATAATTCAAGGGTTGAGCCTTTGCCTTATAAAAGCATCGAAGGTCTTAAACTCATCGATAAGGTGATTGAAGTCGATCAGTCGCCGATCGGAAGAACTCCCCGGTCGAATCCTGCCACGTATACTACCGTGTTCTCCGACATTCGCGATCTGTTCTCTCAACTTCCCGAAGCGAAGATCCGCGGATATAAAACCGGTCGTTTCTCATTCAACGTGAAAGGCGGACGATGCGAGACTTGCGAAGGAGCCGGATTGAGATTGATCGAGATGGAATTCCTTCCCGATGTGCATGTGCCTTGCGAAACCTGTAAGGGCAAAAGATACAATCGCGAAACACTCGAGGTGAGGTTCAAAGGAAAGTCGATCGCCGATGTGCTCGACATGACCGTCGAAGAAGCCGTTTCGTTTTTCGAGAACCAACCCAAGATCCTTCGAAAGATCCAGACATTGAATGAAGTTGGCCTCGGGTATATTTCGCTCGGGCAACATGCCACAACACTTTCGGGTGGTGAAGCCCAGCGCGTAAAGCTTGCCACAGAGCTCTCTAAGCGCGATACAGGCAAGACTCTATATATACTCGACGAGCCTACGACCGGCCTCCACTTCCAGGACATTGCCCATTTGCTCGACGTTCTTCAAAAGCTCGTAGAGAAAGGCAATACCGTGCTGGTGATCGAACACAACATGGATATTATCAAAGCGGCCGATCATATTATTGATCTCGGGCCGGAGGGCGGAGGACGCGGAGGAAACATTATTGCTATCGGCACACCTGAAGCTGTAGCGAAGAATCCCGCCAGTTATACCGGAAAATTCCTGAAGGAGGAATTGAAGGGCTAACCTCCGCACAGTTTTCCTACTTTTGTATCTGCTTTTTCTATGGTTAACAAAACCAGGCTATACTGGACGTTGCAAATCGGTGGCTGGGCGGTGTATGCCGCAATCCAGATAGTTACCAACGTGTTTGCTTCCGGGGCGGAGGTCCGTACGCCACGCCTGTGGTTCTTCGTCTTCGAAGCAATGCTGTGTCTCTTCATCACGCATTTCTATCGCAACTACATAAAGGAAAAAAAGTGGCTGAGCCTTAGCCTGGTCCGACTCATCACGCACGTAATGGCCGCCGTCATTTTAATGGGTATCGCCACATATTTCTTAAGGATACCTTTCTCGATCGCATTGGGGACGTTTGTTCCCTCGGCTGCATTCGAACCTGAACGTATCGTTACCGGGGTTCTGTTTTACGCAATCTTCTTTTTTCTCTGGTCTGTACTTCACTTCACATACAACTACTTCGAGCAATACAACAAGTCGCTCCAGCTTGAGGCATCAGTAAAAGAGATCGAATTGAGCAACCTGAAATCGCAGCTCAATCCTCATTTTATGTTCAATGCGCTCAATAGCATTCGCGCGTTGGTCGACGAAAATCCCACCAAAGCCAAAGAGGCGATTAACCAGCTCTCCAGCATCCTGAGAAACTCACTGGTAACGCAGAAACGCGGCCTCACAAGCTTTGAGGAGGAATTGAAACTTGTTCGCGATTATCTTGGTTTGGAGAGTATCCGCTTCGAAGAAAGGCTGAAAACCGAGTTCGATCTCGACCCCGAATCGAACGATTTTATGGTGCCTCCGCTTATGATCCAGACACTGGTTGAGAACGGCATCAAACACGGAATTTCCAAGCTGACAGAAGGCGGAGTCGTTCAAATTAGAACAAAAGTTGACGGCGATCATCTGAAAATTCACATAAGAAACAGTGGCAAGTTTGTTGTCAACGGTCATAAAAAAGATACAGGCGGTGGATTGGGTTTGGAGAACACAAAACAGCGCCTCAAGCTGATTTACGGAGATGAAGCCACGTTCAGAATTCTAACTGAAAAAGATAATTTTGTGCTCACGGAAATTGTGATCCCTCATTTGTATTAAATCATAGCAAATCATGAAAGCATTAATTGTTGACGACGAGCGTTTGGCAAGAAAGGAACTCATAAAACTCCTGGAGGAACATCCATCAATTGAAATAGCAGGCGAAGCAATGAACGCCGACGAAGCGGAGAAGATGATCGAAGAACTCAATCCCGACCTTCTCTTCCTCGACATTCAAATGCCGGGCCGCACAGGCTTCCAGCTACTCGAATCACTCGACTCTGCACCGCTTGTAGTGTTTACCACCGCGTACGACGAATTTGCCCTGAAAGCATTCGAAGTAAACGCACTCGACTACCTCCTGAAACCAATCACTGCCGAACGCCTTGCCGAAGCAGTGCACAAGATCCAGGACAAAGAAAAAACAAAAGTGGGCCGCACCCGCGACAAGAAACTCGACCTCGAAGACCAGGTGTTTGTGAAAGACGGCGAGCGTTGCTGGTTCGTCAGCCTTGCCAACATCCGCCTCTTCGAATCCGACGGCAACTACATTAAAGTCTATTTCGATACCAACCGTCCCATGATCCACAAGTCACTCAACGCCCTCGATGAGAAACTTGATGAACGTGCGTTCTTCCGCGCAAGCCGCAAGCACATCATCAACCTCAGCTGGGTCGAAGGAATTGAACCCTGGTTCAACGGTGGACTGATGGTGAAACTGAGAGGTGGCGATAAAGTTGAAGTGAGCAGAAGACAAGCTGCGAAGTTCAAGGACATGATGTCACTCTGAGAACCACTTCTTATCAAATCTCCGGATGAACGTTCCCTTCGAACGCTCCGACAAGTGTAGATAGGGTATCCAGATAGCTGCGCCAATTACGGCCACAAGTATCTGCTTAACATCTATTTCAGAGTTCTCAAAGAACTGAGTTTCAAGGGCGATCAATCCCTGGAACAGCAGGCCGACCCCGAGCATGATCGTTATAAAAAGTGGCGCACTTGTTCGGCGATTAAAGAACAGGTACGCGCAGAACACACTCAATGCAAGCAGCGTTGAATTAAAGAACACTTCAACAATCAGCCAGAAGCTAAGTGTTGAATCACCACTGAAGTTTATGATCCCCTCCCAAATTTTTGGATTCAGGATATACGTATCGAAAAGCAGGATCAATATTCTTATGGGAGTAATAGCGAGGCCAAAAGCCAGGACCACCAGCCAGCTTCCAATTTGGTCGTGACGTTCGGAATGTTGCTTCGAACGAGGATCGAACCTGTTTAGCTGTGCGAAGAGCACATAGAACGCAACTCCAATCAATGCAACTATTGTGAAAACGCCGAGGCTGAATTTCGATCCCGTATTTTTGTTGACTTCAGCCGTCCCCGGCGTATAAGTGAGCCTGAAAGAAAGCTCATTGTAAACATTGTCTATCTTTTTAAGATAATCCGCAGTTTTCGATGCCTCTATGTGCGGACTGGAATGCAGCATCGTGTACTTCAATCTTATCAGACGTTCATCGGGATACGACCAATCGTACGTGAAGGCAAACCCCGGCCCCTTCACATCGCCTTTCCTTTCCGTTACCCCCCAGCTTTCGGGCAGGTGCACGTTAGTTACCAGCTCGGCATCCAATGGATATCTCACATAGAATGGCGACTTACGGATCTTGGTAGATGGCCTCTCGATGTAGCCTGAGATCACACGTCCGTAGATGTCGGCCGTGTACTGACTGTTTGCCGAATCGTATTGCCAGAAATCGGGGATCTCATATTCTTCAAAAACTTTAATAGAGTTTGTGACCGGGTCGTCATCAAACGTTACCGACTTAGCCAGTCGAATCGTGGGGAAATCATTTGCATAGAAGTCGAGATAGTTCTGGTCGGTCTCAGATTTCAGATTCGACTTGAACGAACTGCGAATGCCATCGGCCTCCTCACCGGAATAGTAAGTTTCAACCAGGAGTGTTGCCATGCCTCCAACTTCATCGAAACTGAAATCTTCCTTTGCCCTGATGACCGAAGTGTTTTTCTTTTCGGTGATCCTTGTAAGACCCGGTTGGTTCTTGTCGGCAACCACACCGAAGTAGTAATCCGGCGTAACGATATTCTTCAGGTTGCCACGCTGGAATGAAATAGTGGGATCAATGTAATGCAAAGAGTCGCGGAACTTGAGCTGGACAATTGTGTGATTGAAATTCCACGGCGCGGGCAATCGCTCATCCATCACCCTTCCAAACTCGGTACTTA
>DASRSO010000136.1:0-13866 GCA_035656375.1 Cyclobacteriaceae bacterium | reverse complement strand
GGTCGGTGGAATGAGATCGGATCCAGCATCGGGATGAAAGGCTACGAAAATGATTTCGGTCTCGTCGAGCTCGAGAACGAGGCGAAAGGTCTGATCCGTGCACGTCGCGGACTCAGGCCGGGCGAGAAAGACAACTTTGCGCTCAACCGTCCGGAAGCAATTGCCAATGCCATCGGAAATCTTTTCGACGTGGTTGGTATCGCGGGAGCGATCATTGGCGGTTTCTCGATCCTCATCGGTGGTTTCGGTATCGCCAACATCATGTTCGTGTCGGTGAAAGAACGCACGAGCATTATTGGACTTCAAAAATCGCTTGGGGCCAAGAACTACTTCATTTTGTTCCAGTTCCTGTTCGAAGCTATTCTGCTGAGTCTCATCGGCGGACTCGCGGGATTGTTGCTCGTTTATCTTTTAACGCTTGCGCCGATCTTCGGATCGATGGAGGTTATTCTTAGTGTGAAGAACACTGTGATAGGCCTGACCACAGCGAGTGTTATTGGTGTGATCTCGGGGATTGTGCCGGCAGCGGTAGCTGCAAGGATGGATCCTGTTGCAGCAATCCGTGCGAATTAAATTAAAAGTTAAAAGTTAAAAAATCGGCTGACGCGAATAGTGCTGGCGCAACCCTCATTTTTAACCTTTAACTTTTAATTCTTCACTCTTAATTCTTAATGCTTGGGTCTATTCTTTCTCTTCTTTAGCCACTGCCTCGCCAGACATTAATTTTTCTTTGATCTTCTTTTCAAGCTCATCAGAAAGCTCAGGGTTGTCTTCGATCAACTGCTTGATCGCGTCGCGGCCCTGGCCAAGTTTATTGCCGTTGTAAGAGAACCACGATCCTGACTTTTGGATCACGTTCAGTTCAACGCCGATGTCGACGATCTCGCCAGACTTGGAGATCCCTTTGCCATACATGATGTCGAACTCGATCACTTTGAAAGGAGGAGCCACTTTGTTCTTCACGACTTTTACTTTCACGCGGTTTCCGATCACATCGTCGGCGGCTTCTTTGATCTGGCCGATACGACGGATGTCGAGACGAACGGAAGCGTAGAACTTGAGAGCGTTACCGCCGGTTGTTGTTTCGGGATTTCCGAACATGACCCCGATCTTTTCGCGGAGCTGGTTGATGAATACGCAGGCGCAGCCGGTCTTGCTGATGGTACCGGTGAGTTTGCGAAGGGCTTGCGACATGAGTCGGGCTTGCAGACCCATCTTGCTTTCACCCATTTCGCCTTCGAGTTCACCTTTGGGAACCAGGGCGGCTACCGAGTCGATCACTATAATATCGATAGCGCCGGAGCGGATGAGATGCTCGGCAATTTCGAGCGCCTGCTCGCCGTTGTCGGGCTGTGAGATGAGCAGGTTTTCCGTATCGATGCCGAGTTTTTCCGCGTACGATTTATCGAATGCGTGTTCGGCGTCGATGAAGGCTGCGAGGCCGCCTTTCTTTTGTGCTTCGGCAATGCAATGCATTGTGAGGGTTGTCTTACCGGAAGATTCGGGTCCATAGATCTCGGTAACACGGCCGCGGGGAATACCGCCGATGCCGAGGGCTACGTCGAGACCAAGTGAGCCAGTGGAAATGGCCGCGATGTCGGTCACCTTTTCGTCACTGAGCTTCATGACGGCGCCTTTGCCGTAGGTTTTTTCCAGCTTGTCGATGGTGAGCTGAAGAGCTTTCAGCTTTTCCTTCGCCTCCTTGTTGTCTTTGATGTTTTCTTTTGTGTCGGTCATATAAGTAGTTGTTTAATTGCTGATCCCATATTTCAAAACAAAGCAAATCAAGGGCTGTGACAGGTAGTGTCAAAAAAAGGAATCGAGCGGGTTGAAATTACTACTTCGTGTCGCAACGGGAAAGCGTGTGACGTTTGTTGTGTAAGGAAATCCTGATCGTCTATTTTTGCAGCATGAAAAGCAGAAAGCGTCGCGTTCTTCTGGCCGTCCTGGTCGTTCTGCTCGTCGCAATTATTTACTACTGGGGATTGATCCTCTACGGAATCGGGCAGGGTTTGGGCCAGCTTCACATTGTGCGCAATGCCCGCCCGGTGGAAGAATTCATCAAAGACCCGGCTTTTCCTGACTCACTTAAACAAAAGCTCTATCTCATCGACGAGATCAGGAAGTTCGCGATCGACTCACTCGGGCTCAAAGACACGGAGAACTACAAGACCCTCTTCGACCAGCGCGGCGAAGAGGTCATGTGGGTAGTTACCGCCTGCGAAGCATTTCACTTCCGCCCCAAGACATGGGACTTCCCCGTAGTCGGCACGGTGCCTTACAAAGGATACTTTAATAAAGAAAAGGCCATGACGGAAGCGAAGAAGCTCAAAGAGGAGGGATGGGACGTTGCCGTTCGAAACCCCGGAGGCTGGTCTACACTCGGCTGGTTTACCGATCCGATCCTTACGGGAATGCTTAACCGTAACGACGGTGATCTCGCAAGTCTTATCATTCACGAAATGGTGCACGCAACACTCTGGGTACCCGACAGCGTAACGTTCAACGAAAACCTTGCGTCGTTCATTGCCGACACCGCCTCGTACGATTTCCTCGCCGCGAAATACGGAAGAACTTCACCAGAGTATGAAAAATATCTCTATGAAGATCAGGATTACCGTCAGTTCTCCGCTTTTATTCTTCGCGCAGCCACCCATCTCGACAGCCTCTATGAATCAATGGGCGACGCCATGCCTGCCGAAGAGAAAAAGAAACGAAAAGAAGAAGAGATAAAACGCATTGTTGTCAACATGGATACTCTTCATCTCCGGCTGAATCCAACACCTTCGAAGAGATATAAGGACCGGTTGCCAAACAACACATACTTTATGTTGTATCGCAACTACCAGGAAAAACAGCCAATGTTCAAGGAAGAATTTGGCAACAAATTTCACGGTGACTTAAAGTCGTATATTAAGTATTTAAGTGAAAAATACCCCGTTCTTTAACCTGCCATTAAGGGAATTAAGGAATTGTTAAGAACATAACACTGGTTTTTAATTGGGTTAATTTGTCTCTAGTTTTGCCTCAGTAAACAATCTCCTTATGGGCAATAAGCCGTCGCAGAAAGTGCTTGTCGTCGATGACGAAGAACCTATTCTCGAGTTGCTCAAATACAACCTTGAAAAACAAGGTTACGATGTTCGCACGGCGATCGATGGCCAGGTGGCTGTAGATACCGCACGCAAATTTCACCCCGACCTCGTACTGCTCGACATCATGATGCCCAAGATGGATGGTGTGGAAGCTTGCCGGCAAATACGCGCTATTCCCGAACTCGCAAATACATTCATCGTATTCCTTACGGCCCGCTCTGAAGAATACTCCGAAGTAGCTGCGTTCGATGTTGGTGCCGATGATTATATCACCAAGCCCATAAAGCCCCGCGCTTTGATGAGCCGCATCAGTGCATTGTTCCGCCGCGACTCAAAAAAGAAAAGCTCTTCGAACCAGATCAAGATCGGCGACCTGCTGATCGATCGAACCAGCTATACAATTAAAGTAAAAGGACGGGAGATCAGTCTTCCCAAAAAAGAATTCGAGCTTCTGTTCTTCCTCGCTCAGAATCCCAATAAAGTATTCAGTCGCGACGACCTCCTGCAAAATATCTGGGGGTCCGACGTTTACGTCCTGGCCCGCACCGTCGACGTCCACATCCGGAAAGTGCGGGAAAAGATCGGAGATGACTATATTACCACTGTCAAAGGAGTGGGGTATAAGTTCAATCTCAATTAATTAGCAATGGTTTATAGCGCCCGAACGCTTGCGCTGCTTCTCGCAGCTTCTATCGCTATTATCACCGGGCTCTTCCTTTCGCTTTTCGACAGCGTAAGCGGTACCGTTCTGGCCGTTGCTGTACTGATCAGTTTTTCCGCTTCGTACCTGCTTTTCTTCGTTACCCTCGAGTTCCTCTTCTTTCGTGAGATCAATAAGATCTACAAGATGATGGAGAAACTTCGTAAGAAAGAATTCTCCGATCTCACGAAAGAAAAGACCGGTAAGTTCAATCCACTAGAAAAGATCAACGAAGAAATATCATCGTTCGCGACACTCAAGCAAAAAGAGATCGATGAACTTATTAAGCTCGAAAACTTTCGTCGTGAGTTCGTCGCCGATGTATCGCATGAACTGAAGACGCCAATCTTTGCCGCACAAGGTTTTGTACATACACTGCTCGATGGAGCCGTGAACGATAAAGCTGTACGTACGAAGTTCCTTAAGAAAGCTGCGAAGAGCCTCGATGGACTCGATGCGCTCGTACAGGATCTCCTCACGCTTTCGCAGATCGAGACAGGCGACATCAAGATGTACTTCGAGAATTTCGACCTGCACAAGCTGTGTACCGATGTGATCGACCAGTTCGAAGAAAAAGCAGAGAAGAAAAAGATCCGGCTCACGATGAATGATGATTATCACAAGATCATGGTGTATGCCGACAAGCAGCGTATCTCGCAGGTGATCACAAACTTTGTTTCCAACGCCATCAATTACACACCCGAAGGCGGTCATGTTTCAATACACTTCGACGTAGGCAAGAAGAATGTTACCACTTTTGTAACCGATAACGGCGAAGGCATTCCTTCTGCGCACCTCGACCGGATCTTTGAACGCTTCTATCGTGTCGATAAAAGTCGCAGCCGCGAGAAAGGTGGGACAGGGCTCGGCCTGGCAATCGTGAAGCACATTCTCGAGGGACATCACTCCAGGCCCGAGGTCATTTCAGAAATAGGGAAGGGCTCTACATTTAGCTTCAAGCTTCCGAAGGCTGACTAGCATTTTCTTATATTGTCTTACCTATGATGAAGCACCTTACCACCACTGCCGTGGCGCTTGCGATTTCACTCGTGTGCACGGCTCAAACTGAAATTAATCTCAAAGTAAAATCGGAAAAGGACAAACAGTTCCTCACCTCCGAGATCGACAGGAACTCCGAGTCGTACAAGCAGATTGCGAAAGATATCTGGTCGTACGCCGAGCTTGGTTTTGCGGAAGACAAAAGCTCAAAAGCACTTGTAGAGCTTCTCACAGCGCAAGGGTTTAAGGTCGACGTGGGTGTGTCGGGGATGCCCACGGCATTTGTAGCAACCTACGGATCGGGTGAACCTGTAATTGGGATCCTTGCCGAGTTCGATGCACTTCCGGGTTTATCGCAGGCTGCGGTGCCCAGTAAGCAGCCAACGGTGGAGGGTGGAGCAGGCCACGCATGTGGCCACAACCTGTTCGGCGCAGCATCATCAGCCGCCGCGATCGCATTAAAAGATTGGCTGATCAAGAGCAAGAAGCCCGGTACTATTAAAGTGTTCGGCACTCCTGCCGAAGAAGGTGGAGGCGCGAAAGTTTATATGGTGCGCGATGGATTGTTCAAAGATGTAAGCACGGTGCTTCACTGGCATCCGTCGAGCGCCAACGATGCAAGCCCCGAATCCTGCCTGGCTATAAAACAAACCATGTTCAGGTTTTATGGCAAGTCGGCACACGCTGCTGCGGCACCACAAGCAGGACGTTCGGCACTCGATGGACTTGAAGCGATGAACTTTATGGTGAACCTGATGCGCGAACATATTCCACAAGAGACACGCATTCATTATGTGATCAACAAAGGAGGACTTGCGGCCAACGTAGTGCCCGACTTTGCTGAAGCAGAATACATGGTGCGTCATCCCGATGCGCGCGTGCTCGAAGAGATATGGAACAGGATAGTGGAGGCAGCGAAAGGTGCGGCACAGGGTACAGGCACCACGATGAAGTTCGAAGTTGTGTCGGGTTCATATAACCTGTTGCCTAACGAAACATTGTCGAGGCTCATGTATAACAACCTGAAGCAGGTTGGTGGCATTACTTATTCAAAGGAGGAAGAAGCGTTCGCGAAAGAACTCCAGAAAACACTTTCGGGAGATGTGCCAGATCTTTCTGCTGTTCAAACCGTCGAGCCATTTCATACCGGTGGTTTTTTCCCGGCATCAACAGATGTTGGAGATATCACATGGGTAGTTCCCACGGCAGGGCTCGGAACGGCTACCTGGGTGCCAGGCGTTCCTGCTCACTCGTGGCAAGCGGTATGTACGGGCGACAATATCGGTTTGAAGGGAATGATCAACGCGGCAAAAGTGATCGCGATGACCGGTGTCGATATTTTTAACAACCCCGAGGTTGCAGCGAAAGCGAAAGAAGAATTAAAAAAGAAAGTGGGGCAGGGCTTTAACTATACTTCAATGATCGGCGATCGGAAACCTCCGCTGGATTTCAGGAAGGGGAAGTGAATTCTTCTACTCCAGGAATTTCAAAAGGTTGTTTGTACGAAGACGGTTGTATTGCCCCGGTGTAAGGAAGATGGCACGTGCAACCTGGGTCTCGCCATCGAGAAAATAGAATTGCCCGGTCAGTTTACTTTCACGTGCAGCCTTATTGATGAACTCAAAGAATTCCGGATTCACCCAGTCGTCGTTGATATCAATCTTTGTTTGGTAGAGACTACCTTTTAGGGTGAACTTGATCGTGACTTGCTTTTTCCTGTCGATATCAAAGTCGTCGGAAATTTCTGTAGGATCGAATTGCCCGTGAGAAATTTTTGAAACCTCACGCGTTATTTCAGTGTACGGATCCTGCAGGTTGCCCATCTCCATATCGAAACTATAAATGATATCAGCGAAACCTGCGAGTACATCGTTAACGCTCCCGTTCCCTTGCTGTTCGACATTTTTTCTTCCCGTCGCTATTTGCTGTTCGGTAAGATGTTTGAGAAGACCGATCTGTTGGTATTCGCTAATGAGTTTCTCGATTTGAACAGTTGTCGTGCTGTTGGAGTAGTCTTCAGGGATCAGGAAAAATCCGAGCCCGGTTTTTTTTAAAATCTCTTCCTGTTCCGAGGTGAGCGCGATGATAATGAAAGTTCCCTCGGCAAGTACTGAAGTTCCCGTCTCTACAAGATGGTGCAGCCGGTATGGTGATTGAATGTCGGCAAGGATCTTGTTGAAGATCTTGTAGTATTCCTGGTGATCGATCTCGCTTTCGGAGTAATGTTTGCTCTCAGCAAAATACAGCCGATAAAAGCTTCGCTGCTTATACGTTCTTCCATGAGAGTCGATCGAGCATATGAAATCATATTGGATATCATTTCTCATGACCTCCTTACCATCGTCTACGATCTCAAACTTAAAATTGGTGAACGCAAGTTCCGGAAGAACACGCATCGTTTCTTTATGGATGGGCTCCAGGAATTTTTCGGGTTCTTTCGGATAGTCTGCCCCGTTAATTTTTACTGTCCTGTCGAAGTAGTTGAGAAGTTCAATGGGCGATTCAAGCTTCTTGGCGTTGATGTCTTTAACCAATTGTTCATAGTTGGTTGTCACGATCGAATTTTGCTTGAACTTCTCGATAAGTGGCATGATATTCTGCGGCTCCATCACAGCTTGCCGGTCCGCTTGTTCCTGGATCACACTCAAGAGCTCCAATTGATGGTTGTACGTGTTACTGTTTATCCTGTCGTTTAGCGCCTGATATTGCCTGTCGGTGACAAGTCCATATTTATGGAGTTTGACAAGATACGCTTCAAGGGACCTGTTTAAATCCAGCCTGTCCTTTTCGTCTACTCTAAAGCTGTTCAGCATGAGAGCGAGCCTCAAAGACTCCGGCGCCTTTCGGTTGAACGTCTGCTCGTAGTTGAGCGCTGCGAGTGCATTAATAATTGATGAATTCGAATTGGATTTTTTTCCTGATAAGTATCCGCCAACGAATTTTTTATCCGCCTGCGTGATCAGCCCGTTCGTGATCAGCTTGTCAACGATGGCATCCGTGTTCTGCGCAGACACAGCACTGGATGCCAGTAAGAATATCAGGAACAGTTTTTTCACTTTCTTTGCGGTCCGATGAAATTACGCTTCGACTTCGAGGGCTCCATATTATTTCAAGACGATGACTACGTCTTCGTAAACAAACCTCCTTTTATTTCAACCCTTGAAGATCGCAACGACCCGGTTAATATCCTGCAGGTAGCCCGCGACTTTCTCGGCGACGCACAGGTCTGTCACCGTCTCGATAAAGACACCTCCGGTGTTCTTGCGATAGCAAAAAACCCTGAAGCTTACCGGCACCTAAGTATCCAGCTCGAGGACCGGGAGGTGACCAAGGTCTACCACGCCATAGTGGACGGAATTCATGATTTTAAGGAGGTGCTGGTGGATGCGCCCATCCTGAAGCAGAACGACGGTACGGTAAAGATATCGCGCACCGGCAAGAGCGCCCAGACCTGGTTTACGACCCTGAAGACCCTGGGTTCTTACACCCTGGTTGAATGCCGGCCGGTGACGGGGCGGATGCACCAGATCAGGATCCACCTGGCGGCGCGGCTGGGGGCGTCGATTGCGGGGGACGACTTGTACGGCGGGAAACCGGTTTTCCTGTCAAAAATCAAAAGAGGCTATAATCTTGCGAAGAACACCGAGGAGGAGCCCCTGATCCGCCGGATGGCCCTTCATGCATTTTCTTTTGAATTTTTAGACATGGGTGGAAAAAAGGTGAAGGTCGAGGCGCCTTACCCCAAGGATTTCAGGGTTTTATTGAAGCAGTTGACCGACAATGGCCGCTGATTTTGATCTATTCTGTGAGAATCATATTTGGATAATACCATTTTCGCACCTACTTTTGTGTCCCTTTTTAAAAGGGTAAAAGCGCATTTTCAAGAGTTTTAACAGACAATAAAGTGGATCAGAACAGCTACAAAACGATCTTCACCAACAACGCGACAGCGAAAAAGGAGTGGGTGATCGTGGACGCCAAAGACCAGGTTTTGGGCCGTGTTGCCAGCCAGGTGGCTAAAGTGTTGAGGGGAAAGCATAAAACCAGCTACACTCCCAATACAGATATGGGTGACCATGTGATCGTGCTCAACGCCGAGAAGGTGAGAATGACTGGTAAGAAGTGGACAGACAGGGTAATTTACAAGTACTCTGGATATCCCGGTGGTCAGAAGTTGCTGACACCCACTATGATGCGTCAGAAAAACCCCGCAAGGCTGATTGAACATTCAGTTCGCGGCATGCTTCCTAAAAACAGCATGGGACGTCAGTTGTTCCGCAGCCTGCATGTTTATGCTGGCGCAGAGCACCCCCACGAAGCACAACAACCAAAAGAAATAAAATTCTGATAGATGGAAATAATCAAGACCATTGGTAGAAGGAAGACCTCAATTGCAAGGGTGTACATTCAACCCGGCAAAGGTCAGATCAAAGTAAACGATCGTGAACTCAACGATTATTTCAGGTCAGAAATTCTTCAGACAACAGTAAAACAGGCACTTACCATCGCCAAGACCGAAGGGAACTACGATGTGACAGTGAATGTTGAAGGAGGCGGAGTGAAGGGCCAGGCGGAGGCAATCCGTATGGGTATCGCCCGCGCTATGGTGAAAGTAAGCGACGAACATCGCTCGCCCCTCCGCAAGGAAGGACTCCTCACCCGCGACTCGCGCATGGTTGAAAGAAAGAAGCCAGGACGCAGGAAGGCAAGAAGGAGATTCCAGTTCAGCAAACGTTAATCAGGACACACGAATATCATGGCAGATAAATTGACAACACAGGATTTGATGGATGCAGGCGTTCACTTCGGGCACCTCACCCGTAAGTGGAATCCAAGGATGGCCGAGTACATCTTCATGGAAAATAACGGCATCCACATCATCGACCTGAACAAGACGCTGAAGAACCTCGAAGAGGCAGCGTTTGCCCTGAAGAACATCGTTCGTTCCGGCCGCAAGATCATGTTCGTAGCCACTAAAAAACAGGCTAAGGACATCATCACCGAAGAGGCAACACGTCTCAACATGCCTTACGTAACTGAGCGTTGGCTTGGTGGTATGCTCACCAACTTCGCCACGATCCGTAAGTCACTGAAACGTCTTCAGCAGATCGAGAAAATGATGAAGGACGAAACGGTAGAGAACCTCACTAAAAAGGAGAAGCTGATGCTTACCCGTGAGAAGGCGAAACTCACCAAACAACTTGGTGGTATCGCAGAACTCAACCGCCTTCCCGCTGCATTGTTCGTAATCGACGTTAAACGCGAACACATCGCAGTTGCCGAAGCACAAAAATTGAATATTCCCGTTTTCGCGATGGTCGACACCAACTCCGATCCTTCGGACATCGATTTCGCCATCCCTGCTAACGACGACGCATTCAAGTCGATCTCTATCATCACCAGGCACGTTGGCAAAGCCATCGAAGAAGGCTTGATGGAGCGCAAGAAGGATAAAGAAGAAGCCGGTCAGAGGAAGGACGAAGAGGAGAAGCGCAAGGTTGACGAGGTCCAGGAAGCCTGACCAATGTGACATTATTCTGAAGAAAGAATTGAAAAACATCGGTCGCAAGCCGGTGTTTTTTATTTAAGATTTAAACGATTTCAAATTTTACGATTTATTAATATGGCTGAAATTACCGCTCAAGATGTAAATAAGCTCCGTTCGATGACTGGAGCTGGTATGATGGATTGTAAGAAAGCTCTTACCGAAGCAAATGGTGACTTCGAAAAAGCAATCGAGATCCTCCGTAAGAAAGGACAGAAAGTTTCTGCATCGCGTTCTGATAAAGACGCGAAAGAAGGATCTGTGTTCGTGAAAACTTCGGACGATAAGAAAGAAGCCGTTCTCATCGCACTCAACTGCGAGACCGACTTCGTTGCGAAGAACGATGAGTTTCAGAACCTCGGCAAGTTGATCGCAGAGACTGCTTTCGCAAAGAAGTCTGCCACCAAAGAAGCATTGCTCGCTGAGAAAGCCGGTAACTTTACATTGAATGACAAGATCGTTGAGCTCGTTGGCAAGATCGGTGAGAAGATCGAAGTGAAAGACTATGTTCGCATGACTGGTGAGGCTGTTGTTCCTTACATCCACGCCGGAAGCAAACTTGGTGTTCTTGTTTCACTGAAAGGTGTAAACGGCAAAGATGTTACCGAAGCTGGTAAAGATGTCGGAATGCAGATCGCTGCGATGAACCCCGTAGCTGTCGACGAAAAATCAGTTGACCAGTCGGTGATCGCGAAAGAGCTTGAGATCGCAAAAGCACAGATCCTCGCTGAAGGCAAGCCCGAGAACATGATTGAGAAGATCGCCCAGGGTAAACTGAACAAGTTCTTCAAAGAAAGCACACTGGTTCACCAGATATTCGTGAAAGACAATTCTAAAACTATTGCACAGTACCTCGATAGCGTGTCGAAAGGCTTGACTGTGGCTGAGTTTAAGAGGGTTGCCATCGCATAACGCACGGCAATTTTGAGGGTTATGGAAAGGGAGCAATGCTCCCTTTTTTTATGCAAATTAGTTTTGCCATGAGATATCTTATCACCCAACTAACGTTACCTCTGTTCTTACTAGGTGCGAATGTTTATTCGCAGGATAATGATGTGAGAATTTGGGGCGTGAGCGGCTCGGGCACCAATGGGCTAGCACCAGTGACCAACGGATACATTTTCAGCGTTAATCCAGATGGCAGCGACCGGATCAACTACAAAGTATTTGAATCAAGTGTCGATGGCGCCCGACCATTTGGGAAGTTGATCGAAGGCAGTGACGGATTTTATTACGGCACTACAAAGATCGGCGGCACCAAAAATAACGGTGTCATTTATAGGGTAAAGCCAGATGGAACCGAGTACACAAAAATTATAGAGTTCGACAGGAACACAACAGGCAGCGACTTATCAGAGATCATCGAAGGTTCTGACGGTAAGTTGTATGGCATACTTCGCATTGGAGGAAAGTTGTTTTCAGTTAACAAGGATGGCAGCGGATTTTATGTCGTTTACAACTTTGGACAGAACACATTGTTGTCGTTGGGAATGACCCTGGCCAGCGATGGATTTTTGTATGGGACCGGCACATTCGATAGACAGAATCATATCGGGTCGGTTTTTAAAGTGCAGACCAATGGAACCGACTTTCAACGAATAATCGATATCGACGAAGCCAACACCTACGAAACGAAAGTATTTGAGGGTCACGACGGCATGCTGTACTTCGCCGGCGCGCCATCGAGAGCCTTATGGCGAATCAACAAGGCGGGCGGCCAGTATGAGAAGGTTCGTGTATTTGACGGCAAACCACGTGATGTCATCCAGATGCCAGATCACACAATTGTCGGTGTTTTTTTTAATACGCTTTTTAAGGTCGATCCCAACGGGGATAACTATTCGTCGTTGTATTCCTTTACTCAATGCGACCCACAATCACTTTCGCTTGCATCAAATGGCAAACTTTACGGAACGGGGGATGATGGTAACCAGGGGATGATCTTTCGCATCGATGCGAATGGCTCGAATATTAGCGTACTTCGATCTCTCGGTGGCTTTCAAAATGGCGTGCACGCACAGTCGGTTATTGAAACCTCACCTGGAAATTTTATAGGACCTGCATTAGACGGTGCCGCGGGTAATAACGGGGCGATATTCACAATAACAGACGGCGGTGCATACGTGAAACGCAAAGAATTTCCGGAGCCCAACGGTAACAATCCTATGACAAAGTTGTTACTCGCATCCGATGGTTATTTATACGGTACTACGGAAAACGGTGGACAAAACGGAGGAGGCACGTTATTCAGAATTAGCAAAGACGGTAGTGGCTTTACACGCCTCTTCGATTTTGAATACCAGTATTACGATGCTTCGAGTCACACACGTACCAGTTTGATAGAAGCCGAAGGATACCTGTTTGGGGCAAGGATGAACTATGTGTTTCGAATAGCAAAAGATGGAACCGGCTTTACAAAGATCAATGAGACCTTCCCCAATGGAACAGTTCCCTTCGGTAACATGATCGTTGGTCAGGACGGGGTTATCTATGGACTTAAGTCTGCATTCAATCTGACCGGCGGAGGATATGTTTATAAGATCAACACTAACGGAACAGGCTATGCCGAAATATTGGACCTGGCACCAGCGAAATCAACGACGGGTTCGTTCCCGACCAGTATAATGCAGCTGGCTAATGGAAAGCTAGTCATCACAACTTCTGAATACGGTCCGAGTACGACGGGCGCCATATTTTCGATGAATACAGATGGCAGCGATATATCTATTGTGAAGAGTAATAACAATGGATCGTTTACATCAGTAATGGGCAATGCACCCCTGGAGGCGTCGAATGGGCTATTATATAATACGACGTTTTGGAGTACTCCGATCTATTCTATGCAGACGGACGGAACTAACTACAGGGAACCTTCGACAATGTTTTCAGGGTCGCAATTCGTTGGATCGCTGATAGAAATTTCTAAGAAACGACTTCTGGGCGTGAACGGATGGAGCTTACTCAGTTTCAACATTGAAACGGACCAGATCATGGCGCCTTCCTTGACACCGGGCATTTTCACAAGCGCAGGCATCACGGCTGTGTCTAAGAACGTACAGACCGTTACACTTAACGATATCTCTTCAAAGAACATGGGCGACCCTGCATTCGTCGTGTCGGCTACTTCGAGCCTGTCGTTGCCGATAACCTACACCAGTTCTAACACTGCGGTCGCTACTATTGTTAATGACATCGTTACGATAGTGGGCGCAGGCACAGCAACAATAAAAGCATATCAGCCAGGAAACATTACCGTAAGCGATGCTTCAGATACCAAAACACTAACTGTTTTTGGTAGCATGCCCTTTGAGAAATCAACACAGCAAATAACTTTTAATAACCTGGCTTCACGAGATGTTTTGTCGCCGCCATTCAACCTCGAAGCATCGGCGTCTTCCGGGCTTGCGGTAAGTTATGCATCGAGCAACCCGGATGTTGCCACTATTGAAGGAACGCTACTTACGATCATGGGAGCAGGAGAGACCACGGTAACAGCCACGCAGAACGGCAACGAGACTTACAAGGCT
>DASRSO010000135.1:0-100326 GCA_035656375.1 Cyclobacteriaceae bacterium | reverse complement strand
ATACCTTGAAGCATAAAGTAAACGATGCGATAACTATCGTTCGCCAGATAAGAGATTCGAATTAAACCCCTTCATCCGCACAATGTCAGAAACCAAGAGTTTTTCAAGTTACCGCTGGACAATTTGTGCACTGGTATTCTTCGCGACCACGGTAAACTACCTCGATCGTTCTGTAATCAGCCTGCTGAAGTCGACGCTCACCAAAGAACTCAACTGGACAGATGCGGATTATGCCGACATAGAAGTTGCATTCAAGTTGATGTATGCATTCGGGATGGTGTTCGCGGGAAGAGTGATCGACAGGCTCGGTTCGAAGGTTGGATATTTTGCTGCCACCGCTTTGTGGAGTGTGGCAGCTATGGCCCATGCATTCGTGAGCACAACACTTGGTTTCATTGTTGTTCGTGGCGCGCTGGGATTAACCGAGTCGGGAAACTTCCCCGCAGCTATAAAGTCGACCGCCGAATGGTTTCCAAAAAAAGAAAGAGCCTTAGCTACGGGTATTTTTAATTCGGGCACTAACATCGGGGCGATACTCGCGCCGGCATCTGTTCCATTTATCGCGGAAGCGTGGGGTTGGCAATGGGCATTTATAATCACCGGCGCTTTCGGATTTCTGTGGCTGATCTTATGGATCGTCATGTATCAAAATCCAGCCGTACATCCGAAAGTTTCGAAGGAAGAACTTGAATACATCAACAGCGATTCGCAGGAGCCCGCGCAGACTGAAGAGACCGGGCCGAAGATCTCATGGCTCAAGCTTCTCACGTTCAGGCAAACGTGGGCATTTGCGTTAGGCAAGTTCTTTACTGATCCTGTCTGGTGGTTCTATCTTTTCTGGTTGCCCGATTTTCTCGAGAGCCAGTATGGAATAAAAGGAACGGCGGTAGCAATGCCTGTAATCGTAGTGTACACGATATCGACAGTCGGTAGTGTGTTCGGCGGTTGGCTTCCGTTGAAATTCATCAACGGCGGCTGGTCAGTCTTCAAGGCACGCAAGACATCGATGCTCATTTATGCCTTCGCGGTAACGCCCATCGTGTTTGCACAGGAACTCGGCAGTCATGGTATGTGGGTAGCAGTGCTGGTAATTGGATTAGCGACGTCGGCGCACCAGGCATGGAGCGCAAATATCTTCACAACAGTTTCCGACATGTTCCCGAAACGTGCTATCGCGTCTGTTGTAGGAATTGGCGGATTGGCCGGAGGTATGGGTGGCATTTTGCTGACTGCCCTTGTGCAAAGAAATATGTTTGTCTACTACCGGTCGATAGGGCAGATAGAAACGGCGTACCTGATCATGTTCTTTATTTGTGGAGGAGCGTATTTGCTTGCGTGGTCGATCATTCACTTCCTCGTGCCCAAGATGGAACCAATTAAAGTATGAAGATAAAGGCAATCGTCACCGGCGCAAGCGGTATGGTCGGTGAAGGCGTAATGCTCACTTGTTTGGATCATCCCGATGTCGAACAGGTACTCGTTATCGGTCGTCGTCCATGCGGACATACTCATCCAAAGCTTAAAGAGATCCTTCACAAAGATTTCTTCAACCTCTCTGCAATCGAAGATCAGCTGAAGGGATATAACGCCTGCTATTTTTGTCTCGGCGTGTCTTCCGTTGGAATGAAAGAGGAGGAGTACAACAAGATGACGTATGTGCTCACGATGCATGTGGCAACGACACTTGTGAAACACAATCCTGATATGACGTTCTGTTATGTTTCGGGAGCGCATACCGACAGCACCGAGAAAGGCCGTCAGATGTGGGCGCGTGTGAAAGGAAAGACCGAGAACGACCTTATGAAGCTGCCGTTCAGGCAGGTGTTTGCATTCAGGCCGGGCGCAATGACGCCAACTCCCGGTGCGAAGAATGTACTCAAGGCCTACAATTATATAGGCTGGTTAATACCTGTGATTAAAGTTTTCTTCCCGAATTCTGTTTCGAAGCTGAGTGACGTTGGTAAAGCTATGATCAATGTCACCAAAAACGGGTACTCGCAAAAAATACTGGAGGTCAGCAACATCAATGCGGTCGGCCGGTCATAATACACCGACATGCGTGACGGACAAGGCTTCATTTCCATATAGTTTTATGGATTATGAAAAATACCCTGATCCTGACGTTCATATCGATAACAACCACCTTCGCGCAAGTACCAACCGTTCGTAATCTTGATATACTGATCGGTACGTGGGAAGTAGAAGAGATTCACTCGACCTCGGGGTGGTCCGAGAAAGCCACACGTACATGCTACTACATTATGGACAGCACCTACATAGAGTGTGAGAGTAAGGCAGTTTCCAACGACAAGCACCGGACGTATCGGTTCCTGATCAATTACAATACAGTCGACAAGCAATATGAAATGGTTGGGATATACAGCAACTGGCCACTTAAGCAACTGGATGTATTGATACCGGATGATACAGGAATGAAGTTCCGGTTGAGTAATTCTAAAGCGCTTGCAAGTGACTCTCAACGCGAAGGCCTTATCGAGTTTTCCTCTCGGGATGAATACGTATGGTCCGGTAAAAATACCAACCCTAAAAGAGGGACTTCTACCGTATACACAGAAAAGGGAAGGAGAAAGAACTAGGATGTAATATTTCCCGCACAAATTCCCTCCGTCACCCGGCCTTTATTTCTTATCTTCCGAATTCCTAACATCCCTTATGTCAAACAGGAAGAAGCTTGAAGGCCAGGTTGCCATTATCACCGGTGCAAGTTCCGGGATAGGTGCCGGCGTAGCAAAGGCCATGGCTGCCGAAGGCGCAGCAGTCGTCGTCAATTACTCCAGTAGTCCCGACAAAGCCGAAAAGATCCTCTCGGAGATCAAGTCAGCGGGTGGCGACGGTTTCACATTCAAAGCCGACGTCAGCAGGGAAGACGAAGTTGTCGCGATGTTCAAAGAAACATTCAAGCGATATGGAACACTGGATATCCTCGTGGCCAACGCCGGTCTTCAGAAAGACGCGCGGTTCCACGACATGACGCTTGCAGAATGGAATCACGTGATCGACATCAATCTCACAGGGCAGTTCCTTTGTGCCCGCGAAGCGATACGCGAATTTCTTCGAAGGGGAGTTGATCCCAAACGAAGCAAGTCGGCCGGGAAGATCATTTGTATGAGCTCAGTGCACGAGGTTATTCCGTGGGCCGGACATGCCAACTATTCTGCTTCGAAAGGCGGAGTGATGATGCTCATGAAGTCGATCGCACAAGAGTATGCTCCGCAAAAGATACGGGTAAACAGCATCGGCCCCGGCGCCATCCGCACGCCTATCAATCACGCCGCCTGGCAAACCCCGGAGGCATACAATAACCTTTTGAAACTCATTCCCGCCAAAAGAATTGGCGAAGCCGAAGATATCGGCGGCGCCGCAGTGTGGCTGGCATCCGACGACTCCGAATATGTGAATGGGATCACCTTGTTCGTCGACGGTGGAATGTTGTTGTACCCTGGCTTCGAAGACAACGGATGATCACAAAAGAAAAACAACGTCTCATTGAAGACCGCGACAAGCTTGCGAATTGGCGGAAGTTCGGTCCATACGTTACTGAACGTCAATGGGGCACGGTCCGTGAAGACTATAGCCGCTACGGCAGTGCGTGGGAATACATTTCGCACGATGCGGCAAGAAGTAAAGCATATCGTTGGGGCGAAGAAGGCATTGCCGGGATCTGTGACGATCACCAGCTTCTTAATTTTTCTGTTGCACTTTGGAACGGGAAAGATCCCATCATTAAAGAGAGACTGTTCGGCCTGACCGGCAACGAAGGGAATCACGCCGAAGATTGTAAGGAACACTATTATTACCTCGATAGCACTCCGACGCATTCGTACATGAAGATGCTGTACAAGTATCCGCAGGAAGAATTTCCTTACGAGAAGCTTGTCAGCGAAAATCGCCGTCGCGGAAAGTTAGACCCGGAGTACGAGCTGATCGACACTGGCGTGTTCGACGAAGACAAATATTTCGATGTGTTTGTCGAGTATGCGAAAGCCAACACCGAAGACATACTGATCAGGATCACTGTGTTTAATCGTGGCCCCGAAGATGCGAAGCTGCACGTGCTGCCTCAGCTCTGGTTCAGGAACACCTGGTCGTGGGGCGATGAGACTTCGAAGCCCGAAATGTATCGTGATGATGAAGGTTGTATAAAGATCAATCACCCGCGACTCGGCACATACTACTGTTTCCTCGATAACAAGTCGGAGATACTTTTTTGCGAGAACGAGACCAACACCCAACGGCTTTATGATTTCCCGAAAGAGGGAACTTTTAAGGATGGCATAAACGACTACGTGATCCACGGCGATGGAGCTGCCGTAAACAAGACTCATCGTGGCACGAAAGCGGCGATCAATAACAAAATAGTGGTTCCGGCAGGCAAGTCGAAAACCATTAAGCTGCGGCTCGCTGCGCATTTCATCTTAACGCCCTTTAAAGATTTCAACGATATTTTTAAGAAGCGAATTGCGGAGGCCGACGAATTCTACGGCGAGGCACAGCAATTAATTAAAGACGAAGACAACAAGAACATACAGCGCCAGGCATTCGCAGGAATGCTGTGGAGCAAACAGTTTTTTCATTACGATGTCAGTCGCTGGCTGAACGGCGATCCGGGGCAGCCGCCTCCACCTCCCGAAAGGAAGAAAGGCCGCAATGCAGACTGGGATCATCTTCACAATGCCGACATCATTTCGATGCCCGACAAGTGGGAGTATCCGTGGTATGCCGCGTGGGACCTTGCGTTCCATTGCATTCCCATCGCGATGATCGACCCCGAGTTTGCCAAACACCAGTTGTTGCTGCTCACCAAGGAGTGGTACATGCATCCCAACGGGCAACTTCCTGCGTACGAATGGGCATTCGGCGACGTGAATCCCCCGGTGCACGGATGGGCCACGTGGCGTATCTACAAGATCGATCAGAAGCTGCAGGGTGGTAAGGGCGACAGGAAATTTCTTGAAGAAGTTTTTCATAAACTGTTGCTCAACTTCACATGGTGGGTGAACAAGAAAGACTACAACGGAAACAACATCTTCCAGGGAGGCTTCCTGGGTATGGATAACATTGGTGTGTTCGACCGCAGCAATCAACTCCCCACTGGTGGATACATTGAACAGTCGGATGGAACGAGCTGGATGGCGATGTTCACACTGAACATGCTCCGGATGTCGCTCGAGCTCGCGAAAGAGAATCCCACGTACCAAAGTCTTGCAACAAAATTCTTCGAACACTTCCTGTACATCGCCGGCGCGATGACGAACGTCGGCAATGAAGGCATTAACCTTTGGGACGAGGAGGATGAGTTCTTCTACGATGTGCTTCACACACCCGATGATCGTCGCTTCAAAATGAAAGTGAGATCGATGGTGGGACTAGTCCCGTTGTTTGCCGTGGAGGTACTCGACCAGGAGATCTTCAACACGATGCCGGAATTTACTGCAAGGCTCGAATGGTTTCTTAAGCACCGCCCTGATCTCGCGGGACTAATCTCGCGATGGGGTGAGAAAGGCAAGAACCAGCGACATCTTTTGTCGTTGCTGAGGGGCCATCGCATGAAAAGAATATTGAAGAGGATGCTCGACGAGAGTGAGTTCCTTTCGGAGTTTGGAGTGCGGGCCCTGTCGAAGGTTTATGACAAAGATCCGTACCGCTTCCAGGTGAATGGTTCAGAGTTCGTGGTGAAGTATGCGCCGGGAGAAAGTGAGACCTCACTCTTTGGAGGTAACTCCAACTGGCGTGGACCGATCTGGTTTCCTATGAATTATCTTTTGGTGGAGTCGCTTCAGCGTTTCCACCATTATTATGGAGAAGACTTTAAGATCGAGTATCCCACCGGGTCTGGAAAAATGAAGAACCTTAACGAAATTGCGGCCGACCTTTCCGAGCGGATGGTGAACATCTTCCGGAAGAATTCCTCGGGCAGGAGGGCCGTGTTCGGCAACAACACCAAGATCCAGAGCGACGAGCATTTCCGGGACTACGTATTGTTCTATGAATATTTTCACGGCGATACGGGAAGAGGAGTTGGAGCAACACATCAAACGGGTTGGACAGGGTTGGTGGCAAAATTGATTCAACCAAGAAGACACGAACAATGAGTGCTTTCAAGAAGAACCAATTGAAAGATTACAACTTCGCAAGCAACCTCGAGTGGCTTGAGACAAACGGACTTGGTGGTTACTCAAGTGGAACGGTGGCGGGGTCGAACACACGTCGTTATCACGGTGTGCTGGTTGCTGCGATGCAACCACCTGTTGGAAGAATGGTGGTGCTGTCGAAGCTCGAGGAGACACTGGTTGTTAAAGACCAGCGGTTCGAGCTGAGTGCAAATCAATATCCGGGTGCCGTTCATCCGCAGGGTTTTCAATACCTGAAGAGCTTCTCACGAAATTTATTTCCCGAGTTTGTTTATGAAGCGGGTGGGATAGAGATCAAAAAAACGATTTCGGCAATCCATGGGGAAGACACGGTTGTGATTCTTTACGAAGTACTACAGGCAAAGAATAAGTTTACGCTTGAGCTTATGCCTCTCGCGTCGTGCAAGGACTTTCATAGCGAGGCCCGCGCGAACGACAGTATCTATAAAAATTATTTGTTCGACGACGGCGTGTTTCAAACGCTCAACTACGAAGCTTGCCCTGAGATCTTCATTTCCGTTCCCGGATCTTCGTTTGCTGAATCGAAAGGTTGGTACTACAACTACGAACATGCAGTGGAGCAAGGCCGTGGCCTGGACTACAAGGAAGATCTTTACACTCATGGTCACTTCGAGGTTACACTTCAGCAGGGAGATAAGCTTGGTGTGATCGTTTCGATCAGCGATCCAAAGAGCCGTGATGCGGCTGGTTTGGTTGAAACTGAAGCTGCGCGGAGAGACGCGCTTGCGAAGCAATTTGCGTTCAATGATTCGCTCCGCCGGTTGGCTCTTGCAGGAGACCAGTTTATTGTGAAACGTGGAGAGCTGAATACGATCATTGCAGGTTATCCATGGTTTGCCGATTGGGGAAGAGATACGATGATCTCGCTGCCCGGACTTTGCCTTACCACTGGCAGGCATCACGACTTCAGGAATATTATAAGAGCTTTCGCCGATAGCGTGAGCCAGGGCATGCTGCCAAACCGTTTTCCGGATCACGGCGAAACTCCTGAATACAACACGATTGATGCAACCCTATGGTTCTTCGTAGCGATTTATAAATATTACTTCGCAACCAGGGACAAAGAGTTTATTACAACCCTGCTTCCTGTTCTCACCGATATCGTCGAGTGGCATTACAAAGGAACGCGGTACAACATTCGCGTCGACCCACAGGATGAGCTGCTTGCCGGCGGACAGGATAAGGTTCAGCTTACGTGGATGGATGCTAAGATCGGAGATTGGGTAGTGACACCACGCAAAGGAAAGGTTGTTGAGATCAATGCACTCTGGTACAATGCACTGAATATTCTTTCATACTTCCATACAGAGTGCGGAGCGATCGATGCGGCGAAGGACTGGAAAACTAAAGCCGATCGTGTGTATGAGAGTTTCAACGAAAAATTCTGGAACGACATGCGTGGATGTTTGTTCGACTACATCGACTGGAGTGAAACGAATGCCGATCTTCGTCCCAACCAGTTGTATGCGATAAGCCTGCCGTTCCCGTTGCTTACAAAGCAGCGTGCTACGAAAGTTCTCAAGGTTGTTACCGATCAGTTGCTTACCCCGAAAGGCCTTCGCACCCTGGAGCGATCACACCCCGACTATAAGTACCTGTGCTCGGGTGAGATCTATGCCCGCGATGGAGCTTATCACCAGGGAACAGTCTGGAGTTACCTCATCGGCCCCTATATCGATGCGTTGTTCTTCGTAAAGGGTGACAAAGCCAGGAAGGAAGCTATTCGTATCATGGATGGATTTTTGAAAGATCTCGATGAAACTTGTATCGGATCGATCTCCGAGATATTTGATGCCGAAGAGCCTCACACCGCACGCGGATGTTTTGCGCAGGCGTGGGGTGTCGCGGAAGCGCTGAGAGTGGCAGTAGAACATAAATTATTTGTTGAAGAGCCCCGTGCAGTAGAAATTGTACTGTAATCAATTAAGTGGATAAATGAAAATTTTAAAACATCTCGCAGTGATCATTTTCGTTTTGATCGCTGTAGAATCAACTGCCCAGTATGAGGATGCATTCAAGCTCATCGACGCATGGATCGATGCGCAACGTGAATACGATCAGCTTCCGGGTCTAACTGTAGGCGTGGTTAAAGACCAGCAGGTTATTTGGAGTAAGGGATACGGTGCTGCGGAATTAAAGAAGAATGTTCCTGCAACACCGGCAACTGTCTTCAGCATCTGTTCGATCTCGAAATTATTCACGTCTGTCGCAATCATGCAATTGTACGACCAGGGCAAGCTTCGCCTCGATGATTCGGTGTCGATGCATCTTCCAAAGTACAACCTCAAGCAACAGTACAAGCTCAGCGGACCGGTAACGATCCGCAGCCTTCTCACACACTCATCCGGCTTGCCACGTGAGTCGGACTATCCATACTGGACGGGTCCCGATTTCCCATTCCCTACACAACAGCAGGTTTCGGAGAAACTCGGGGCGCAACAAACGTTGTATCCTTCATCGACATACTTTCAATACAGCAACCTTGGGATGACGTTGCTTGGCGAGATCGTTGAAAAAGTTTCCGGCAAGCCATACGATGTTTACGTCGAAGAAAATATTCTGAAACCGTTACGACTTGCTGATACGCATCCATCTTTACCGGTGGCACAATGGGGAACGAAGATGGCTGTAGGATACGGTGCAATCAAAAGAGATCGTACCCGCGACCAGATCGCATTGTTTGATGCGAAAGGAATTAAAGCGGCAGCGGGTTATGCATCGAACGTAGATGACCTCGCGAAATTTGCTTCATGGCAGTTCAGGTTGTTGGAGAGCGGGAAAACAGAGATCCTGAAATCATCTACACTTAAAGAGATGCAGCGTGTTCACTGGATCGATCCCGACTGGAAAACAACATGGGGACTTGGTTTTTCGGTAACGCAATCTGGAGACAAGACGATTGTTGGTCACGGTGGTTCGTGCCCGGGTTACAGAACAACATTGCAACTGGATCCGAAAGAGAAGATGGCGTACGTGGTGATGATCAACGCGGGAGGAGACAGTCCCGAACGTTTTGCAACGCAAATAAGAAACATCCTCGCTAAAGCGGCGAAAGAGAAGGCGCCGAAGACGGATAGTTTAAATCTTCAGCAGTACGCAGGGAGATATAATTCTCAACCGTGGAGTTCAGAGACCCAGGTCCTGCCGTGGTATGGAAAGTTGGCGGTGATCAGCTTCCCTGTGAATTCACCGGCAGATGCGATCGGTTACCTGAAGCACGTGAAGGGCGATACTTTCAGAAGAGTAAGAAGTGATGATACGTTGGGAGAGGAAGTGGTGTTCGAGAAGGACAAGAGCGGAAAGATTGTCGGCTACAGGCAGCACAGCAACAATTACGGTAGAACGAAGTAAGGTTACCTTCCTGTTTTCACGGACGACGAATCGGAGCTGAGAAGGCTGACCTGGCCGTCTTTGTTGATTTGAAATTTTCGAACCGTTACACGGCAAACCTCTGTTCCCCGGATGGCGTCTGTGCCTTCGGGATTTAATTGCGAAGTACGCAGGCTGTCTGTTTCGACGAAGCTCATGTCATCTGATAAAATCGTTTGATTGTCGGTGCTTGATGAAATGTCGGCGGAAATGTATTCGCCGGAGAGGAGGGCTGCTTTTGTTATGATCTTCCCGGTCCTGTCGAATGCAAACAGGAATGGTGTTCCCTGGTCGTCGGGTTGTGTTCCGATGAGATAGTAGAGTGATTCGCGGGGGAAGACACGACCCCATAGTCCGATATAATTTTTCTCGAAGAATTTATTGATGAATGTTTTCGTTTTTTCGGACGAGATCGGGTCCATTTCACGATCCCATTCAGGAAATTTTGCGGGCAGGTCGAGGACGGGAAATCCGTCGACAATTTCCGCAAACTCTTTTTCTTCCGGAGGGAGTGGTTTGCACGACGCGATTGCAATCAGAAAAACGAGAAGGATCTTTTTCATGCCTGGCCGATATCGAGACGAACGATCTTTTCCTGGTCGTTCAGGGTAAACTTGAAATAAGTAACAAAGTCGCCCCACGTATCGGAGTGAAACTGTCCTGTGATGCTTAGCCCGTCGTCTTCGACTTTGTCGATGCTTTTAAAGCGTTCGTGACCGAGGGCATCTTTTGTAAATTTTTTAAGGTCTCGAGGGTTGCCGTCGTCGAATAGTTTGGCGCCGGGTGCGAAGAGTGATTCCCATTTCTTGATGTTGGCAGTTTGCAAAGCTTCGATGGCTGTGCGGGCAACTGCGTTGGGGATCTTATCGAGATTGATCAGCATCATTGCTGATCGAAGGTAGGTATTAAAAACGAGACGCGGGATGTTGACCCCGCGTCGTTATTACGATTGCGTTACTGTGATATAGCTTGCTGAAGCACGTTCGGCATGTGAAACCGATTCTTTAGTATACGTGATCGCTTCGTCTTTACCATTCTTCTGCACGTGGATCGTATACACACCTGAAGGTTCAGCATAAAAGTCTACGATAACTTTATGATCTGTAACTTTTTCGGAGAATATCACTTTACCAGTAGCATCATACACTTCCATCGAAGCACCGATCATTTCACACGAAACTTTGAAATACACCACATCCATCTTCTTCGATACCACTTTAACCGGGCTCTCGGGTTTGTGAGCAAAGGCAGCTACACTCATAAGGACCAGGGCGGGGATCAACATCATCTTTTTCATTTTGCGTCGTTGTTTGGGACCTATTATCGAAAAACAATGCCGACGGGGAAAAGCGCGAAATCCGGCTGAAAACGCATGCCAATAGTCCACATTTATCCCTTAATGGGACTCCGTATCTAAAATTGGAAAAATTCTAAATTTGGCTCTCAGGAGCCTCCGTACACCTTGAGAATAGGGTCGCGGAGGATGCTGCCCTGCTCGCTGGCGAGGAAATACATCGATTCCGCTATGTCTTCGGGTTTGACCCATTTTGAGAAGTCTGCTTTTGGCATCGATTTGCGGTTTGTCCCGGTATCTATGACGCTGGGGGCGACAACCGAGCAGACCACGTTTTTTGAGGCACCTTCGGCATTGAGCAGTTCGGCGAGTTTTGTGAGCAGGAATTTTGAGAGGGCGTAGGCGACGTTATTTTTTCCCTGTTCTGCGACGAGGGCGGTTTTTGAGGCGACGAATATGATGCGTCCGCCGCCTTGTTTTACCATTTGCTGGAATACGGGCCGTGCAACAAAGTAGGCGGTCTCGAAATTCAGCGACATCATTTTTCGAAGCGTGGTGCCGTCGGTTTCGTCGATGTTGCCGCCTGCATAACCGCCAACGAGCAGCAGGGCGGCGTCGATCGTTTTGTTTTCGGAGATCACTTTGGCGATGGTTTCGTTCACATGCGATTCGTTCATGAGATCAACAGCATAGGTTTGAATGCCGGCGTCCAGGTGATGCTCTTCTTTTGTATCGACTGTGGCGAGCACTTTGAATCCTTCTTTCATGAACTTTTCGACAACTGCCTGGCCGAGATTTCCGGCCGCTCCGGTAATGAGTACGTTTTTCATCGCTTCAGTAATTCGATCTGCATAGGTAAGTAAATTTCGTTATAATAGCAGAAATCCCTAACGACATGACAACACGCAGAGACTTTGTTGCAACGGCATTGAAGACGACAGGCATGCTCGCGGCGGCGCCATCGCTGCTTTATGCATTCGATACGGCACCGCAGAAACTTACTGTTCAGAATGTGATCGACATCATCATGAAGGATCTTGGTGGCTCGATAGCATCCGGTTCGGTCGACACGATCAAAGCTGGTAAGCCAGATACTGTGGTGACAGGCATTGTGTGTACGATGTTCGCGACGATGGATATCATTGCGCAAGCGAAGAAGCTCGGAGCGAATTTCATTATTGCCCACGAGCCTACGTTTTATAATCACACCGATGCGAAAGATTGGGTGAAGAAGAATGATGTGCTTGCTGAAAAGAATTCTGTTTTGGAACGCGATGGGATTGTGGTGTGGCGGTTCCATGATTATTGTCACCAGATCAGGCCTGAGCCGATGAGTTATGGTATCGCCAGGCGTGCGGGATGGTCACAGTATTATAAAGTGGGACAACGATGGATTGAGATACCTGCGATGAAGTTGTCGGACCTGGGAGATCATTTGAAGAAGTCGTTGGGCATTAAGATGCTCCGCATTATTGGGGATCTGAACCAGAGCTGCAGTAAGCTGGCGGTGTTGCCGGGAGCATCGGGTGGTCAGTCGCACTTGAATGTGGTGGAGGAGAACAACCCGGATGTGTTGATTGTGGGGGAAGTGCATGAGTGGGAAACGGCAGAGTACATTCGCGACAGGAACCTGGAGGGGAAGAAGACCGCGTTGATCATATTGGGTCATTCGGTGAGTGAGGAGCCCGGGATGGAAGTCGTGACTGAGTGGCTGATACCGAAGGTGCCGGGGATAAAGGTGACGCATATTGCGTCGGGTGATCCGTTTACGTGGAGGTAAAACGTTAGGTTTTCCTGACTGTTTACAGGCGATTCAGCCGAGGTAATTTTCCGGAGACATAACGTGAGGTACGTTTGGTGTATGAAAACACCAGATGTAAGTACAGCCACTCTGTCCCGCCCTCTCCGCAAAACCGAGATCAAATCTCTCCTCGTTTCCCAAATGAAACAGGAGCAGCCCGACTTCCGCTTTCTCACATTTGCCACCGGCGTATACTACTTCCAACGCCTGCGCGATGTCGCCGACTACGATCTCCGGGAAATGTTCCACATCGTTTATTCTTTTAGCGACCACACCATGCAGGCATCGGTGTCGTCGCGGTTGAATCCTGTGTATGCCTTTAGTCCCGTATACAATAGTGGCCTTATCAACCCGCACATCGACCTGGGATCTTACCAGTGCGATGGAAGTCTCGCGAGTGCCCGCAATATGATCGAAGTCGTGATCAACGATTTCAAGAACAAGGGTATACCATATCTTGATGATCGCTGGAACTCGATGCGCGCGAACAAGCTCATTAAGATGGGCCTGAACATCATCGACGGGTGGAACTTTGACAAAACCATGCTGGGCAATGAACTGCAACTGCAACTTCGCCGTGCAAAGTTCAAGGTCGCCAGGCTTAAGCACCCGTTGCTGAATGACCTTCGCGAGCAGCTGGAGTCGATTCCAGGGCAGACGACAGATACGAGGAGAGATATCCCACGACTGGTGTTCGATTTGGTGGAGTTGTATTGTGGGAGGAGGATTGCGTTGTATTGAGGGGAAAGGGAGGGGGAAAATGAGGGTGGGGTCTGAAAATATGGGGAATCTGAAATAAGGGGGTATGAAATGCGGGGTGTCGCGGTGGCACGCAAAGGTAACGCAAAGGTGCGCGAAGCAAATTTCTCCGCGCACCTCCGCGCCTACCTCCGCGCGCCACCGCGACACCCCGCATTCCGTATCCCCTTATTTCCGAAGACGACCCTAACACAAATTTTCAAAAACCTACCAGCGACACCCGATGCCGCCATTGAACCGCGAACCAGGTGATGATCTTGTCTTGTCCGTTGAAGAGGACAAAGATCCTTTCCTCTGGTAATTTAAGAACATAGACATCATCGGTGTCAACATCGACGGATTTATGACCTGTTGTGTCGAGGGTGAATTCGAGAGGCACAGGCTCCGCATCATTAGCCGGATCATCGATGGCCTTCAGTCTTTCGGTTGTCTCGGGATGGCTCGTGTAGGAGTAGATTTGCACGTCCCCTGGCTTCGATGCTTGTACGGAAGCACGTAAGAGATCGGTAAATCCGTTGGCTGTCGATCGAACTGTGTCGTTGGAGAAATCTCCATGTGATGAAAGATATTTTCTGAAGACCTCCGGGTTTGATTTCCCGTTCCGGAGATCATTTATAAACTGTGCGATCGTTTCTATTCGTCGGGAAGAGTCTTCCTGGGCATGACACTGCTGCACAATCACTGTTGTCATAAAAAAAATTAGTGTGGTTAGTTTCGTCGACAGGTTCATAAGCGCTTTGTTTAAAGTTGACAGTCTCCGGATTGTGCCGGCGCGGTGCCACCATCGGTGTCGCGCTTCGTAAGCTTGCCGGGAGCATTGTATTTTCGCATGTCCTCGCCAAACTGCCCGGGTGACAATCCGCCACCACCAAGCCAATCACTTTCATTCGCTGGAACTTTTATGCCTGCCGATCGACAGGCGTCGACGACGAAGTTTACACAGTTGTTGGTATTCAAATCGTATTCACCGGTTTTATTCGTTGCGAAGTTGATGATCTGTATGAGTTGACTTGCCGATACTTCAAACGTGACACTGACATCGTATTCGTGGCGGGAGTCGTTTACTACGACGCCGGGATCTTCCGGGAAGAGTGGAGTGCTTTTGCCTTCGGGGTAGAATCCGAAGACACGGGTAACTGTGACACCGTTGTACGTCTGGCTGAGTCCCACCCATGCGTGTCCGACATCCGTTCCTGAGACCGGGATGTTGCTTCCGGCTTTCGGCTGATCGACATAGATTGTCAGGTTTGCCGGACGTGCTGTCCGAAAGCATCTGAAGAAATCACCTTTGTTTCCGATGACATCCCGTCCGTCTCCTCCAACGTAAAAATCCTGGCCTGCTTCCCAGGCACCCGACCAGGCATCATATATATAGAGAAGGTTGTCGGGTCCTTTTAGCCAGGAGTTGTCGGCCGGGGGACCGTCGGATGCCAGGTAGGAATAGGTGGCCGGGTGTGATTGTACGACCATCTCGGGCAGCACAACCGAGTAGATGGTCCATGCGCGGGTGGCGTGGTCGTAAAGATATGTTGTTGTCTTGCCGTCGGGGTCGGTGAAGATGTAACGATCGCCGTCGGCCGCGAAGCCCGGCAATGCGGGACCTGCACTGGCGGCGCTGCCACCACCGCCGCATTGCGTTCGGCCTTGCATGCGCACGGTCTGACACTCACCACCACAAGTTGTTGTGAGATATTGTTCGGAGGTGCTGGTACCTCCACCAGCGTAATGATACGTGGTGACGAGGTACCAGTCGATGCACCCCTGGCTTCGGCTGGCACTGTGCGCTTTACTACTTCGTCGCGATTGTGCGACCCCGTTTGCTGTGAATTGACCCTGGTCGATCTCATTGAAGAAAATGATGTCGCCGAAGATGCTATAGAACGAGATGCGACCGCTATAACTGTTGGGATCGAATCGTCGTCGGATTATTGATATTACAAGTTTGTTGTGATCGGCTTGCGTGTTTGTGAAGGCAACGATATTCGATCGGACGACCTGGCCGTGTTGGACGAAGAAGAGAGCCTTCACGACAGAACCTTTTTCCAGGTCGAGTGAATGAGTGCCTGCGATCAGTACGTCTTCGTTGTCGCTGAGTGGCTGCCGGTCAATGTCCGAAAAATCTAATCCGTGCCTGAGCTCCGAAAGACGTCGGAGTTCGTTTTCCGTTTCAGGGTTCAACTGATCCAGGTAAGCTTCGATATTTTGACGAAAAGGAGATTGAGCTTTCGCGACTTCCGTTGATTGTTCCTCACGGCAAGAAAGTGCTAGAGCTGAAACAATGAGTAAAGTAAATCCGGTTCTTAAAAGAGGGCGTCTCATAAGAATTTTGATTTTAAAGTGATTAAAAAATGATGAACAATATTAGGCTGGAATAAGCCGCGAGTAAATTGATAGATGTCAATAAAAGGCTAGCGTTGTGAGCGAATGCGACTAAGTGTTTCGGGCTTCATGCCCAAATACGAAGCGATGTGTTTAAGTGGAACGCGGAGGAAAAGCTGTGGATCGTTTTGTAGGAGATCTTCGTATCGCTGGCGTGCAGATTTCATACGCATGTCATATGACCGTTCCTCACTCAGTATATAATTGTGTTCGGCGATTGTTCGCATCACGAAATTCAATTCCGGATAGGTTTTTTGTAGATGAGATAGTTGATCGTTTGGGATAATAATCAACGCACTGTCTTCCGTGAGCTCGATGTTTTCATTGTTCACGGCGATGATCAATTCGTTCTCACGGAAAAACCTGGAGGTAACATCTGTGTCGTTCTTATAATAGTATGCGCGGGCGAGGCCTTTTAAGTTGAAGAAGGTATTGTTGCATGGTTTTCCTTGTTTGACCAGGATAGTTTTTCGCGGTAATAATTTTTCGGCGATCACTTCATGGAGATCGCTCCAGAATTGTTCGGGTAGGGGATGGATGCTGTTGAATAGATTGCGAAGGGCGGTCACGCGCGTAAGCTATCGCACGAGGCCGCGAAGGGCAACCGGAATTGAAGATGTTAGTACGGAATACCGCTGCAGACGTTATCGGCCCGCTACAAAAACAAAGTCTGCAGACTTATCGCCGTCCGCAAAGTCTCCCGAGCGGGGTTCGTTTGTTTTGATCTTTTCAAGGACGGAAAGGATCTCGTTCATCACAAGGATCCGGTCGTCGCCGCCGTTGCTTCGAAGGGCTTCTATAAACTTGGCTGCGAATGGCGAGTGGCGCCCGAGCACGCCATCGGAGACGTATTCTTTTCCACCGGAGGTGATATACTTTCTCGTTTTGCTGCTGAGTTTTCTTACGAGGTATTCAGATTGTGAAACTTCCGTGTATGAATCCGCGGCTCCGCGTGATCGGGCAATTACCAGGTCAAAGGTTCCTCCGAAACAAACGTCCATCGTTATTAGAATTAAATGTTAGACGGGAGGAGCTCGGCCATTTTTTGGTGAGTTTCGCAGCGATTCTTAACTTGAACAGCCCCATATTTATATAGTGCAAAATGACACCCAAAAACCTTCTCCTCAATTCATTATTCATTGCTGCCAGTATCATTTCGTGCGACAGATCCGGAAGCCCGAAAACTGAGACTTCGGCGCTTGAATCAAAGCTTGACAGCCTGATCAATCCACAGGTTGATAGCGCAAAGTTTGCTGGTGTTGCTGTTGCGGTGTATCGCGACGGCAAGCCGCTTCTGTTGAAAAGTTATGGATATGCCGATGTGGAACACAGTGTCAAACTGTCGACTGATGCGTCGTTTGAGATTGGATCTGTAACAAAACAATTCACGTCCGTCGCGACGCTGCAACTTGTAGAGGCGGGCAAGCTTTCACTCGACGATGACTTTACTAAATATGTGAAGTTCGATACGAAAGGTCGCAAGATCTCGATCCGCCAGTTGATGAATCATACGTCGGGAATCAAGGGATATACGGAGCTTCCGTTCTTTGAAGGGCTGATGATCCATAAGTACAAACGCGACACACTAATGAGGTTGGTTGAAAAAGAGAAGTTCGACTTCGAACCAGGCGAAGCACTGATATATAACAACACGGCATTTTTTATCCTGGGTCTTGTGATCGAGAAGGTGAGTGGTGTTTCCTACGAAGAATACATTAAGAAAAATATTTTCGATAAGGTTGGTATGAGGAATTCATACTATTGCGATGAGCGTAAGACGGTTAAGAACCGGGCTCATGGTTATGATATGGGTGAGAGTGGTTTAATGCGCGCGCAATATATAGATCACACCTGGCCTTACGCGGCGGGTTCGTTGTGTTCTACGGTGGAGGATCTTGCGAAATGGAATTATGCGCTACACAATGGTAAGGTTCTCAGTGAGGCAATGTATAAGGAGTTGATAAGTCCTGTCAAATTGAATAATGGGAGTGTGACGCGCTATGCGGATGGGTTAACGGTCACTGATTTCAATGGGAAGACGCGTATTGAGCATGGCGGTGGTATCCCGGGATTTCTTTCGGAGAATGCTTTCTTCCCGGGTGAGAACATAAGTGTTACGGTGTTGATGAATACGATTGGTCCGAATGGTCCGGGTAAGATCGCTGACTTTATAGAAGAAGAACTTTTTCCAAAGGGTCCGGATGAGCCTGCGACGTTTTCGGGAGACCTTTCGAAGTATGTGGGTGTGTACTCGGGGCGTTCACGTGGATTTGATCTTAAGATGAGGGTGACGAGTAACGATACGACTTTATTTATACAGAGGAATGATGATAAACCGGTGAAGCTTGAATATGATAAAGATTCGCGTTGGAAGAACGGTCTTTCGACGTATGAGTTTGTTGGTGGTGAGGGAGGAGTGAAGGAACTGAGGAATGATGATGTGTACGGGTATTTGGTGTTGAAGAAGGACTCTCAGTAGTCGCGCATCACTTTATCGTAAATGGGCTTTAGTTGCGTATCGCCGAACCCATAAATACTTTCCCTGTTCCAAAACTCTTTAAATACTTTAGAAAAGTCGGTGGTGATATTTTTTGTGATGTCTTCGATGACTTTCTCCGGTCTTCCGTTTGTGCCGTCTTTTGGAAAACGCTCGATGTGAGCCTGTATAACTTCTGCCAGGTAGGGAAAAGCAGCTGATTGACTTTCTCCGAGGTGAGTAAGTTCGTCGAGGTTGTTGGTCTTATAGGCGGTCCACAGCGCTTCGCCTGATTGCAGGTCGGCGTTGGATAAAAGGATCCTGTCTTCAAAACAAACTTTAAGGTCGTCTGCATTAGCTGGCCCGAATCCGTTCCAAAACAGTTTGTCGTTTTTGTCGAGATGGGAAGTATAAACGACGTAAACTTTCTTAGTAATTGGTAAGCTGTTGATCAATGAAATTACGAACCACATGTTCACCTGGCAGAACAGGTCGTATTCGAACCAGAGGTTGAATTCGGAGTTGTTGGCTGCGTTAGTGATTTTTTCAAATTCACTTTCAACCTTTTCATAATATTCGGCTTCGGTTACCCCAAGGAATTTCGCCCTGGAACGATAGAAGTCGGGGAGAGTGTTGCCGGAGAGACTGCCGTCTATGAGGGCTTCGCGAAAGACAATTGTTTCACCGGGGATTTTGGCGTCGGGGAAGCTATGGGCGAGGGAGTCTCCGTTGAGGATATTGTAGATCATAATGCTCACGTTTTTCCGGCAGTTCAGTAAAGTTAGTCAAAACTCTTAACGATCTTTTTAAAAACTGACGTGTGAGAGTTGTATAGAAAATGAGAATCATCTCTAGCCGTACCTGACCTATCAACCCAAATAACCTTTCAATTCGCCGCTACGGCAAACTACCCGCAGACGACGGGTCGCAAGTTCCTTGATCTGACGGACGCGCTCGCGGGTAAGTGAAAATTTTACACCGATTTCTTCCAGCGTATGAGAATCCTCGTTGTTCAGACCGTAATAAAGTACAATGACCTGCATTTCCCGTTCGGCGAGGGTCGACAATGCTCGTTGAATTTCTGTCTTTAGAGCTTGTTGGGTTAGCGACGCGTCAGGAGGTGCCGATAGATTATCCGACATTGTATCCATCAGTGTGGCGTTATCGTCAAAGCCCACTGGGGCATCAGTTGATATACACCTTTGTCCAAAGGAAAGATTATCCCGGATTACGTCGCTGGTGGTTCCCATAACCATGGCAATCTCGTCAGCAGTGGGATCGCGCTGCAGATCTTGCTCAAGAGATGCCATTGTCTGGGCAATCTTGCTTATGTCGCCGACCCTGTTTAAAGGCAGACGCACGACACGGGTTTGTTCGGTTATCGCCTGGATGATACATTGACGAATCCACCACACCGCGTATGAAATAAACTTAAAACCTCTTGTTTCATCGAAGCGGAGTCCTGCTTTAATCAGGCCTACGTTTCCTTCGTTAATAAGATCATTCAGAGAAAGACCCCTGTTCTGGTATTGTTTCGCCACCGAAACGACAAACCGAAGGTTCGCTTTGGTCAACTTGTCTAACGCTGCACGATCACCGGCTTTGATCCTGCGCGCCAGATCTACTTCCTCATCCGACGTTATCAATCCCACCTTCCCGATTTCCTGAAAATACTTGTCAAGTGATTGGCTTTCACGATTGGTAATTTGCTTGCCGATTTTGAGTTGCTTCATTCTTAAGGGGATAAGTGAAATAGCTGCCGGCGGAATATTAGCGGATCGCTCTTACCCTGACTGCGTTCATGCCTTTCTTTCCGCGTTCTTGTTCAAACTCTACTTTGTCGTTCTCGCGGATCTTGTCGATAAGTCCTGAAGAATGAACGAATATGTCCTCATTGGAAGACGTTGAGTGGATGAAACCGAATCCTTTTGCCTCGTTGAAGAATTTTACTGTGCCTTGCATGTTTTTAAATGTTAATTGTTAGTAGTTATTTTTTATTAGCCTTGATTAGCCTTGATATGAAGTTCTATACGAATGCTTCTTGAAGGGCCGTTCATTTTGAACTTTATTACCAAATGGATGGTCAGCTACGCGAATTTTTCCAGGGTGCAACTTATTGATCTGTTTTAGTTGCGCAGCTTCCTCGTGATCACAAAACGAAAGCGCCGTTCCCGTATTTCCTGCACGCCCGGTGCGACCGATACGGTGCGTATATGTTTCTGCCGTGTCTGGCATCTCATAATTAATTACAAATGGCAAGTCGTTGATATCGATGCCGCGCGACGCTATATCCGTGGCTACCAGGACGCGGGTTTTTTTTGCTTTGAAATTTGACAGCGATCGATACCGTGCGCCTTGCGATTTGTTTCCGTGAAATGCTTCTGCAGATATTCCCGCCCTTTGAAGGTCAAGCGCGATCTTGTCGGCGCCATGCTTTGTTCTGGAGAATACAATTACGTTGGCCATCTGTTGATCGGATATCACGTGTTTAAGCAACGCCCTTTTATTTGACTTTGCAACGTGGTACACGTTCTGTTCGATCCTGGCAGCGGTGTTTACATGAGCGATATTGATCTTGATTGGATCCTTCAATATTGTTGAAACGAGCTGCTGAATTTCGAACGGCATCGTTGCGGAAAGAAGCACTCGCTGGCATGGAGCGGGAATCATTCTAAGTATTTTTGTAACATCGCGAATGAAGCCCATATCCAGCATGCGATCAGCTTCATCCATTACAAGTATTTCTAACCCGGCGAGATTGAGTGCCCGCTGTTGGATAAGGTCCATAAGACGACCAGGAGTTGCAATTACAAGGTCGCAACCGCTCTTGAGCGCCTTTACCTGTTTTGTTTGAGGAACGCCACCGTACAATAACACGCTGCGAACGTGCAAATTGGTTCCATAATTCGTCACGTTTTCAGAAACCTGGATAGCGAGTTCACGCGTAGGAACAAGTGCCAGTCCGCGAACAACACCTGGGCGTTTAGAGTGGGACAACTTCTGCAAGACAGGAATTGAAAATGATGCTGTTTTCCCCGTTCCTGTCTGTGCGCATGCAATAACATCACGGCCGGAAAGTATTGCCGGGATAGCTTGTTGTTGGATGGGAGTGGGGGTTTTGTATCCTTTTTTGCGAAGGGCCGCAAGGATAGGCTCGACAATGTCGAGTTGTTCAAATAACATGTTGACTAACGTTTTTTAAAAAAAATAGCATCGTTCCGAACATTTCGGAACGTCGTTCATGAAAACGGGTCTACAGTTACTAATTGAAACGAAACACCTGGTACCGTCGTGCAAATTTTAAGGGGACGGCTTTATTTCCTGAACTAAACTGGGGAGAGAATTAATGGCCGCGATTCTGAGATGAATGGGCGGTAAATAAAAATTTCCGCAATTGATGCCTCAAAGGTAGCGTAATTGATGCTGGTTTCCTAATTGTGTGATAATTGTGGGATTACAGCGCATAGATTACCGTTGTATAGTGGGTGAACTAAATTATACGGATATACCTTCTGTGTACTGACAAACATCGTCGATAGAATCGCTATCTTTGAGGACTTTATTCAGCCTGCAGTTCATAGTAGCCTACACCGGGCGACGTCAAAGCAGTAACATTAACTGATTAAGAATGCATTCAGAACTATCCTACCGCAAGTTCGCTTCTTTTTGGAGCAAATACCGCCCCGCAATATTGAAGATGATGCAGGGGTCACTGAACGAATGGCAGGAATATCAGTTCATGAAACATGAACTCAATACGGTAGAAAAGAAACCGAAAGGCGGTTTCAATTTCCGCGTCATTATATCAATGAGTAAAGCTTCCCTCGATTCGAGCAACTCGGAAATAGCCAAAGACTTTATAGATATGCTGAGGCTATCGCAGACGGGATCAGATCTAATTGCGACTAACCGTTATGAGATCGTCCTTGAAAAAAACCAGATGTTACGCATCAACAGGCAAAGTATTCAGTAATCAACCTAACAATCATAGAATGGCCAGTTCCGAAACGTTCAACAAGAGAGAAAAAGAAAAAAAGAGACTACAAAAACAGAAAGACAAGGAACTCCGCAAGGAGGAACGGAAATCGAATAAACAGGCTAAGTCGTTTGAGGACATGATAGCCTATGTGGACGAAAATGGGAACCTCTCATCCACACCTCCGGACATATCGAGACGAAGGGCTATCAATCAAAATGATATTGATCTGTCGTCAAAGAACAAAGGCGGCTCTACGACATTGGAACCCAGGCAAGGCACAGTTAAGTTCTTTGAGAAAGACAAGGGATATGGTTTTATAAAGGACGCAAAAACGCAGGAGGAATTTTTCTTCCATTACTCGTCAGCTAATTTCAATATCAACCAATCTGACGCCGTGTCTTTCGATATCGAACAGGGACCAAAAGGAATGAATGCAGTGAGGATCTTGAAGCGGTAAGTCTGAGTCCGTTCAACCGATTCAATTAATTATTGCTTTTTCCCCGCCGAGTGCAACGGTACTGATTTCTCTCTCGAAGTAAGGAACTTGCTTCGAATGTGGCTGATCCAATATTCTGCAAAAGTATATTCGTTGCATGTATTGTTCAATGATCAACTTAAGGCTGGGCTGCACCCGCGAGTAGACAATCGTCCCCACCGGATATTTGTTATCGTTGTTAACTGGATTTGGCATTGCGTTTTTGATTTGGAACGCAAGCTATAAGCCAAACGCCCCCGCATTGTTATACTAAAAGGCAGAAATGTTGCATCAATCGCACATTTCAGGGTGAAATAGTTTTGTCAAGAGATCTGATAAAATGGCTGGAACGAAGCTGTATGTAAAATATATGGTCAGTCAACGATGCAAGATGGTCGTGGAAGAAGCGCTTGCGCAGCTTAATCTTGGGCACTCGGCAGTAGAACTGGGGATGGTTCAGATCCTTGATACGATCACTATCCAGCAGCGGGATATGCTGAAAGCGATCCTTCTCCGGTCAGGCCTGGAATTACTGGACGACAAACGTAGCATTTTGATTGAACGCATCAAGAACGTTATTACGGAGATGATCCACTTTTCAGAAGATATGCCCAAAGTGAATTATTCCGACTACATCAGTGAAAAGCTGGGCTATGATTACACGTATCTCTCAAACGTTTTTTCGGAAGTTAAGGGGATGACCATTCAACAATTCATCATTGTCAATAAAATTGAACGCGTCAAGGAATTGATTCTATATGATGAGTTGAATCTTACTGAGATCTCATATAAGTTGCATTACAGCAGTGTAGCGCACCTTTCCAACCAGTTCAAGAAAGTTACCGGCCTTTCACCTTCTTTCTTCAAGCAACTAAAGCAGAAACGATCCGGTAATCTCGAAGATCTTTAATGGATCAGTGAATTTTGTAACACAAGGCGTACCTGGTGTAAGACTTCAGGAGCCATCGCAATGCATATTGCGCTTTATAATCCAAGACTATGAAGATTTATAAAGATGAAAAAGTGATCAGATGGCGCACAGATCCTGTGCAAAGTGAAATCTGTTTTGACGTGCGTCATCTGATGGTTTCCCGCGTCAACGGACGGTTCCGCCAATACGAAGCGCACGTGCTGACAAACGGAGACGACTTTTCCACTGCGGACATCATGCTAAAAATTACCAGCAAGTCCATCACGACGGATGACTCCATATTGGATGCATATTTTAAAGGCCCGGACTGTTTGAACGTTGATCAATACAAACAGATCATTTTTGCGTCGACATCTTTGTCGCAACGGCCTGGCACCGACAACCTCCAACTTGGAGGGGACCTGACGATCGCTGGTGTGACCAGGAACATTAATCTTGAAATGAAAGTCTGGTTTGGATCGAAGGACGCGTGGGGTGATACAACCGCAAGCCTTTTGATAACAGGCAAGATAGCACGAGCTGATTGGGGCGTTAAGTGGACAACCGCAATGGAATCTGCCGGATTTCTGGTCGGTGATGAAATAATTATCACCTGGAAAATGGAATTGATAAACCCAGGGCAACACGACGCTCAAAAACGACCGGACCCGGTCGCGGTGGATAGGGTCGGCATACGCTGAATGATCGTAAGGTAGAGAGTCGCGGCGCTCCAATGCCCTTCGGAACCCATAACGTACAGTATATCAATTTGACTACTAAATTCAAATCCTGTTAGATCTCCACTCACCTGCTCCGCCTTTCCATGGCCGCACTGGTCCGGATGACCTTTCTGGACCGGGCCCTGCAGATTAACCCGTCGAACACCGCGAAATCAGCTAAAACGCACTTTTCCCTTACGTGTTGAAAGAAAACCCGCAGCAGTGCTGAAAAAGATGGTATAAAAATTAGCGAAGCTGAATGGTTGCATATATATTTGCAACCGAAGAGTTGCAGATAGGTGTTTGGATAGAAAATTTTTCTCGCACGTTAATGGCAACAATTAAGAAAGTAAAAGATGAGTAATAGCCTGTTGTTCGACTTTAGGGTAGACAAGGCAACGAGCACTGTATTTGTTGAGAAACAATTCGACGCTGAGCTTTCAATTGTGTGGGATGCCTTTACAAAAAAAGAATATCTCGACCAATGGTGGGCACCGAAGCCGTTGACTTCCAAAACGAAACATATGGATTTTAGAGTTGGTGGAAGGAGGTTCTATGCAATGGTGAGTCCGGAGGGAGCGGAAATAGGCTGGCAGCTGTTTGAGTACACGTCGATCACGCCTATGACAAATTTTAAATGCACGAGTGTTCTCACGGATAAGGACGGAACGCCGGAGCTTCCAGGTGCGAATTGGGACGTGACTTTTAGTGAACGGAATGGGATTACTAACGTCAGCATTTCGATTTACTTTGAATCGCTTGAAGAATTGGGAAGAATGATAGAGATGGGCTTCAGGGAAGGATTCACTATGACGTTGAATGAATTGACGACCCTGTTGAGAAGGGCAGGAAATTTCTAACAACACCGTCAACCAACAGCATCTACAATTTTACACGAACAAAACCCCTGAAAAGATGAATAAGATTACTCAAAAGATCACACCGTATTTGTGGGTGGAAAAAGATGCAATGTCTGTCGCCAACTACTACCTGTCGATTTTTAAAGACGGAAAGTTGATGGATTTTCGCAAGTTCGACAGCGAGGAAAGTGGAAATGAGGCTGGTATAGAAACAGCAGTGATTGAAATAGCAGGAATGACTTTTAGTATACTGGCAGCTGGCCCATTGTTCAAGTTTAATGAAGCAGTTTCTTTTGTGGTGAATACAATTGATCAGGCCGAAACGGACTATTACTGGGAAGCTTTCACAAGAGACGGTGGTGAAGAAGGGTATTGTGGCTGGTGTAAAGACAAATACGGACTATCGTGGCAGGTTATACCAACAGAGTATTTTGACCTGATACATAGTAGCGACCCGATTGTGAGGGACAAGGCGATGAAGAATACCTTAACGCAAAGGAAGTTGATACTCTCAGATCTCAGGTAACAGAACTATCAGTTCCACGCCGATCCCTGAATATCAATCATTCAAATAATCACAAAACTCATGAAAACCTTCAACAGTGCAGTGGTGAGCTACAATTCACTGATCCAGCAGCATAAATTTAAAGAGGCGTTAGACAGTTTCTACGCAGACGAAGTTGTCTTTAGCGTGAATTCAAATCAGCCACACAGCGGGATTGGTGCTTTTCGTGCGTTAATAGAAAGCTTTACCCAAGGCATGAAGATAGAAGCACTGGAATTGGTGTCGCTTACCATCGAGAAAAATCTTTCGGTCACCAATTGGTATTGCGCATTGGATCACACGAAATTCGGTAGCATGAATATGCACTACCTGTCGGTTCAGCGCTGGAAGAACAATAAAATTATCCAGCACGCTCTTTTTTACGATCTGGAATAGATCTCGCGACACGCTGAAAGCACGCTGGAATAAAAAAGCCAGTCACAAATAAATTGTAACTGGCTGATTTTCTGGCTCCCCCTCTTGGACTTGAACCAAGGACCCCCTGATTAACAGTCAGGTGCTCTAACCAGCTGAGCTAAGGAGGAATTCACAGAATAAACCCAGGCTGGCCTCTGGTTCATTCGGGGTGCAATAATACATCATTCAAGCCAAATCTTCCACCAAACCACTTTTTTTTCAAGAAAATCATCGGATTTCCTCACCCAACTAAATCATTTTGGCCCCGGTCTCGTATATTTACTTTGTAATCAAAAGTACTTTTAGGATGAAAAGCCAGCAGGAAATTCACGACGACCTCCACTCGATCCGGGACATCATGGAGAAATCGTCAAAATTCCTTTCCCTCAGCGGACTCTCCGGAATCCTCGCCGGCATATACGCCCTCTGCGGCGCCATCATGGCCCTCTGGCTCTCCATCGAACTCAGAGTACCAAACTATACCTCGGGCACCGACTACCACATCATCCGAAAAGCCCCGCAGCTCCTCTGGCAACTCACCCTCATCGCCATACTCGTACTCGCCGCATCCATCACCACCGGCCTCATCCTCTCCGGACGTAAAGCTAAAAAACAAGGAACCACCCTCTGGACCCCCGCCACATACCGCGTCATCATCAACCTCATCATCCCCCTGGCCACCGGCGGCATCGTCATCATCACTCAAATAATATTCGGCAACTACGAATTCGTCGCACCCGGATGCCTCGTATTCTACGGACTCGCACTCATCGCCGCCAGCCCCAATCTCTACGAAGAAGTACGATACCTCGGCTATTCCGAAATCATCCTCGGCGTCATCTGCGGATTCCTCCCAGGATACGGACTCTTCTTCTGGGCAACCGGCTTCGGCATATTTCATATATTTTACGGCGCCCTTATGTTCCGTAAGTACGAAGGCTAATGAAAAATCCTTTCGAAAATTTCGACAAGATACTCGAGCATCGCACGCGACTGCAGATCATGGGCGTATTAACTGCCAACGACTCGTATGATTTCAATACACTGAAACAACTACTCCAAACAACCGACGGCAACCTCGCCACACACATCAAAGCCCTCGAAAAAGAAAAATATATCATCGTCCAAAAATCATTCGTCGACCGAAAACCCAACACCCGCTACAAGATCTCCGAACGCGGACGATCAGCTTTCAAAAAACACCTCGACGCCATGGAAGAAGTTATTAAAAACCAGAAACGATAATTTTTTTACCTACTCACTTTTAAACTAAAAGTACTTTTAAATATTACAGGATATGAAAGTAAAGATGATACTCCCCGCACTCACAGAAGCCGAAAGTCCCTTCTGGCGGCCAATCAAATACTCACTCTTTCCACCACTCGGCCTCGCCACCCTCGCCGCATATTTCTCCGACAACGACGAGATCGACCTGCAAGACCAACACGTCGAAAACATCAACCTCAACGACAACCCACACCTCGTCGTTATCCAGGTCTACATCACCAACGCATACCGCGCTTATCGCATCGCCGATCATTACCGCGCCAAAGGTGCTTACGTGATACTTGGCGGACTTCACGTAACATCCTTGCCCGAAGAAGCCGCTCCACACGCCGACACCATCTTCCTCGGTCCCGGCGAAGAAACCCTTCCCCAATTCCTCAAAGACTTCCGCGAAGGACATCCCAGGAAACGATACTTCTCCAGCGTTCGCGACCTCTCAAAGCTTCCGCCTGTTCGTCGCGATCTCATCAAGCGACATCTCTATCTCGTGCCGAATTCGATCGTCGTTACCCGCGGATGCCCACATCATTGTTCCTTCTGTTACAAAGACGCTTTCTTCGAAGGCGGTAAATCATTTTATACCCAACTTGTCGACGACGCTCTCGCCGAGATCGATCGCCTCCCCGGTCGTCATCTTTATTTTCTCGATGATCACCTCCTTGGTAACGAAAAGTTTGCCTCTGCGCTGTTCGAAGGCATGAAAGGGATGAACCGCGTATTCCAGGGAGCCGGCACCATCGACTCGATCCTCCGCGGCAATCTCATTGAAAAAGCCGCCGACGCAGGACTCCGAAGTCTGTTCGTTGGTTTTGAAACATTTTCTACCGGTAACCTCGTTCAAAGTAATAAGAAACAAAACCTCCGCCGAGACTATCAAAACGCAGTTCGACGACTGCACGATCTCGGTATTATGATCAACGGAAGTTTTGTATTTGGCCTCGACGAAGACGACAACGACGTGTTCTCACGAACCGTCGAGTGGGGTGTCGAAAATTCGATCACCACATCTACATATCACATACTTACGCCTTATCCCGGCACACAACTCTATGCACAAATGCAGAAGGAGGGACGACTGCTCACCGATAACTGGGATTTGTACGATACACGGCATGTCGTTTATAAAACAAAGAACCTAACCGCCGAACAACTCGAAGCCGGTTATCATCACGCTTACCGCGAATTCTATACGTGGAACAACATCTTTCGCGCCTCAACAAAGCATGAGAATGTGAAGCACATCATCAAGCATTTTCTGTACGCCGGCGGATGGAAGAAGTTTGAAGCGCTCTGGAATTTTGTGATCAAGACACATCACCTGGCGAATATGCTGCCGGTGCTCGAAGGAATATTAAGTAAAGTCAACAACAAAACTGAATATCCAATTTCCAACAACCAGTATCCAATAACCAATCAAACATATGGACAACAATCTATCATTACTCGATCGATTCAATAAGTGGCTTAGCGAATCGATCATGATCAAACTCATTTCGATCGGTGTGCTTATGCTCGTACTTCTGATCCCATCATCGTTTGTGGAAGATCTCATCTACGAACGACAAGCTCGGGCCGATGGAGTGATCGCAGAAGTTGCTTCAAAGTGGGCCGCACACCAAACGATCACCGGCCCGGTACTCAGGATCCCCTACAAACAGATCGAGAGCGTAAAAGAATGGACGAACGGTGTCGAACACACCCGTATTGTTGAAACTGTTCACTACGCCTATTTTCTAGCCGATGATCTTGCGATCGATGGAAAAGTATCCCCAGAGGTTCTTCACCGCGGAATTTTCGACGTGTCTGTCTATGATTCGAAGATCAGTTTGAAAGCGTCGTTTGGTGAATTGAATTTCGACAAGTGGAAGATCCCCAATGAACAGGTGATCTGGACCGACGCAGCTCTCTTAATTGGCATAACCGATCTGCAGGGTATTCACGAAAATCCGGGAATTCATTCCGATAACATGTCGTTCGAATCGGAGTCGTCGGCCAATGTTGGCCTGGTCGGCACCGGCACCACCGGCATCGTTGTGCCTTTCGACTGGAAAAGCAAAGACGATATGGTTAAAAACTTCTCGATCGATCTCGAACTTAAAGGCAGCGAGCAACTATATTTTATTCCCGCAGGAAAAACGACCTCGGTGTCTGTTTCCGGAAGTTGGGCGTCTCCAAGTTTCGATGGTAAAATGCTGCCAACAACACGCAGCATTACCGACAGTGTATTCAATGCGACATGGAAAGTGCTATCGTTCAATCGCCCTTTTGCCGACCAGTGGACGGACGACAATCAAACATTGAGTGGCACAGAGTTCGGAGTACGATTGCTGATCCCTGCCGATCAGTACCAGAAGAGCATGCGCACGGCAAAATATGAAGTGCTGATCATCCTGCTTGCATTCACGGCATTGTTCCTGGTGGAGATCACGCGGAAAGTCCGCATACATCCGTTCCAGTATATTCTCGTGGGGATCGCGCTTACGATCTACTACACACTTTTGCTGTCGATATCGGAGCACATGGGATATAATGTTGCTTACGCGATATCGTCGATTGCGACGGTGCTGTTGTTGTCGCTCTACTCGATGACATTCTTGCGTGCCAAAGGGCTTGTGGTGTTGTTCTCGTCGGTGATGGCGGTGTTTTATGTGTTTATTTTTGTGATTATTCAGGCGGAAGATTTTAGTTTATTGATAGGAAGCGTGGGGCTGTTTATGATAATAAGTGTGGTGATGTATTTTTCGAGGAATATCAGATGGTATAAGGAGGCAGAGCCCGTAGAGACCTCCAGCACGTCTGCCGTATAACTTTAATATTTATCATTTAGCGTTTAATATTTAGTGTTTGGATGTAAGGAACACTAAATATTAAACGCTACATATTAAAGTCCAATTGCGTGGATTTCACAAAGCTTGTAAGGAAAACTGGTGAGGCTTTTCTGCGAAGCAAGAAGATTTGCTAAGATATTTGAGATATGAAATATGATCTCGAGCAACGACTTATTCGATTCTCAGTATCGATCGTAAGAATGACGCAGTCGCTTCCGAACGACCGGGCATGTAATCATTTGGCTGGGCAGTTAATTCGCTCCGGGACAGCGCCTGCTCTGCTTTATGGAGAAGCAGCCGGCGCCGAATCCAGAAAAGATTTTATTCATAAAATGAAGATCGGTCTTAAAGAGCTTCGGGAAACAAGTATTTGTTTGAAGATAATCTCGGAAACGGGATATATCTCTTCAGCAGATCAGCAAGAAATGTTGTTCAACGAGAACAAAGAGCTTATCGCAATCTTTCAAAAAAGTGTCTCAACGGCGACGAAAAACCTGCAAAACAACGGAGGCTAGTGCAGCCCATTTATAACAATTTTAAAATTTAGAGTTCAATATTAAACATTAACTCTAAAGTTCAAATGGCTCGGTTGCTCTTTCGGAGCTCACTATCACCTCTTCAGCGAGTTAATCCACTCCACACTCATCTCTCCCCACTTCCCAATCACCTTATCCTTCAAATTCAGCCCATAGCCATGTCCACCATGATCAAAAATATGTATCGTTGCTGATATGCCATTCTTCTTCAACGCTTCATAAAACATAATCCCGTTTTCCACCGGCACCACATCATCGTCTGTCGAGTAAACTATAAACGTCGGGGGCGTATTCTTGTCAACCCTGTTTTGTGTCGATAGCGAGTCGATCATAGCCTGGCTTGGATTCGCTCCAAGAAGATGGATCTTGCTTCCGTTGTGTCTCTTGTCTCCAAACGTGATCACCGGGTAGATCAACATCGCAAACGCGGGACGAGAATCAAACTTCTCCATCGGGTTGGTGGAATTCTTTTTCGCAGGCACGTGCATCGTCGCGCACATCGACGACAGGTGTCCACCCGCCGAGAACCCGATGATCCCCACACGATCCGGATCTTTCGCTTTACTCTTTACGATCCTGATCGCGTTGGTTACATCATTGTACTGATCGGGAAAACGATGACCTTTTTGTTCGTCATCATTCAAACGATAGTGAAGAACATAGCAATCGAAACCATTGTCATTATAGAACTTTGCAATCTGGCTGCCTTCGTGATCCGCCGCCAGGTGGGCATAGCCGCCACCCGGCACAACCAGTATCGTCATGCCATTGGGCTTCTTGCCTGGAAAAGCTTCTATGTATGGTGGCTCTTTATCGAAGCCATCGATCGTAACTTTTTCGGTTGATGGATACAACCAGATCTTGTCCTGGGCCAACGCAGCAGTGCTTAAGAATAGGAGAACTACAATTAATGGTCTCATATGTTTAGTCGAGAAATGGATACCTGTAATCTACCGGTGGTACGAATGTTTCCTTGATCGTCCGCAGCGACACCCATCGCAACAAGTTCACCTTAGCCCCGGCCTTGTCGTTCGTGCCCGATCCTCTCGCTCCGCCAAACGGTTGCTGACCAACTACTGCACCGGTGGGCTTGTCGTTGATATAGAAATTCCCTGCAGAGTTGCTGAGTTTTTTCGTAGCCATTTCGATCGCATAACGGTCTTGCGCAAAGATCGACCCCGTTAATGCATAAGGCGATGTGCTGTCGACAAGCTCAAGTGTTTCTTCGAAGTTATCGGCATTGTACACATACAAGGTGAGAACCGGCCCGAAGATCTCTTCGCACATCGTAAGCGACGAAGGATCTTTCGTAAGGATCACCGTCGGTTCAATAAAGTATCCTTTCGACTTGTCGTACTTGCCACCTGCGATGATCTCGTTCATTGGATTCTTCCGTGCCTTTTCGATATAACCCGTGATGGAATCGAATGCCTTCTCGTCGATCACTGCGTTGATGAAGTTACCGAGATCTTCCACACCACCCATCTTCATGCTGTTCAGGTCGTCGAGCAAATACTTCTTCACCTGGTCCCATATGTTCGACGGAACATAGGCTCTCGAAGCTGCCGAACATTTTTGTCCCTGGTATTCGAACGCACCGCGCGCAATACCCACTGCAACTGCCCTGGGATCCGCGCTGTGATGTGCCAGCACAAAATCTTTTCCGCCAGTTTCACCAACGATCCTCGGGTACGACTTGTAGTTCCCAATGTTGTTTCCTATCGTCTTCCAGATATTATTAAATGTATTTGTACCGCCTGTGAACTGAATTCCTCCAAAGTCCCTGTGCGAAAAGATCACATCACCAACATCCGGTCCGCTCGCGTGAACGAGATTGATCACTCCATCGGGAAGACCCGCCTCTTTCAGGATCTGCATGAAAACATTTGCAGAATAGATTTGCGTGTTCGATGCTTTCCACACAACTGTATTGCCCATCAGCGCCATACTTGTGGGAAGATTTCCGCCGATCGCCGTAAAGTTGAATGGCGTAAGTGCAAACGTAAATCCTTCCAGCGGACGATACTCCAGCCTGTTCCAAACCCCCGGGCTCGATATCGGTTGATCGTTATAGATCTCAGTCATGAAATAGACATTGAAGCGCAGGAAGTCGATGAGCTCACACGCCGAATCGATCTCCGCCTGGTATGCATTCTTCGACTGACCCAACATCGTTGCAGCATTCATCTTGTAGCGATACGGGCCCGCAAGCAAGTCGGCAGCTTTCAGAAAAATTGCAGCACGGTGTTCCCACGCGAGATTTGCCCAAAGCTCTTTGGCACCCATCGCCGCGTTGATCGCCTGTTCCACATGACCCTTATCGCCGAGATGATAGTAACCGAGAATATGTTTGTGATCGTGAGGAGGAGTGATCGGTTTTTTGTTGCCGCTCCGAACTTCTTCGCCGCCGATATACATTGGCACGTCGATAGCTTTCGACCGTGCTTCTTCGAGAGCTTTCTTTATCGCCTCGCGCTCTTTCGTGCCGGGGCCATATGATAATACTGGTTCGTTTTTCGGGATGGGAACGTGGAAGAATCCTTTGGGCATAACGATCTATTTCTATTTTGTGTAAAGTTAAAAACGTCAGAGAATTTGTAAGAGTTCTTTGAGGGAAGCGATTTCGTAGGTTACCGGTTCCTGGTGTTGAAAGCGATATGGGTTATAGTAAACCGTGTCGACCGACGCATTTCCTGCACCTGCGATATCTGTAAGCAAGTTGTCGCCGATCATAATAGAGTCGGAGCACGCGAAACCATTTTCGCGAAGTGCAAATTCGAAGATCTCTTTCTCGGGTTTCTTGTGCCCGGCTCTTGCCGAAGTCACAACACCTTTAAAATAATCGGTAATTCCCGACGACGCCATTTTGGTTCCCTGTATCTCTTCGAATCCATTCGTAATAATATAGAGTGGATACCGTGGATATAAGTAATCAAGAATGTCTTTAGCGTGAGCGACGAGATTGCTTTTCTTTGGAGACTCTTCGATATACTCCGCAGAGAATTGGAGGGACATTTGATAATCGTCGAGGCCTGCGTGGAGAAATACTCTATGAAATCTTTCCTGGCGGATCACGTCCTTTGGAATAAGACCGCGGTCGTAACTATCCCAGATCTCTGTATTAACTTTTACGAAGCCTTTATAGAATTCACCAAAAGGACAACACCCCCGTTGATCTAATCCATACTTTGCATAGAGCTCTTTGAGAGATTCTTCAGAGTTCGTTTCATAATCCCACAAGGTATGGTCGAGATCGAAGAATACGCACTTGTATTTTTTCGTGTTCGTCATGACTGCCCGGTGGGTTTGATTTTCAGTTTGTTGAGTGTGAGCTCGCGGTTGTTGTACATCGTCTGGAACACCTGCTGGTCTTTTTGGAGGACCGGGTCGCGGCGGAGGAACTGGAATATCTGCTGAATGATCTCCGTCACCTCATCCTTGATCTGGTAAAAGACCCACTGGTTGAATTTACGTGTGGTAAGAATCCCGGAATTTTTCAAATAGATCAGGTGACGGGAGGTTTTTGTCTGCGTGAACTCGAGTATCTGCTCCAGGTCGGTGATGCACATCTCTCCGTTGGCTAAAATCAGGTTGAGAATGCGCAGCCGCGAGGGGTCGGAACAGGCGCCGAAAATCTGGGCTCCGGGCTCTATGTTAAAATGTTTTAACCTCATTTTCCGGGCCCCAAATGTACCCATTATTTAGGGTTATTTTCTTTATCTTTGAACTTGTGAGGGTAGTTGTATTGATCTTATTCGCAGCCGTGATCGGGTTCTCAGCCGAGGCGCAAACCACGAAACGGGTGATCCAGCTTTCCGGTGTCATTATAGCTTCCGACAGCAGCAGTGGGCCTATTCCAGGTGTTCACGTTTATGTTCCCAAAGCCGGTCGCGGTACCACTTCGAACCGCACAGGATTTTTCTCAATGCCGGTTCTCGTTGGCGACAGCGTTGTAATCAGTGCAGTTGGTTTCGTAAGGCAATCGCTGGTCGTTCCGAACTATCATTCTGATTTCATGACGTTGGTCGTCGAGATGGTGGAGGATATCACCTATCTGAAAGAAGTTACGATCATGCCTTTCCCGACGGAAGAAGTTTTCAAACAGGCAGTGCTGGCGTTGAACGTACCATTTGATAATGGCATCGATCCACGGCAGATGAATGCTGAGCTCATGGCGCTCATGTTGAAAACGACGCCAATGGATGGAGCCGCGAATTATAAATACTACATGGATCAGTACGCGAGTTCGATTACAGAACGATTCCAGCCACGCGTAAATCCTCTCTTGAACCCGTTTAACTGGGCACGGTTCTTCCGCGATCTGAAGCAGAACCGAAATAATAAATAAGCGTCGATTTTACACTTATTTTACTACCTTTAACTTCATGCAACGTGACGCCTTTGTCATTGGTATCGACTTCGGAACCGACTCCGTCCGATCAGTCGTTGTAAACGCTCTCAACGGGTCGGAGATATCTTCCGCCGTTGCCTACTATCAACGCTGGCGCGATGGCCTCTTCTGCAATCCTTCCGAAAATCAATTTCGCCAACATCCGCTCGATTACGTTGGAACACTTGAATCGACCGTAAAAGAATGCGTCAGAAAAGCAGGCGATGCAGTTCGTAAAAATATTCGCGGCATCAGCGTCGACACCACCGGCTCTACTCCAATAGCAGTCGATAAAACAGGCACACCTCTTTCACTCTTACCACAGTTTCGTGAGAACCCTAACGCGATGTTTGTTCTGTGGAAAGATCACACGGCAGTGAACGAAGCTGCGCAGATCAACGAACACGCACAGAAATTCGACACAAACTACTTACAATACGTCGGCGGGATCTATTCGTCGGAATGGTTTTGGGCAAAGCTCCTTCACATACTTCGTAAAGACGAAGCCGTTCGCAACGCCACTCATTCGTGGGTGGAACATTGCGACTGGATCCCATTCCTGCTGACCGGCGGCAACGACGTTACAAAGCTGAAACGCGGAGTATGTTCCGCGGGTCATAAAGCACTTTGGTCGGCAGACTTCAACGGACTTCCTCCCGATGAGTTCTTCGCGTCACTCGATCCGTTGCTCAAAGGATTTACCAGCAAACTTTTTAAAGATACATACGCGTCGGACAAAGCCGCCGGAACAATAAGCAAAGAATGGGCCGCGCGTCTCGGATTACCAGAGGATGTGTTGATCGGCGTGGGTGCGTTCGATTGTCACATGGGTGCAGTCGGCGGGCAAATCGAACCATATTATTTAAGTAAGGTCATGGGCACATCCACGTGCGACATGATGGTGATACCTCGTGCCGAGATCGGCAACAAGCTCGTGAAAGGTATCTGTGGCCAGGTCGATGGTTCGATATTACCCGGAATGATCGGACTCGAAGCGGGACAGTCGGCCTTTGGCGACACGTACGCGTGGTACAAAAATCTTTTGATGTGGCCTGTGAAGAAATTCTTCGGAGCAGAGTCGGCCAGCGTCGAAGAGAAGATCATATCGGCGTTGAGTGAAGAAGCTTCGAAGTTGCCGTTCGATGAAAATAGTGAGGTGGCTGTCGATTGGCTCAACGGCCGCCGCACACCGGATGCAGACCAATCGCTTACAGGTGCTATGTCGGGATTGAACTTGGCGAGTGATGCACCTTCGTTGTTCAGGGCCTGGGTTGAGGCAACTTGTTTTGGAGCACGTGCGATAGCAGACAGGTTTAATGACGAGGATGTTCCCGTGAAAGGACTGATCGGCCTTGGTGGCGTTGCAAGGAAGTCGCCATACATTATGCAGGTGATGGCCGATGTGATGAATATGCCGATCAAAATTCATAAGTCGGAACAAACATGTGCGATGGGTGCAGCGATGTTTGCTGCGACAGTCGCAGGAATCTATCCGAATGCAAACGAGGCAATGAATGCGATGGGGCAGGGGTTTGATCTTAATTACAAGCCAGATGCGGGCAAGGTGCAGTTGTATGAAAAGAGATATCAAAAATACAAGGCGCTTGGCGCGATGATAAATGAAAATGTACGATAGCATACGGGAGGAAGCCTATCGTGGCAACATGCAACTGCCCGAACTTGGTCTCGTGTTGTTTACTTTTGGAAACGTGAGCGCAGTCGATCGCGACGCGGGCGTGTTTGCGATAAAACCAAGCGGTGTTCCATACAATGAACTCACACCAGACAAAATGGTGATCGTCGACTTCGAAGGAAAGACTGTTGACGGGAAACTTCGCCCCTCGTCCGATACGGCCACTCATGCAGTCCTCTATAAGAACTGGCCAAACATCGGCGGTATCGTTCACACTCATTCTACCTATGCAACTGCATGGGCTCAAACACAAACCGACATCCCGATCCTTGGCACCACGCATGCCGATCACGTAACCGTGGATATTCCGTGTGCTCCGCCGATGGACGACAATATGATCAAAGGAAATTACGAATACGAAACCGGTTTTCAGATCATCAACTGCCTGCGCGAAAGAAGACTGAGCTACACGGAAGTGGAGATGATCCTCGTGGGAAACCACGCACCGTTTACGTGGGCGAAGACTGTTAATAAAGCTGTTTACAATAGTGCCGTGCTCGAATCGATCGCACAGATGGCATTCTTTACGAAGCAGGTAAATCCAAACGCACCGAGACTGAAAGACTCTTTAATTAAGAAACATTACGAGCGCAAGCACGGCCCTGACTCTTATTATGGACAATAATTATCTAAAAACGATGGAAGTCTGGTTCCTTACCGGGAGCCAGTCTTTGTACGGAGAAGAAACACTTCGGACAGTTGATAAGCATTCACAGGAGATAGTGAATGAGCTACAGAATAGGATGCCGGTCAATATCGTATTTAAGTCTGTTCTTGAATCTCCTGAAGACATCTATAAGATTTGCCAGGAAGTAAACACCACTACAAACTGTATCGGGGTTATTGCCTGGATGCACACATTTTCCCCTGCGAAGATGTGGATCGGTGGCCTGAAGATCCTTCGCAAGCCGTTGCTTCATCTTCACACGCAATTCAATCGCGACATTCCATGGAAGGATATCGACATGGATTTCATGAACCTGAACCAGAGCGCTCATGGCGATCGTGAGTTTGGTTTCATTATGTCGAGGATGCGATTGAACCGCAAGGTTGTTGTTGGCCATTGGAAAGATGAGAACGTGCATGAACGACTGAATGTCTGGATTCGTGCTGCTGCCGGATGGCACGATCTTCAGGGCGCGAGGTTCTGTCGTTTTGGCGATAACATGCGGCAGGTTGCTGTAACCGATGGAGATAAAGTTGAGGCCGAGATAAAATTCGGTTACTCGGTAAATGGTTATGGCGTCGGCGACCTTGTAAAAGTGATCAACGATGTTTCGGATGCAGCTGTGACAAAACTTGTGGCGGAGTACGAGTCCAGGTATAACGTTGCGGGATCTCTGAGAAAAGGTGGCGACCGTCATTCGGCACTAAAAGATGCGGCGAAGATCGAGCTTGGGTTGCGAGCATTCCTGGAAGCGGGAAAGTTCAAAGGCTTTACTGATACGTTCGAAGATCTGCACGGCATGGTTCAACTTCCCGGCATCGCCGCACAGCGACTCATGAATGACGGTTATGGCTTCGGTGGCGAAGGCGACTGGAAGACTTCAGCACTCGTGCGTGCAATGAAAGTGATGGGAAGCGGATTGAAAGGCGGCAACTCGTTCATGGAGGACTACACTTATCATTTCGATCCTTCGAACAAGATGGTGTTGGGTGCGCATATGCTCGAGATATGTGAATCGATCGCTGACGGAAAACCGTCGTGTGAAATACATCCGTTGGGTATCGGTGGTAAGGCCGACCCGGTGAGGCTCGTGTTCAATTCGGCGGCTGGGCCTGCGTTGAATGCGTCGGTTGTCGACATGGGTAATCGGTTCAGGCTGCTCGTTAACGAAGTTGAAGCGGTGAAGCCCGGACATGAACTGCCGAAGTTGCCAGTGGCGCGCGTGTTGTGGAAGCCACTTCCCGATATGCAAACCGGCTGTGCAGCGTGGATACTTGCAGGCGGCGCACATCATACATGTTATAGTCAGAATCTTACCTCCGAACATCTCCAGGATTTTGCCGAGATGGCAGGAATTGAGTGTGTCCTCATCGGCAAAAACACAAGCCTGTATCAACTGAAGAACGAGCTTCGTTGGAACGAAATGTATTATGGACATCAACAGTTATAAGAGCCACCAGAAAGTACTGGTAGCTGTCGACTGCATCATCTTTGGCTTCGATGGAAGTCATCTAAAAGCGTTGCTGATCAAACGCGGCTTTGAGCCTGAGAAAGGGAAGTGGTCGCTGATGGGCGGGTTCGTGAATAAGGATGAGAACGCCGACAACGCGGCACAGAAAGTTCTTTACAACCTCACGGGCATGAAGAACCTGTACATGGAGCAGTTGCACACATTCAGTGACGTGAATCGTGACACCGCCGGTAGGGTAGTATCGATCGCGTACTTTGCCCTGATCAACATTGAAGATTACAACAAATCGCTCCAGGCCGAACACGAGGCGAAATGGTTTCCCCTGAACAAGATGCCTCCGTTGATCTTTGATCACAAAAAAATGGTGATGAAGGCAAAGGAGATGTTGCGACACAAGGTTGCCAATCACCCCATCGGGTTCGAATTGCTGCCCCAGAAATTTACATTGCCCCAGCTTCAAAGCCTGTACGAAGCTATTTTCGAGAGCCCGTTCGATAAACGAAATTTCACCAAGAAGATGTTGTCGCTCGGTATCCTGAACAAGTTGAACGAGAAAGAGAAAGAATCTTCCCGTAAGGGCGCATTTTACTATGTCTTTGATACGGTCAAGTATCAGAAGCTTCATTCCAATGGACTGAAATTCGTATGAAGAAAATTTTCGTTGCGTATTTTCTTTTTGCTGCGTGCGCGCATGCGCAGACTATCACCGTTGCTGTTGACAAACCTAAAGGTGAGATCCAACCGACGATGTGGGGTATCTTTTTCGAGGATATCAACTTCGCGGCAGATGGTGGTGTGTATGCCGAGTTGGTGAAGAACCGTTCGTTCGAATTTTTGATCCCCACGATGGGATGGAAGGAAGTTTCGAGTAATAAATTTTCTTTAAATAAAGAGAGTGGATCACTCGAGATCATTAATCGCGGAGAAGGACATGAGAACAACCCGAGATTCGCGAGGGTGAAAGTCGGCCAGGGTCATACATTTTCGATCATCAATGAAGGTTTTTTCGGGATGGGTGTGAGGAAGGATCTTGCTTACAACTTTTCGATATGGATGCAGGGAACCGCAACGGTAAAGGTCGAGTTGATCGACGATAAGGAGAACGTGATCGGCTCTACAAACGTGAGCGCCAGTTCCAACGAATGGAAGAAATATACTTCGTCACTCACGCCGTCTTCAACTTTTGCAAAGGCAAAGCTTAGATTAACATTTAGCAGCCCTGTCGACATCGACCAGGTCTCTCTCATGCCGGGCGATACGTGGAATGGGCTCCGCAAAGATCTTGTGCAACTGCTTGCCGACCTGAAGCCAGGGTTTCTTCGTTTTCCCGGAGGATGCATCGTTGAAGGCCGCGACCTCGCAACGCGTTATCAGTGGAAGAAGACAGTTGGTAACGTGGACGACCGTGAGCTTATGATCAACCGGTGGAATACGGAGTTTGCACATCGCCAGGCGCCGGATTATTTCCAGTCTTTTGGCCTGGGCTTTTATGAATACTTCCTGTTATCGGAACACGTTGGCGCCACGCCGCTGCCGATCCTGGGTTGCGGTATGGCTTGCCAGTTTAATACAGCCGAGCTCGCACCCATGGACGAACTTGATCCGTACATCCAGGATGCACTCGATCTTATCGAGTTTGCAAATGGCTCAACAGATACGAAATGGGGAAAGCTTCGTGCCGACATGGGACATCCCGCAACATTCAACATGAAGTTGATCGGCGTGGGAAATGAACAATGGGGCACTCAATATTTCGAACGATATTATGCGTTCGAGAAAGCGATCCATGCAAAATACCCTGACATCCTTATCGTTTCGAGTGCAGGACCATTTGCCGACGGAGAATTGTTCGATTATGCTTGGGGCGAGTTGCGTGCATCGAAGGCACAGATCGTGGATGAACATTACTACCAGGCTCCGGATTGGTTCTTCAAGAACACCAATCGTTACGACAACTATGACCGTAAAGGTCCGAAGATCTTCGCGGGGGAGTATGCTGCACAAAGTGTTAGAACAACAAGTCCCGAGAATAAGAACAACTGGTTGACTGCATTGTCGGAGGCCGCTTTCATGACTGGCCTGGAGCGCAATGCAGATGTGGTGCACCTTGCTTCGTATGCTCCATTGTTCGCTCATGCGGAAGGATGGCAATGGACGCCAGACCTTATCTGGTTCGACAACCTGAATTCATACGGAACGCCCAACTATTACGTGCAGAAATTATTTTCCATCAATAAAGGCACGCACATCATCCCAACCACAATAGCGGGCGCCGAAAATCTTTACGCGTCCGCGGTGCTTGATAAAGCCACCGGGGAGTTGATCGTTAAGATTGTGAACTCGTCTGAAAAAGTACAGTCACCACAGCTGCCGTTGAAAAAGTCGGTCTCGAAAGCGACTCTTACTGTATTGAAAGGTAAGGCTGATGACGTGAATACATTCCAGGACCCGTCGAAGATCGTACCGGTAACCTCAACGATCGATGTAAAGGGAAAACTGTTGAAGGTCGATCTTGCACCGTTGTCGCTGACGGTGATCAGGATCAAACTATAATGTAGTTACCACAGCCCGAACAATCCTTTCTTCTGCGGTGCGCAACTGTTTGGCCGGTTGATATCCACGATATCGCTTATGCCGGCTTCTTCAAACTTGTCGAGGAGCCTGTCGGTGCCGTTCTTCAGTTTGAAATCCATTTCTTCTTTGTATAGAGGATAAAGACAGAAGAACGCGATTGTCTTCGAACCGGTTTTCAGTTCGAAGAAATCGTGCGGAAGGTTCAGGCTCGGAAGCAGTATCATGCAGCCGAGCTTCGTTGCACTGGCAAAGCCCGCGGCATTTTCTCCATTAGGGATTGTATGACCCCAACCGACCCACGTGTTGTACTGGTGTGGAAAACGTGCGATGATCTTCATCCAGCGGATCGGCCAGTAGTTGTTTTCGTCCTTGAATGATTTCTCGTCAATTTTCCATTCAACGGGAAGAAGCATGCACAATTCGAGGTGTTGAGGGATGTCGGCCTCTTGTGGTGTGTTCATAGACTTGTCGCTCATGCCGGATGTAACCAGTACATGATATGGCCTTTCGGCAGTAGCTTTTACCCAATGGATGTCGATGTGGACCTGGTCGGAAACTATTTCATGAAACACCATTTCGACTGGCCCGATGTGTTGCGTTATGTGCGCATCGATGGCGTCGATATTTTCTCCATCGCCCGAGGCGGGTGTGAATTTGTTTTCCTGGTCTTTGTTGTAACGATAGATGGGGTTTCCTGACTCTGACAATTCGGGCTCGTCCACAGGATGGTTTTGAGTGGGTTTTAGGGTATAAAAGTGATATTAATAATAGTAATCGGTATTTTAGTTATGGGTATGGACGGGCGGTCGCAGAATTATGCACGGGGGTGGGCGGAGCAAATTCATTGAGGCCCCGTGGACCGGAAGGAGGGCGAGAAGTTGCGTGCTGACGTGCTTAGGCTGAATAACTGACATTGAACAATATTAATGAGCACCCGAATTCATGCTGCCACGCTTGACGATCTGCCCGTACTCCAGCCGTTATGCATTTCTCTTTACACTTTAAGTTTCGGAGATCATTGGAATGAGGGTGGCCTCGCATGGTACACCGAGTTGGTGTATGGAACCGAGCAACTAACGAAAGATCTCACCTCGCATAAAGTAAATTACTTTATGTTGTCTATCGACGATGTTCCGCATGCCTTCATGAAATTGAAACAGCGAGGAGAGAACATGGAGATCCAAAAGTTGTATGTGAGGCCAGATCAGAAAGGCAAAGGGCTTGGGAAGCGACTGATGAACCTTGCACTTTCGAAAGCCAGTGAGCTTGGAAAGAAAATGGTTTGGCTCGAAGTTCTGGACACGAATTATGATGCTATCGGGTTCTACGAACAGTTTGGCTTCAAAACGGCGAGAAAGATCCGGCTGGATATTCCGTATTTTAAGGATGAGCTGCGGGGGATGCTCATCATGGAACTGGTACTGTAAATAAATTTTGATGTCCCGGTAACCACACCATTTTTCCGCGGTTTCCCTTCAAATTCTGCCCACATGATCCTGAGCTACTTCAAAACCGCCTCCCGCAATTTTCAGAAGAACAAGATTCACACCAGCATAACAATCTTCGGATTGAGCCTGGGGATCATGGCGAGCGTACTCTCGCTGATGTTCATTCTCGATGAGCGTTCGTTCGATCAGTTTCATACAAAGAAAGACAGGCTCTATCGTCTGAATAAAGTTTTCATAGACGCCAACAAGGTTGCGACGAAAAACGGCGAAAGTTCGGGCATGATTGGCCCCACGATGCGCGACGACTTTGCTGAGGTCGAGTCAGTGGTTCGTTATCACCCCTGGTTCCAGGAGAGCGTGGTGAGTTACGGAGAGACCAAAGTGTTATTGAGTGAGAAAGATCTTTCATTCGCCGACAGCGCGTTCTTTAGTGTCTTCGATTTTCCACTGGTCCGCGGTAATGCAAAGACGGCGCTAACACGTCCGTCGACAATTGTGATCACCGAAAGTTTGGCGAAGTCGTTGTTTGGAAACCAGGACCCGATTGGAAAAGCAATTGTGGGTATCTCGAATGTGGAGTTTGAGGTAACGGGTGTGGCTATGGATGTGCCACGCAACTCGCATATCCAGTTTCGTGGTATCATGTCGTGGGTAACAACGGTGCCTCAGCTTGGCCCTCAGCCTTTGCAGTTTGAGTGGATGAATAACTGGATCGCGCAGGGGATACGCACATATATATTATTGAGAGACGGAGCGAATGAGACTGCATTACAGGAACGTTTCCCTGATTTTATGTTGAGGCGTTTCCCGGATCGTGCCGATCGGTACAAGCCGTATCTTCAGCCATTCAATGACATTTACCTCCGCTCGGCAGACGTGATGTATACGAATCTTTCAGTGAGTGGAAGTCAGCAGTTTGTAACACTGTTTACAGTGATTGCGCTTTTCATACTTGCGATAGCGTGTATTAATTATATAAACATCAGTACGTCGAAGGCAACGCGACGTGCGAGAGAGGTGGGGATGCGGAAGACGATGGGAGCGAGTCGTGTTCAACTGATCAAACAGTTCATGGGCGAGTCGTTCATGCTAGTGCTTGGATCGGCAATGGTGGCGATGGCTCTCGTGTATCTCGTATTGCCTGTCTTCAACGAGTTGACGGGTAAGACGATCCCGGTAAATCAATTGATAAACCCGTTTGTACTGGAGGGAGTCGTTGTGCTGATCGTTGTTGTGTCGCTCTTCTCGGGAAGTTACCCGTCGCTGTTGATTGCGTCGTTCAATGCATCGGAAGTTCTGAGGGGAGGAGGGAAGAGCAAGATCACTGGCAACTGGCCGCGTTATGTTTTGATCACATTTCAGTTTACGGCTTCGATCGTGATGATAGCGGCGACGTTGTTGGTGTATCAGCAAATTAAGTATGTGCAATCGCGGGACCTTGGATTCGATAAAGACCACATCCTTGTTGTGAGGTTTACGCAGGATGTTGCTGCGAAGAAAGAAGTTTATCAACAGTCGGTCGATGCTTTTGCAGGTGTGTTGAGTACGTCAGTGGGACGTACGGCATTGGGTCGCGGTTCGGCGAGCACGTATATGATCCCGGAAGGATTTAATCCGGATGAAGTAGAGGTGCGGATGTTCCCGGTGGACGGATATTTTTCGAAGACGTACGACCTCGACATGGTGGCGGGAAGATTCTTCGATCCTACGCGTTCGATCGACTCGGGTGCGTTTGTGATCAATGAAGCGCTTGTGCGGCGGTTGAACTGGGATAATGCGACAGCGCTGAACAAGACAATTAAGTTCGATGCTGAGTCGCCGGCGCAACCGATCATTGGTGTGTTGAAAGATTTCAACTTCAAGTCGTTGTATGACGATGTGGAGCCTTTGGTGATGTGGATATCGAGGAGACCGCCGAATGCGATGTCGGTTCGTTTCTCGGGTAACCCGGCGCCGCTGATCTCTTTCCTGGAAAGTGAATGGCGAAAGTATGAGAGTCGTTATCCGTTCCAGTATTCTTTTCTCGATGAGGACTATGGAAAGATGTATGCATCGGAGGAGAAGTTGTTCAAGACGTTGATCACGTTTGCGGGGATTTCGATATTGATCGCGTGCCTGGGGTTGTATGGGTTGGTGTCGTATACAATAGAGCAGAGGACGAAGGAGTTTGGAATACGAAAGGTGCTGGGTGCGAGTGTGTCGAGCTTGAATGTGTTGGTGAACAAGAAGTTTGTGGCTATGGTGGTTGTTGGGGCGGTGGTGGCGGTACCGATTGTGCTGCCGATGGTAGAAGGGTGGTTGTCGAAGTTTAAGTATAAGATCGAGTTGGGGCCGTGGCCGTTTGTGTTGTCGGTATTGATAACGCTGGGGGTTACGATTTTGGCGGTGAGTGTACATGCATTGCGGGTGGCGCGGGCGAACCCGGTGGATTCGTTGAGGCATGAGTAAATGAGGGGAACCGGTGGGTTTAAGGCCTACAAGCGATTGTGACACAGTGGGTTACTGGTATTGGAATTATGAATAATGAACACCCGGTAACCAAATTCGAAAGCCTGTATGGGGCTTTCGGTGTTTTTGGGGGGCGTGGCTGGTGGTTGAAGAAGTGGGTGTGCTTAAATCCTGGGGCGCGGGCCGATTTTCCTGTGATTTTTTCCTATAATTGCACCCTCATTTCGGGGTGTACCCCGACAAGTCGGGGCGGTTAGCGTATGACCTAACTTATCCCCAAAAGGAAAAAAATTCGGGGTGTAGCGCAGCCCGGTTAGCGCATCACGTTAGGGACGTGGAGGTCGGATGTTCGAATCATCTCACCCCGACAAAAGGCTCAAATCGTTCTGATTTGGGCTATTTTTTTGACTTAGTACAAAAGTTAGTGCCAGAAAAATTTAATTAAAGTAAGGCCTCGACCGGCTACCTGTTGATGTCAATACCCGCTGTCTGAACAGTCCTGGTTTCCACATCCGTCCACGCGAAAATAAGCCGTTCTCCAACCTTCGTCATCTGGGGAAAACCACTCGCCCGCGACGTTGAGATGCGTGAAACTGCACGTGCTGATCCCCTTCCGTTGGAACTTACTTTAGCAACCTGTATCGAATCATTTTCAATCCAGCTAACGATCGCGTTGTCCGGGCCGAGCAGTTCGACATCTACTCTTCCTGAAGTTTTTGATCCATTTATGAGAACCGGTTTTGTAAAACCTGCTCCTCCGTCATTTGAAAAAATCACCTTAACCTGCGTGCTATCGCCCGGTGCCGAAAACCATGCAACGGCCACATCATCTCCCATCGCCGACACGCGCGGACCATTCACCGGGCAACCATTTATCTCCCACTGGTCTTCATAAATACTGGCAGGCTTCGTCCACTCATTGTCAACCAACCGCACAACAGACATATCACGCACCTCATCGTCGGACCTGTCGCGATACACAACAATCGGACCCTTGCCCGTTACTGCAGCTGTGGTCTGACAACAGTCGCAAACTCTTTCATCGAGCAACCACTCTTTCAATTTTTTTCCCTGCCTGTCAAGGATTGCTCCGCGCAAGCTCATCGATCCGTGATGACCTTCATGATCCATGCCCTCCATGACAGCGTCACGTCCGTCGAGCCAGGCAACAAAGAAGTCTTCATTGTATGGTACGATCGATACAAACCCATGCTCCGCGTCCTTTCCATCATCATTGAGTAACGTCGGACCATTCCAGTTCTTCCCATCTCCGGAAATAAGATACTTTACATCGTACGAATATTTGCCTGGACCACTCCTGTCGAGGTAATGTGCAATGAATGTCTCTCCATTGATCGCCATCGAGGGATAATCGGCCCAATTGACAAACCATGTATTTCCCGAAGTTATTGTCTGCGCCGCCGCCCAACTTTCTCCTTCGAGGGTTGAATACTTAAAGGTGGCGGTTGTGTCTTCAACCTCTAGCCAGGAGAGATAGACAACATCATTGTACCTGAACAGATGCGGATCGATGCTTTCTTTTGCTGCAGGCGATGGAAAAGATCTAATGGGAGAGAATCCCACAGTAGTTTTATTACTACCGGTGCAATTGAAAAGTACGATCGATAAAACAACAGGCGGGAGAATTTTCATTTAGCGTTTTAAATTTTTTATTCCTTCAACGTTAAGTCGTAAAGATGGATGTTTTTTCCAGGAACTTGTCCACTGCCTGAAAGTGATCGTGATTATTATGGTCGCAGATCCGTCGATAATTTTACGGGAGGGTAGGATCGCCAAAATTATTAACTTTAGTACAACCGGTGCGCCCCCTCATGCATCCGGATGCCCCATTGACCCAGATCTGACATGAGATTTTCCTTTTTGGCGTTGCTGCTCTTTTGTTCTGTTCAAAAATTGTTCTCGCAAATAATCCCGGGACATGAGGGAAAATTACTCAACAGCTTTGGTGACCCTCCCTACTTAAAGGGATCTCTTTCCGTAGCCGTCTCAGGCAACTTTGCGTACGTCGGCAGCTTTAATGCAACCGGCGCCCTCGAGATTGTTGACATCACAAACATCAACGTTCCGGTTCACAAAGGAAGTTTGAAAGACGGTGAAGGTGGCGCGCTCCTCAGTGGACCACGTAATGTTACTATTGTGGGAAATTACGCGTACATAGTTTCCGAATCAGGCAGGGGATTCGAGATCGTCGACATCTCAGACCCGGCCAATCCCCGTCACAAGGGCAGCCTCAAAGATGGAGGGGGTTCCGCGCCATACCTGTCGCACCCTATCGGGCTGGCAGTATCCGGAAATTACGCTTTCGTGTGCGACTACTTCGGCAACGCGCTTGAAATAATAGATGTATCGAATCCAGCAGCACCAGTTCACAAGGCCAGCATTCACGATGGAGGTGGAGTTGCCCCTTACTTAAATCAAGCATATGATGTGGAAGTGGTTGGAAACTATGCATATGTGGTATCGAGATTAAGTCACTCTCTCGAGATCATCGATATAACTGATCCTGCACAGCCAGTTCATGCCGGCGGTATTTTGAACGGCACGAACGGCGCAAAGATCCAGGCACCGCGTGGAGTTTTTATTCACGGAAATTATGCGTTGATCGCATCTTCGAACAGTAACGCATTAGAAATTGTAGACATTACTAACCCGGCAAATCCAACACACGTGGGAAGTCTCTCCAATGGTGTTGGTGGTGCAAAATTGCAAACTCCTTTTTCGGTGGCCGCTTCGGGAAATTATGCATACGTTTCAAGCTATGGAAGCAATGCCGTCGAAGTGGTCGATATCACCAATCCATCTGCGCCAACACATAAGGGAAGTTTAACGCATGGCACTGGTGGTGCGATGCTCGAAGGCGGCTGGAACCTGGCTCTTTCAGGCAACAAAGTTTTTGTTGCCACGAATATCAGCCATGCACTCGAGATCATCGACGTCAGTAATCCTGCGGCGCCAACTCATACTGCGGCGTTGACGACCGGACCAAGTACAGCCCCGTTCCTCGATCACGCAGGTGCAATACAAACGTCAAGCGTTTATGCGTATGTGGCAAGCACCAATTCAAACGCTTTTCAGATCGTTGATAAGAGCAACCCGGCCTCGCCGGTTGGAAAAGGAAGTTTAGTGGATGGCAAAGGGTCGGCTCCGTATCTTAACAACCCTGTTTCAATTAGTGTTGTGGGCAGCCTTGCTTATGTGGGATCGACCAATGCTTTTGAAATAATCGACATCAGTAACCCCGTCAATCCAATTCACAAAGGAGCGCTGTTAGGAGGCGGTGGGATAGCCGTACCGCACCTGGCTTTACCATATGGCCTGGTTGTTTCTGGTAACTATGCTTATGTTACTGATCAGATTAACTCGGCTCTCGAAATTATTGATGTAACAAATCCGGCTGCGCCTGTTTCCAAGGGAAGGTATATTCAATCTGGCGCAGGATTTACCGGGCAACCTACTGGGTTGGCTGTGCGGGGGAACTATGCTTATATCGCCGACTATAATGGAGCTCTCGATGTGGTAGATGTTTCAAACCCCGCCTCACCACAACAGGTAAGCGTTTTATCTGACGGCAACGGATCGGCTCCGTACCTCATGGGTGCCTGGTCAATTTATCTCTCCGGCGATTACGCTTACATTGCTTGCAGCTTCGGTAATTCCGTGGAGATTGTTGACATCTCCGATCCGCTCAACCCAACACACAAGGGTAGCCTGCTCGACGGCGGAGGATCTGCACCGTTCCTCAACAACCCCACCTCTATTTATGTCCAAGGTAACTATGCATACGTAGCAAGCGGAGGCAGCAGCGCTTTGGAAGTAATCGACGTAAGCGATCCTGCCAACCCTGTTCACTACAAAGCGTTGCTCGATGGCGACGGGGGAGCATTCATGAACGGTCCGATAGCGGCAGTTCCATCGGGCAACTATGTTTACGTGACCACGGAGAATGCACTTGAAGTAGTCTATCTTTTTTATCCCAGTGTTACAAGCTTTTCTCCGACGATTGGAAACCCCGGAACAACTATTGATATCACGGGTAGCAATTTCAATACTAACATGATAGTGAAGTTTGGAGACGCCACCGGTACAGTTTCCAATATTACCGCCACTACCGCAAAGGTCGTCGTTCCGGCCAGCGCGAAAATTGGGAAGATGACCGTATCAGTCGACGGCCATGTTATCAGTAGTTCCGATGAATTCGTTGTTAGTCCCACAGCCAGCGATGCAACTAACTTGCTACCGACTGGTTTTGTTGCAAACTGGTCGGACGTGAATGCATCCGGGTATTTCCTGGATGTGTCTGCAGACAACTTCGCGACTTTTGTTGATGGATATGACAACAGATCAGTAGGTAACGTCACCACATTCACGATTACCGGGTTGAATCCTGCGACAGGTTACAAGTACAGGTTGACGTCGTCGAATGGTAGTGTAACATCTACAAATTCAAACGTAGTTACTGTGCTTACCACGCCGGCCGTCCCACAAGCCAACGCAGCCACTGCTTCAACTCAAACGACCTTTACAGCAAACTGGAATTCTGTCGCCGGCGCAACAAGTTATTACCTCGACGTAGCTTCGAATGAATCGTTTAGCACGGCGTCCATACTTGCTGATTATAAGAACCGCCTGGTTTCGACGAACGCGCAAGAGGTCACCGGTCTGACTGCTGCGACAACTTACTATTATCGCGTGCGGTCCGCCAACGCCAGCGGAAGCTCACCTTCTTCGAATACAACGACAGCGCTTACCACACCGGCAAATCCAGCCAATCTTTCCGTTACACAGATCAACCAAACTTCGTTCACAGCCAATTGGAGTGCGGTAAACGGTGCTACCGGATATTTTGTTGATGCAGCAGTTGATAATTCATTTGCTTCGCTTCTTCCCGGCTACAACAATAAAGCGGTAAACGATGTGTCGATAAGCATTACAGGGCTTACCACCAACACTATTTATTATGTTCGCGTCCGTTCGGCAAACACTTCGGGAGCATCGGGAAACTCTACCGTTCTATCTGCCCTCACGCTGCCTCCAACCCCAACAGCAGGACCCGCAGACTTAAGTCCAACTCAAACAAGCTTCTCCGCTAAATGGGGATCGGTGGCCGGCGCTACCGGCTACAACCTTACTGTAGCATCGGATGCGACATTCGGACCGCATATCCTTGCCAACTATAACAACCAGGCGGTCGGGAACGTCACGTCATTCTCCATCAACAATGGACTTGTTCCCGGCACAACATATTATTACAGGGTCAGTGCAAGCAATGCCAGCGGAAGCTCGCCTGCTTCGAATGTGATCCAGGTAACTACACTTGGCAGCTCGGGTAATTCTGCTGTTACTTACGATGTGTTGTTTCCTACTGGTGGAACAGTAAACGATTACCGGATAGTTTCCGTACCCCAACTGAAGGAAACAAAGCTCACTACAGGGTTGAGTGAAGGATCGTTTCAAAAAAACTGGAGGATACAACGCTACGATCCCGCGCAGACTAAAAATGTAGATATCCTGGACATCACGAAGTTGTCTCCAGGCAACGGGTACTGGATAAACTCGAATCTTAACCCCGCTCCTTCCATACATGTTGTTGGAACCGACCAACCCGAGACTGCGACAATTACCCTGCAACCCGGTTGGAACCAGGTAGGCAATCCGTTCTATAGTTTTAATGTATCGTGGACGGATGTTTTGGCACGGAACAGTTCTGTGACCGGCGTAGGTAATCTATACACCTACAACGTGCCAACAGTTTCCAGCGCACAGCCTTTTCAACAGTACGATGGCTTGCTCACCTGGGGCGGTGGCTTCGTGAACAGCACCAACACCAGTGCCGTATCGCTGACCATACCAGTGAGCGTAGCACGTTTCAATGGAAGAAAGACACCGCCCGCAAACGCAATTGTATCAAGCGATCTTTCGGGCGACGAATGGTTTGTTCCAATGACATTCCAGGTTGGCAACAACACCAATAACCTCGGAGGCTTCGGGATGCACCCGCAGGCAAACACGGGCATCGATCGTTACGACGCAATTGCATTGCCACGCTTTTTTACTTACGTGGAATTCAGCTCCAACCATCCCGAGTTCTTTCAGCCTTCATTCATGCGCGACGTCGCACCGACTTCAGGAAGTTATGAGTGGCGGTTTTCGACATCCACCAACAGCGATGAACATGAAGCTTCTTTGAGTTGGAACAATACCGCATTCGGAAACAGTAACGCAAAACTTCTATTGTTTGATGAAGCAACCGGCGCCATGATCGACATGAGAAGATCAAACAACTACACCTTCCAAATGAATACCGACCACTCGATCCTGGTGTTCTTTAGCGCGAATGGAGAACTTCATCCAACAATAACAAGTGTCGGACAACCTTTCCCTAATCCGTTCAGCAGTCGCGTAACCGTTCCATTTATTACAAGCAATGCCAACGAGAATGTTCAATTCATTTTGTATGATATGATGGGTAAGTCCGTTCGGACACTGATCAACGACAGGTTCGAGCCCGGATATCACGAAGCTTCGTGGGATGGCGGCGACGATCAGGGCAACACTGTGTCGCCAGGTATGTATGTGTACTTGTTTTCGGGGACGAATTCACCAGGCAAGAGTGGAAAAATTATTCTCAAGTAAAATGAAGACTATGAAAAATCTTCTCTCACTGTTCACGGCCCTGTCAATCGGACTTTGCTGCAGCGCACAGTCATTTTCCGGTAAGACCAATGACATATCCGTGAGCTTCAAAAAGCCAGGTAACCCGGCTGTCGCCATCAGCCTGCCAACCGTGAAGTGGATCACACCCAAACCTGAGTACACCAATTCACAGAACAACGTTATCGAGATTGAAGCTTCCGTAACATCCGACACCGATTTGAAATCGGTCACTCTGATCGTAGGTGACGGCACAAACACGCGTGGAGAGAAACCACTGGACCTCACGTCGACACGCACGATCAGGATCAAACAACAACTCAAATTATTCGACGGTCAGAATGTAATTGAGATCATGGCGGAGACTGCGCAGGGAGGGAAGGTGAGCAGCTCCCGTTCAATCCTCGTCGGCAAGGATGCGATCGCCGACGCTGTGTCGATCGACCGAAAAGACTACGTGCTATTGTTTGCCACAGACCAGTACGATCACTGGACAGATCTCGTAAACCCGATCGATGATGCCCAAAGTCTCGCAAAAGTATTAAGCGAGAAGTACGGATTTCAAACAGAGATCGTCCAGAACGCGACACAAGATGAAGTCTACAACAAGCTTCGCGATTATGCAGAAAGGAAATTCAAACCACAAGATCAGCTCATGATCTTCTTCGCCGGACACGGCTACTTTGATGATACATTTGGTGAAGGGTTTGTGGTCGCCAAAAATTCTTTGGAAAACGACAAGGCGAAGACCAGCTACATCTCACACAACCGTCTTCGCGGTATACTTCAAAACATTCCATCTGAACATATTTTCCTTGCTATGGACGTGTGTTTTGGTGGCACATTCGATCCCGTGATCGCCAGCACCAGGGGCGCCCTGGAGGTCGGCGAGACTTCGGATAGCGAATACCTGGTTCGCAAACTTGGACAAAGGACCAGGAAGTACTTAACATCTGGTGGTAAGGAATATGTGAGTGATGGTATTCCCGGGAAACACTCGCCGTTTACTCTTAAGCTCCTGCAGGCATTGTCGGACGGCGGAGGCAGTGACCGCATCCTCACGATATCAGAGATCAAAGCGTACGTTGAGAAACTTAAACCCGAGCCACGCATGGGAAGCTTCGGGGACGACAAACCTGAAAGCGATTTTGTATTTGTTGCTAAAAACTAAATGATGAAAAAAGTTCTCCTTTTATTTTTCAGCGTCATTGTTTTGGGCAGCTCTTTGTCTGCACAGGATTTCACTATAAAGAAAGTTGAATGGCTGGGTGATGATATCAATTTATATTATGATTTAAAGGATTCTGTAGCGCATCGCTCTTATACGGTCAGCCTCTTTTCGTCGAAGGATAATTTTATTTCACCACTGCAGAAGGTTTCCGGCGACATAGACCTCGAGGTGAAACCCGGGGCAAACAAAAAGATCACCTGGCGTGCGAAGGAGGAACTCGGTGCGGACTTCGAAGGAAAAGTTGCATTGGAGGTGAGAGGCAGGATCTATATTCCATTCGTGCGACTCGATGGTTCATATAGTACGATGAAACGTCTGAAAGACTACGAGATCACCTGGACCGGTGGTACAGCACAGAACATTCTGAATTTTGACCTGTACCGTGGCACGGAAAAGGTCACGAGCTTTCCCAACATTGCCAACGTCGGGCACTTTACATTGCAACTTCCCTCCAGCGTAAAGCCGGGCAAAGATTACTGGTTCAGGATATCTGACAGCAAGAACAAGGATCAAATCGTAAACTCCTCTCACTTCGTTGTGAAGCGAAAAGTTCCCCTTCTTGTTAAGCTGGTGCCTATAGCCGCTGTTGCAGCGGTCGTACCATTGTTTATCAATCCTGCGGAAGCAGACCCCGGCGTTCCCGAGGCACCTGGACCCCCTAAACCGTAACTCGATCCATCGGTTATTCCGACTTCAGGCTCTTCACTGGGTTGGCAATCGCCGCGCGAAGTGCCTGGTAACTCACAGTTGCCAGTGTAATCGCCAACGCACCACCAATCGCCAATGCGAAAATCCACCACGAGATCTCAGTGCGGTACGCGTAGTTACCAAGCCAGTTGCTTAACGCATACCATGCAATGGGTGTTGCAATAAGGCAGGCGATAACTATAAGCAACACGAAATCCGTTGAGAGCATCTTCCACAAACTGCCAACGGATGCACCAAGTATTTTTCGAATTCCTATTTCTTTCGTTCTCTGTTCGGCGATAAACGAAGCGAGCCCGAACAATCCCAGGCAACTTATTGCCACCGCGAGTGCAGCAAAGACCGACGATAACTTTCCAACCCGAACCTCCGACGAGAACTTCTGTTCAAATTCCTGGTCCACGAATTTATAATCGAATGGAGCATTAGGAATTATTTTCTTGAATACCGACTCGACAAGCGCAAGAGATTCTGCGGCCGATTTGTCGGGGTTTAACCTGATGTTGATCCAATTGAGATGGGTATAATTAAGCATGTACATCGCGTGCCGTACAGGATCGTAAGGCGATTGGGTAAGTACATCTTTCACAACCGCGACAACATGCAGTTTGGTTGGTCCCCATAAGATCTCCATCCCGACAGGATCATCCACCCCCATAAATTTTACGGCTGCTTCATTCAAAATCACAGCGCTTGAATCGGTTGAATGTTCGCGTGAAAAGTCTCGTCCTTCTTTGATGTCCCATCCTATTGTTTTTCCATATTCATGCGTAACCCCGAGAATCCCGAAATCTGGTATCAGCTCGGGATCTTTCCCTTTCCAGTCGAAGCCACCATTGATCTGCCAGATCGCAGTGATTGGACTTCTCGACTCCGACATTTCAATGGCAGCACCGGAGATCTTGAGTTCATTGCGCAGCACCTCGTACTTGCCCTGGAAGTCGGGCGATTTCATCGCGATCATTATGAGCCCATTTCTATCGTAGCCTACAGGACGATCTTTTGTGTATTGGATCTGCCGATAGACGATCACCGTTCCTATGATCAGGGTTATCGACACCGTAAATTGCACGACTACAAGAATTTTCCGCGGAAGCGAGGAGAACCGCCCTGCCTTAAAAGCGCCCTTCAAAGCTTTCACCGGTCGGACTGAGCTCAGATATAGTGCCGGGTATGACCCTGCTGTCAACGTTGTCAATGTGATAAATGCAATGCTCGACAGAATGAACCATGTGTTCGTCCACGGAATGCTGATCCGTTTATCGGCCATTCCGTTAAACCACGGCAGTGATAATATTACGAGGCCCATCGCAACGATGAAGGCGAACACAACAACGATAAATGATTCGCTCAGGAATTGATTGATCAGTTGACTCCGCAGGGAACCGATCGTCATCCTTATCCCGACTTCACGCGCACGTTTCTCGGAACGGGCCGTGCTTAAGTTCATGAAATTGATACAGGCAAGCAGCAGCACAAATCCTCCTATTAAGCCAAACATCCAGACCATTTGTATCCTGCCGCCTGCTTGCTTGCCATCTTTGAATTCGCCGCGCAGGTGCCAATCGCTCATCGGCAGGAGCTCCAATTCGGGATCATAAGCTTGCTCACTTTTACGTGCATTATATCTTATTTTTTTAATTTTCCCGGAGACCGATTTCATGTCAGCACCGGGATTTACCTGCACCCAGGTTTGAAACGAGTTGTCGCCCCAGACCGTGAGTGCGTTCTTCACCCAGTCCTCGGTAATATAAAGTTCCCAACTGGCGATGAAGTCGAGGTCATGAAATGTCGTGTTATAAGGGAGATCTTCGTACACACCGGTCACCGCCACATCATATTTGTTATCGATCCTCACGGGTTGGCCAATGGCATCACCATCGCCAAAAAGCGCTTTCGCAGTCGACTGTGACAGCAGGATCGATGTCGGATCCTTTAATCCCTTACGCGTTCCATGGATCATTTTCAAGGTCAGCATCTCCGGGAAATCTTCCTGGAAGTAGTTGCCAATTTTCCCAATAGAGCGATCTCCCACCGATAGAATATGTTCACCCGTCCAGGTCGACATGGAGATATATTTAAAGTCATCGGCGTAGCCAGTACGTAACGCTGCTTCGAGTGGTCGGGGCATTGCATTGCCTGTTATGCGAGTTCCGTTGCGCGTCGCGTGATGAAATACCTGCGCTATATCCCGGTAGTTTTCGTGGTACCTGTCGTACGAAACTTCGTCGTTGATCCAGAGACCAATCGTCATCGCCACCGCCATACCCAGTGCGAGGCCGCCAATATTTATAAATGAATAACCCCGGTTCTTGTTGAGGTTTCGAAAGCCCACTTTGAAATAATTCCGGAACATATCGTATGAGTTAGGTGAAGCGTATTTCTTTTTTCGAAGTGCAAACGGCCGTAAATAGTTAAGGACCTGTAACCAATAGTTCAGCCGCGCGCGCATCAAGGAACGATGCCTAACCTGCAGATAAAATTTCTCTTCCAGGTCGCCGGTAACTTCCTCGATGAGGTCGTGCCGCAGGAAAGACTGCAACAGCCTTGTGGCGCGCTTTGGTGGTTCTATTGGTTCGATTTGTTCTACTATTTAGTAAGAAATACCGGTAACTTTCAGAATGGTTGCATCTTTTTACATTTTTTTCTTAAAACGTTATTTTTACGCTATGAGCAACATCAATGATACTCTTGCCAAACTGGAATTCGCACAAATAGGGTGGGTGGTTCCCGACATCCACGCCGCACTTAAATTTCTCGAGAAATCGTTGCGTGTTGATTTTCCAAAACCTGAACGTTATAGTGCGGAGGAACTTAAGATAAAATACTATGGCAAGGTTGTTCCCCACGAAGGACTGGTGTCGCAGACGTATAATGGGAGCGCTTTTATCGAACTCATTCAGCCTGTTTCAGGTAAAAGTTTGTTCACCGACTATCTCGAAAAATTCCCTGCTGGTGGTGTACAGCATTTAGCATTCCGGTTGCCGGAGAAAGACTTCGACCAGGTTATCGACGATATCACCAGGCAGGGATATCCAATAATCGGCGAGGTAGATCATGCTATTGCCCGGATGAAGTTTTTCGATACCTATAAAACAACAGGTGTTGCAACAGAGATCATGGGCATTACGCCGGAAGGATGGAAGGCACTCGAAATGATGGAGAAACGGTGAGAAATCATCATTTAGGGTGAATAATAAACTCTCTGTTTATTAGTTATTTTGGTGGTATGGACCCCACCAAAATCATCTTCGAATGGTCTTATTTGGAGATCTTTTTCGCGACGCTGGGGTATTTTCTCTTCCTGTATTTCGTTCTCGCCCCGTTATTCCAGTCCACCTGCCGTTTCCTGGAGAGAAAACATTTCTTGACAAAGATTGCTGAAGGGGAGGTTTCCAGGGACCAGGTAAACTTCGAAATAAGACACTCCGTCAGTTCGATCATCGTATTTGGATTTTCGTCGTTGCCACTGATCTACGTGATTCGAACTCAACTCGTTTCCCTTGCAAGCGACACATTGTTCAACATCTTTTTTGGAATCGTGTTACTGAACATCTGGAATGAGATCCACTTCTTTGTGATCCATCGCATCATGCATTTGCCGTGGTTCATGAAGCGAGTACATGCGATCCATCATCGTTCGGTTGTTCCAACAGTCTGGTCTGTTTATAGCTTTCACTGGTTTGAAGCCTTCCTGCTTAGTACAGTGCCGTTGACGTTGATCCCGTTCATTGCACTGAGTCCGCTGGCGATCGCGTTGTATCCTCTCACAAGTGTGTTATTGAATTATTCGGGCCATAGTAATTATCGCTTCGGCTCGGGCGATGGTCCGGCATGGAAGTTATTCAGCACACGTCACGCCGAACATCATTACAAGCGAAGACAGAACTATGGCTTCGCAACTAACTTGCTCGACTGGCTTTACTCATACAAAACAAGAAAGAAATGAATCAGGATGTCTATATCACGGCTTTCGGCGCTTTTCTTCCCAACGAAGCAATCCCGAACGAAGAAATGGAAGACTACCTGGGAAAGATCGATGGCAAGAGCAGTCTTGTTCGCAGCCGAATTTTGAAACAGAACGGTATTCAAAGCCGGCACTATGCAATCAACAAAAAACAGGAGAGCACTCATTCCAACGCCCGCCTTGCGGCGAATGCGGTGAAGGCGGCGATTGCCAGGAGTGAGATAGTAGGAGAGGCAGTCGAGTTTATAGCAACAGGCACAACGCAAGGAGATCTCCCGGTGCCGGGGTTCGCCAGCATGGTTCACGCTGAGCTCGGGTTTCCAAAATGTGAGGTCGCAAGCTTTCAGAGTGTTTGCGCCAGCAGCATGATGGCGTTGAAAGATGCGTGGTTGCAGGTTCGGTGTGGCGAGAAACAAAATGCGATCAGCGTTGGCAGCGAGTTTTCAAGCCGGTTGTTCAAAAATACCCGCTACGAAAGCCAGGGCCTGAAGTCAGTTTCATTTGAGACGGAATTTCTTCGATGGATGTTGTCGGACGGTGCCGGCGCATGTGTTCTTCAAAATAAAAAGAACACGAAAGGACTTTCATTGAAGATCGAATGGATCGATATTCTCTCGCACGCCAACCAGTTCCCGTTGTGCATGTACACAGGCCGCAACGACAACAAAAACGAGAACGAACAGACCTGGCTCGACTATCCCGACTACGAATCGGCTTCCAGGTCCGGATCAATAAATCTGAAGCAAGACCTGCGACTGCTCGACCAGGTGGTTCAAACGGGCGTAGCTCATTACTTCAGCCTCATCGACAAAGGCAAGATTAAACCGAACAACGTCGATTGGTTGTGCTGCCACTATTCTTCCGAGTTTTTCAAGAAGCCGATACGCGACCTTATGGAGAAAGGCGGTGCATCGATCGTGGAGTCGCGCTGGTTCAGCAACCTGTCTTCGAAAGGCAATACTGGCGCAGCTTCGATCTATATTATGCTCGAAGAATTATTCTATTCGGGAAAACTAAAAGGTGGTGACACAATTCTCTGTATGGTTCCCGAAAGCGGGAGGTTCATCACGTCATTCATGCAACTGAAGGTCGAGGCCCCGGGTGTTCAACAAAATGATGCAGCTAGATACGATGTGAGAAAGGTCGAGTCGCCGGAGCTCGTTCTCAACCAGAGTGAGACAAGCGAGTGGCTTGTAAGACAACTGGCTCAGACGTGGATCGAATTCGAAACTGAGTTGCTTTCTGTCCCGATCGTAAAGAAGATCCACGACGGGAAAATGACCATGGATGACTATAAGCTGTTGCTCACTGATCTTCGTCAGCAGGTGATCGATGGTTCTCAATGGATATCGCGGGCTGCGTCGAACATTGATATCGATCTGTTCGAGTTGAGGTCTGCTTTCATCAAACACACTGCTACAGAGCACAAAGATTATCAAATGCTCGAAAGGAACTTCGCGGCATTGGGTGAAGATATCGGGGTGATCCGTAGTGGGGAGAAGAATATCGGCAGTCTTGCATTATCGAATTTCATGTTCCAGCAGGCCAGTCGTCCAAACCCGATTGATCTTCTTGGTGCGATGTTCATCATAGAGGGGATTGGCAAACGGTTGGCGGCATATTGGGGTGCAATGATGAAAGATCAATTGAAGTTACAGGATGACCAGGTGTCGTTCTTCATGTATCATGGAGTTGCCGACGAAAATCACTTTCATAACCTCGAGCAGGCGCTCAACCACCCGCGGCTCAACATGGATGTGGCGAAGAAAATTGTGAAAACTGCCCGGACAACTGCTAAATTGTACAGGCTGCAACTCGAAGAACTCGGAAACTACTGACAATACATGGCCGACAAAGATCTTTTCGACATCTCCACACACGACGCCCGTGATCCGAATCCCTGGCTTGCGATGTACCTCGACAGCAGCATCCCGATCAACACGGCGACGAAGGAAGCTCTTATGCGTGATAACAACTCGCGCTCTGCACGTTTGCTGCTGCCAGTGATCTCGCTGTGGTCGAAGGTCACCATGTTCTTCATTCATATTTTTAAATTCTTTTTCCCGAGGCTCATAAATTCGTCCTGGATGCTTCACCGTATTCTTGCGTGGGGATTGAAATGGTTTGTGAGTAAGGATGCGAACCTGTTGATCTTCCGCCACTTTCATGTGGGCAGCGAGATCATGAGCTTTATTGCGATGAACATCGACCAGGTTGAAGTGACCACCAGCCCCCTCAAACCACGAAATTTTAAGGACGTTCACGACGACCTGTTCCTGAAGCACGACTTGAATCTCTACAACTTCGTGATCAGGTTAAATCACCAGCTCAAGGAGAAGAACATCGGGATCAAGGGAAAGAAACCATTGAATATGGATATGATCACGCCCGAGCGTTTCGATCACATCGACTTTCCGGACCGCTGGACAAACATCCTCGACCTTCGTTCGGCCATCGAGTTGTTCACGCCATTCTACCAGTTCTTTCTTACGGCTAACGATTTCGTAAGGGCATCGAACTCATTGCAGCTCGATGAAACGATTGCTATCTATACCACGCAGATACTTAACACGCCGGCGCACCTGAGCCTCGTGAACAATAAACACCCGATGGTACCCGAGACCACATACAGCGCTGCGTATCGATTGGTGTTGCATGGGCTAGCTGCCGAAACACTTCATGCAATCCTCGTCAAGATGAAGCAGAAGGGCTTCGCGGATGGTGTCATTACGCCTGCGGCTGCCGGATAGATTTCAATCAACCGGCGTTAATCAGCACTTCTTTGATCCGCCGCGCTACAATTCTTTCCTCGCCGGGAATCATCATCCACGTTGTAATGCCAACGAAGTCAGGCCCGCCTACGGTTTCGATGGAGGGATGACCACTTCGAAGTGCGTTCCTGAATTCATCGGGAGTAAGTTTAATTTTAGATGCATCCCATGTTAGTCTTAATGACGGAACATGGTTCGCCACTTCTGGAACGTGGATCTCGGGTTTGGCACCCGGAACGGAAGCGGCGGCATCGTGTATCATCTTGATCTGCTTTTCCCACAATGCCCAGTCGGCTTTGTGATCGCGTGCGAGGTACACTTCGATAGCAACAAGCATCCCGAGGATCTCTTCTTTGTTTACTTTCATGCCTCGTCCAATCGTGTCGCCATTCGGTGGTGCGTTCTTCCTGGCGGCAGCGATCAGATCTTTCCTTCCCAAAAGCAATCCTGCACTCTGCGGTCCGCGAAGTCCTTTGCCGCCTGAAAAACAAACGAGGTCAAAACCCATTTGTGTGTACTTCCATAAGTTCTCGACTGGAGGCACGTCTGCAGCACAATCATTCAGGGTTGGTATCCCATGTTTCTTGCCGATCGCCACGTAGTCGACGTCGCGGATCTTGCCGGCGGAGTTCTGGTGGTTGTAGAACCACATCATCGCCGTCTTTTCGTTGATGGCTGCTTCCAGTTCTTTTACGGTCTCTACTTCGATCATCGTCTGACCGCAGTTTCGGATCGCATGATCGTAGCCCACGCGATGTGACTTCTGCGTGATCACTTCTGTCTTCATGCCGGTCATGTCGAGCGGCAGGCGTGCGGCTTTCTGCGGATCGCCGCCAGTTACTACACCAGCAGTTGCCAGCGTGATCGCCGATGCAGCGCCCGAGGTAACCATCGCAGCTTCGCACTTCAGTAGTTCGGCAAGCCGTTCACCTACCTTGTCCTGCAGGTCTTCGAGCTTTGCAAACTGCAACGCAGAATAATTGATTGCTTTGACAACCTCGGGATGTGGCAACGATGCTGTCAACGCAGTGAATGTGCCCGCAGCATTGATAAACGTTCGCACACCGAGCTCTTTGAAGTAATCGCGCTCAAAATCTCCTTGCGGAGCAGCTTTCAGTTGCCCCGCCCCGAATGCAGTTGCAAGCGGTAACGTCACCAATCCTTTCAGGACGTTTCTACGTTTGGTCATGATGTTACTACTTTAATTTTGCGATGCAGTCGATCTCTACAAGCGAATCTCCAGGTATCCCGCCCTGTGCAGCAATCGTTGTCCGAACAGGTGGAACTTTTCCGAAGCGTCCACGGAACACTTCATTCATCGCTTTGTAATCGTCGAGGGTGTTGAGATACACATTCGCCTTCAGCACATGCTCCATCGAAGAACCCGCCTTCTCCAATTCTTTCTGCAACTCATCCAGTACGTGTTTTGTATGTTCTTTGATGTCGCCCTTGAAGTGTGCGCCTTTGCCGGCGATAAACACAAGGCCATTGTGTACTATAGCTGAGGAGAACAACGGGATCTCCTGGTCGTAAACGATGTCGCCAGTCAGGATCTTTTCGTCGGAAGCTTTAGGTGTAGCCGCAGCTGTAGCTGCCGAAGCTCCAAACAGGCCAGTCACTGCCAGCGAAATTTTCTTAATGAGCGATCTTCTGTTCGTTTTCATGTTTATGGTTTGATTTGATTTGGTTCGTTAGGATTATTTTGATTTCTCCCGGACGGCTTTTACTTCGGCGGTCGTTACCCCGGAGGCGTTGTTGCCAAAGTTAGCACGCACATATGTCAATACCTCGGCAACCTGTGCATCATCGAGAAAACTGTGCTGGGGCATAAAACCATCGAACGCCTCTCCATTCACTTCGATACGGCCCTGAAGTCCGTGCAGAACTATATCGATAAGCTTATCCTTGTCGCCCATAACCCACGGTGTCCCTGCAAGCGACGGAAACCTGCCTGAAGCTCCCTTTCCATTGTTCTGGTGACAGCTCCCACAATAAGTGCGATAGATCTTCCTTCCGCTGGTGGCAATGTCCTTTTCAAGATTGTCTTTCACTTCGTCGGGCCGCCTGATGTTCGAAGCTGATTTCCTCTCGTTGATCACTGCAAGTTGCTCGCTTCCGAACTGCGACTTGTTTCCCTTGAACATAACTCTCCAGATCTTCCCTTTCTCGGTATCACATATATAAAGAGAGCCGTCAGGACCCTGCGCCAGTCCCATGGGGCGATAGTGCGCGTCGCTTACGTCAACGATCGGATCGACACCAGCAAAGCCATCGGCAAACACTTCCCAGTCGCCGGAAGGCATACCATTTGCAAAGGGAACAAACGCAATAAAGAAACCTGCCTGCGGATATGGTGCACGGTTAGTCGAACCATGAAATGCAATGAATGCACCATTCTTATAGTGTTCGGGAAATTGGTCACCCGTATAGAACAGCAAGTCGTTCGGAGCCCAGTGACCGGGGAAGCCGATCAACGGCTTTTCAAAGTTCTCGCATCTTCCAATGGATTCTCCATCGCCTCCATATTCTGGTGCTTCCACTTTCATGTTCCTGATCTGATCGTAGTAACAGTATGGCCACCCGGCATCGCTGCCTTCTTTAACCCTGAGGAATTCTTCTGATGGTAGTTCGGCGCTCTCCCACGGAGAGTACCTGTCGGCCCAAAGACGAAGCAGGTCATCGCGGCCATGCATTACAACGTACAGGTTGTTGTCGGCCTTATTCCAATCCATCGCAACTATGCTTCGCAGACCGGTTGCGAATTTGTATCCGTCGGCTTGCGTCTGATCTTTCTTGTTTGCGTCGAACCTCCAAACTCCGCCATGATCTTCGAGCAGTGGGCAAGGATCCATACCATTGGAGTACGGCGTGCGATTAACTTCCTGGCATGCATTAGACGGCGCTCCAAACGGTACATAGATATTTCCTTTGTCATCGAAAGAAACCGGCTTCGCAATATGCTCGTGGTTCCCGTGCGGATGATCGTCTTTTAAGATCACTTCGACTTCACTGTCGGGAACAAGTTTTCCTGGCGTAAGTTTCTGGCGATATACCACAAGCTGGGAACTGAAATAGAGATATCCATTGTGCACGCGCATTGCTGTGCCGTATGTTCCGTCGTCTTTGTAGTTACCAAATTGAACAATAACGTCTGCCTTACCATCGCCAGTGGTGTCGCGAAGTGCGATGTTGCCGCCACGTTTTGGAAAACGGGCCTTTACGTAAATGTCACCATTGTCGTTAACGGCCAGGTGGCGTGCACGGCCTTTGAGGCTATCGGTGACTACAAGAACTTCGAATGACGGAGGGACAACGAGGCCGCCATTGCCAGGATCGCCAGCCGGAAGAATGATCTTGCTTTCTTCAGGTTCACCTGTGGAGATCTCTTTTTTCTCCGTGGAACAGGCGAACAGAATCAAAACAATGATTGGAACCGGCGCTTTCATTTATATGGTTTCGCAGCAATCCCATTAAGATCCCAGACAACATCGCCATTCAATATCGTTGCCTGGCAGGTTAGCTTCTTATCACCATTGATCTTCAGACCATTTGTGTCGATGAAACCGAAACGGCCCTGGTCGAGACTCAGGATCGCCACATCTGCAGGTGCACCGACAGTCAGGTTACCGAGCTCCTTCTTGTTGATGATCTGGGCCGGCTTCCACGTCGACGCGGTAACAACTTCATTCAGTGTAAGACCGCAGTTGATAAGTTTCGACATCACGTTAAGCATATCTTTCATGCCAGTGTTCATACTGCCGGTGTGAAGATCGGTACTGATGCTATTTGGTTTGAGGCCTTGCTGTATTGCCGGCAGTGCCTGTTCAAACGTGAAGCTTCCACCACCATGACCCACATCCATTATAACTCCACGCTTTTGAGCCTCGAATGCAAAAGGTTGCACTTTACCATTTTCAACCAACGTAAGCCTCGTCTTCGTGTGTGCATAACAATGCGTAAAGATGTCGCCAGGCCGAAGTTTCTCGAGCAATAGTGTTTGCAGCGACAGGGGTGGATCGGCGCCACCGAAATCGACCATAACCGGAATGCCCGCGAGCGCACCTGCTTTCACAGCACGTTCGGTTGGTTCCCAGTCGCCCTGCATGTAGTGTGCGAGCTTTACACCCACGATGTACTGCGGGTATTGCTTTGCGATCATGGCAGTTAGCTTCGGATCCATGTCGCCCAGGTTTTGTTCATGCGCGCCGCCACGCATACCCGATCCGACAATATTGATGAACGCGAATACTTTCGTCTTCGAACGTTCTATGGTTTGCGATTTAAAAGTTTCAAAGTCCCGCCATCCCGACCCGCCAGCATCGGCCACGGCAGTTACACCTGCACGCAACGTGAATCCATCGGGCGGCAATGCCGTGAAGCTGTTGCTGAGATAGGCATTCGGTTGTGTCCCGAAGAAATGATGACCATGTATGTCGATGATCCCCGGGATCACGTACAGGTTTGTTGCATCTATCACGTTCTTCGCCTCTTTGTTGATGCGGGTGGCAACTTCAGAGATCTTTCCTCCGACGATAGCGACGTCCATCACAGCGTCGATGTTGTTCTTCGGATCGATCACATGACCGTTCCGGATCAGGAGATCAACAGGTTGCCCGTTGGCAAGGGCAGCGGAGACACAGAGACAAACAGTCAGAAAATACCGTGCAAGAGCATTCATGAGGGTGGGATTTGCTCCATTAGAATACGATTTTTAGGAGACAAATTCAATGCTAATTTGTTACTTTCATTGGTCGAAATCAGACACTGAATGACCCGGAACATAGTGATCATTGCTGTGATCCTTGTCGTCTCGATCCCTTGTGCCAGCCAGGGTTTTCGTGTGAAAACTGTAAAGAAATCTTTCTTTAGCAATGGCAAAAAGATCACGAGAATGGATACCCTCGCTTTGACGACCGAGTTTATCGTAAAAACTAAAGGGCAGCTTTCCGTTCAGCAAAAGAATGGCTGGATGTTCAACTACGACAAGCCCGGTCGATACACCCTGGATTCTGCTTACCAGGTCGCGAGGAGCACAAAGGAATACCAGGTTCAGGATAGTACCTACAAAGCAAACTGGGTATTTCATTGCCCGGAAAGATTTTATTGCGGGACCTGCAATGCATTCAGGCGACCGGAACCGGGCCATTCACATGACATCGAACCCATAGGGCAATTTGCAAGTGTTAGTACCGTAACAGTGGTTGAGCCTGCTTTTAGGCTCGAATGGGTTTACCCGAAGCCTTACGACAAGCTGTATTATATTATTATCAAGAATCTGTTCGATGAAGTTCATGAGGTTGTGAAAACGACAAATACATATCTGGATATAGATTTTCGCAAGTACAACGATACCGCGATCTTATACCGTATCGTTTCGGAAGAATGTATACAGTCGACGGAGCGAGCCGTTGTGCTGAAAAAGAAATAGGATCGCTATTCGTTTTTCAATACCCGTGCCGGGTTGCTTTGTGCGGCTTTTATCGTTTGGGATCCGATCATGACGAAAGCGATGATGAAGACGGCAAATAAACCAACAAACAGTTCTGCAGGTTTTACCGGTGTGTGATATGGGAACTTTGTGAGGATAAAGTTCTCGAAAAGAAAGTATGTTACCGGAAGGGCGATCAGGGCCGACGTTGACAATAACACGACGAAACCACGACTTAACAAGAATACCAGGTTTCCTGGTGTTGCTCCCATGACCTTCCTTATGCCTATTTCTTTGATCCTTGTTTCCGTGGCATACACCACCATTCCAAACAATCCCATCGATGCGATCGAAATAGCGAAGAGCGACAGGAACCCGATGATCTTGACCTGCGTGGAGAACTCACTGTAAGCTTCTTCAATTTGTTCGTCGAAGAATTTCGCCTGGAATGGGTGTATAGGATCGGTCTTCTTCCAGGCTGATTCGATCCTCGACATCGTTGCCAGTATGTCGTTGCTCTGAATTTTTGCGTTGATGGTCGCCCTATCTTCGGGTGTCCAAAACATGAAGGCTACCGGTTCGATCAGGTTGTCGAGCTTGCCGTAGTGAAAGTCCTTCATTACTCCAACAATGGTCATCCTGCGTTGCCCGGCGAAATTCCTGAAAGTGATCTCCTCGCCAATCGCTTTCCCAGGATCGTTTCCCGCTATATTAAATCTTTTCAGTAGCTGCTCGTTGACGATCACTTCGGTTGCTGCGTCACGTGTGACAGGTCGTGCGATAAAATTTCCGCCTGCAACGAGCTTGTGTTCATGCAATGTCATGTAGTTTTCATCAACATTGTTTGTCATAACCAACGCAGAGTCGCGGGAATTTTTGTATTTCATGAAGCCACCCCACGCGTTGCCGACGCTTGTTACGATGATCGATCGCGATAGACCGGTCACTTCGGGCATCTCGCTTAACTCTTTGTAAAGCCCGTCGGGTTTGTTGCCCTGCATGTTAATGTTCAGGATGTTCTCGGTTTTGAAACCCAGGTCGAACTCCAGTATGTTCTTATACTGAACGTATCCAACTGCTGTAGCGGTGATGAAGATAAGTGTTACTGTGTATTGAAGAACCACCAAGGCGCGCCTCAGCGTCACCCGTTTCAGTATTCTTACAGATGAAACATTCCTGAGTGCATTGATCGCACTGACCTTCGAAAAGAATATCGCAGGCATAAAGCCGGCGATGACACCGACGGTGATCGAGAAGGCGACAAACGCTGTTACCATTGGCAGCGTTAGCTCGAGCCTCACTGTGCGCTGCATCTCGGGGGCCATGTTTATCAGTTGTGGCCGCAACAAGAGGAATATTAAATACGAAAGCACCAGCGCTGCGAGAGAGATCATCACAGCCTCCACCAGGAACTGCTGAAGCACCTGGCTCTTTCCAGCACCAACCGCCTTTCGAAGACCGACTTCCTTAAAGCGACGTATGGCACGCGCTGTCGAAAGATTCGTGTAGTTGAAACACGCCGACAGTATTACGATCAATGCGAGCCCGCCGAGGATCCATAGCATCCTGGTGGACATGTGGGGCCCGGGACGACCGCTTCCTTCCGAGCGACGAAACTCTTCGCCTACAACCAGATCGTAAAGAGCAACAAGTTCGATCTGGATCTTTGTACTTTCCGCGGCAAGATTTTCCTGCTTTGCGATTACATCAAGTTGCGATTGGATCGAAGCCATGTTGGCATTTTCCGGAAGCAACAAATAGACATAGTTTGCCGACATGCTCGTCCATCGCTCAAAGCTCCTGTCGTTCTTGTTGAGCTGCTCCGCTGTCGACAGCGACACCAGCGCTTCGAAATTGAGGTGTGAGAAGAACGGAACGTCTTTCACTACCCCGGTCACCTGGTAATCGAGTGCCCCGAACTTTATTGCCTTGCCGAGCGCCGATTGGTTCCCGAACAGTTTCCTTACAGCAGACTCCGTGAGAACGATCGAGTAGGGTTCTTTCAGTGCCGTTTCCGCATTGCCACTCAGCAGTTCGAACGAGAAGACGTTGAACAGTGAAGGCTCCGCCCAGTAGCCCCGTACCGGGATGATATCATCGCCAACAGCCGCATCCTGCGAGAACTCGCTGCGGAGTATAGTCACATCTTCGATACCAGTTACTTTCTCGCGAATAAGCTTTCCCGCCTTTAACGATGTGGTTGCGTACCGTCCCTGTTCGCCGTTAAATGTCATGTTACTTGCGACGCGATAGATCCGTTCACCTTTGCGGTGAAAACGATCGTACGAACGCAGGTCGATCATGAATGCGATGAGGAGCAAGCCCACCGACATACTGATCGCCAGCCCGGTGATATTGATCGCGGAGAAGAGCTTATTGCGCATTAAGTTCCGCGCCGATGTTTTAATGTAGTTCCTAATCATACTTTTAGTCTTTGCCCAACCATTCTTTGAAGTCGGAGATGCGGTCACCACTTACGGTGACTTCGTTTTTCATTTTCGGCGACAGTTCAAGCTTGAGCTTGCCAGCTGACACTGCGTGCACCATTTGTATCGAGGCGAGTGATACGACAAACTGCCGGCTGATTCGAAAGAACTGTTTCGGATCGACGAGCTGCATAAGCTTATCCAGGCTGTAATCGATTGGGAGTGTTGTGCCATCCGTCGTCACCAAAAGAACAATTTTTTCTTCCAGGTAGAAGTAAGCGATGTTCTCAGTCTTTATTGATCGGATCTTTGTTCCAACCGTTATCATAAAACGGTCTTTGAACTGTGGAATGTTCTGTTGAGTGAGTTGCCCGATCAACTTTTTTACATCGACTTGTGGCGCCCGCAACATTTTGAACTTATCGAGCGCCCCTGCAAGTTCCTCGTAGCTGATCGGTTTGAGGAGGTAGTCAATACTATTAACCTTGAAAGCCTTTATCATGTAGTCATCGAAGGCAGTCGTAAAGATTATCGGCGTTTTCAGATCCAGCTTGCTAACGATCTGAAAACAGTCGCCATCTTCAAGATGGATGTCCATCAGGATCAAATCGACACTGGCAGAATTTTTAGTTAACCAGTTGACGGCTTCGGCCACCGAAGAGATCGTTGCGAGCACGTTGACTGAATCATCGTATTTTTTTACCAGGGAGATCAATCGCTCTGCAGTCAATCGTTCGTCTTCTATCACGACCACATTCATATCAGCGGAATTTTTACTATGAACAATTCACCGTCCTGCATTATCTGTACGGGATCTTTTGTGATAAGCTGATACCGGTTTTTGATATTCGACAGGCCAATTCCTGTCGATAGGATCTTTTCAGTTTCGCTCCGTGGCCTCACGTGATTCGCAACCGAAAGGTGATTCTCGTTTATTGTTATCGTTACGATCAACGGTTCTTTTTCTGACATACGATTGTGTTTCACGCAATTTTCGATCAAAAGCTGCAAGGTCAGCGGGGCAACACTGTACTTCTCAGCTTCCTCGTCTGTTATCGATGTCTTTATATCGAACTTGTTCTCAAACCTGATCTTAAGTAAGAATGCGTACGATTTCAAAAAATCCAGTTCCGTCTTTAATGAAACTGTCTCATTGTCCTTCTGTTCCAGGATATACCTGTAAGCTTTCGAAAGCTGGTCGATGAATTTTTCCGAAAGATTGGCGTCGATATGAACGAGTGAAGACAGGATGCTCAGGCTATTGAAAAGAAAATGTGGACTCACCTGGTTCTTCAGCGCTTCGTATTGAGCGAGCGCATTCTCCTTCTTAAGTTGCTCAGCCTGTATCTCCATCGAACGCATCCTGTAATGCGACTTGCGGTTGAGGATCAGGTAGAAGATAGATATAGAGATGACAAACGTGAGCGCGTAGTTCATCCGCCCTACAGCGTTCCATAACAACATCCGCGGCCTTTGACCAGGGCCCGGTGCCCTTTCCGGTCCGATCGCATCTGCCACCATTGTCCATATCCTGGAACTGGCTTTGAAGAGAAGTTGCGAGAGCAGTACGGCCATCACGGAGATGGCAAGCGACAACACGATCGTTTTTATACCAATCGATTTCTCATGTCCGTCGACAATGCGATCAATTGCCACGATAAGCAACACGTAAAACACAAAGTGTACGATCGCGGGAAGCGCAAGGAACCGTATGTTCTTCCAGTGTTCGAAGGGGATGTTGGCAGCGATCGTAATTGGATAGTAAATGCACAGCACAGTAAGAGCCAGGTATATCGCTCTTTTGAAACTTATTTTTTTGTGATCAAGGTCTACCATGCAATGCCAAATGTACAGCACGGGTGGAATTGCGGGAAAATTTCCTTGCTGAATGACGGTTTTTGAGGTGCGAATCGGAGTATTGTAGTTATCTTGGTTGTATACTCTCCCTTTATGAGATCACTCCTTGTTACCGTAACATTGGTTTTTACATGTCTCGTCGCGCAAGCACAAACCGTAGCCGACACGATTGAAGTCAGGAAGAAACAATTCAGGCAGGATGGACGACCACTCAAGCCAAAGCAACTGATGAACATCATGTCGACCAACCCCGAAGCCCTCCAGGAGATGAAGATCGCCAAGAAGAACGCCGACGCGGCGAACGTATTCGGTTTCATCGGCGGGGCGCTCATCGGGTGGCCACTTGGTACCGCTGCGGGTGGCGGCAAGCCCAACTGGGGACTGGCGGCCGCCGGCGTTGGCGTGCTTCTGGTTGCGATACCATTCGGCACGAGCTACACACGTCACGCCAGGACAGCCGTAGACATATATAATAGAGATTTGAAACGCAGCGCCGCGCGCGTGCGATTTAGGGCCGGCGTAGGTCCGACTTCGGCGTCTTTGAGAGTTACGTTCTAGATAACTTATCGAACAGCTCTTTCAACTTGTCTTCCGCGTCGGCGCATAAACCCGGGTGGACTTTCGACGTCTGAATTATTGTGCTGCGTGTTGCCGTCAGCCACCGGAAGCGTTCGGCCAACGTGAGTTGACCAATGGGACCAGAGTCTTTTCCGCCACTGCAAATCCGTTCGAACGATTGAATGTGATCGCGCACCAGGCCAAGATCAAGATTGTTGCTGAACACACGTAGACGCGGTTCGTCGATCACGATCCGGCATTTAAGAAACTTCTGTGCAGAGCAGTAGAGAATAATTCCTGCATTCAGGAATTCCTCTTGCTCCACCTGGGGCACAATCCGAACTACGGCGTATTCAAATAAGTGCTTGCCTTGCATGGATTGCTTCGTTTGTAAATTGATCGGCGTGCTTCACGCGCGACACCAGGAAATTTCTATAAGCGTCGGCTGCCTGTGCAGCATCGTGGAAATAAGGATCTCCCGCGAGCCATTGCGTGGGGATCAGGGCTACAATGTCGTTGATCCGTGCCGGTGTCAACAACCTGGCAGCCTCATCACGAACTGCGTCGAGCTCAGAAGCATGTGACAACAGTATGTGGTCTTTTATTTGAGGAAATTTTTTCAACCCCGGATCGGTATCGGGCCATGCATGATGAAAGTACAAAGAAGCGCCGTGATCGATCAGCCACAGTTCTTTGTTCCACCACAACATGTTTGCATTTTTCGGAGTGCGATCAACATTCATGAGAAATGCATCCAGCCACACGATTTGTGAGGCGAGGAGGGGAGATACTTTTGTAACTAACGGATCGAACGTGATGGCGCCAGATAAATAATGTACACCGAGGTTGAGACCGGTGCTTGCTTTCAATAGGTCCTGTATCTCTTCGTCGCCTTCGATGCGTCCGAAAGCTTCGTCGAGGTTGGCCAATACGAGCTCTGGAACTTTTAGTCCAAGAGAACGCGCAATCTCTCCACCGATGATCTCGGCGATGAGAGCTTTTGCGCCCTGACCGGCACCGCGGAATTTAAGGACATACAGAAACCCATCGTCGGCCTCTACGATAGCAGGCAGAGATCCGCCTTCGCGCAAGGGGGTCACATAACGCGTTACGTTTACAGTCCTGAATTCTGTAGTGACAGTCATGATCTGTAAACTTACCTGATTAAATCATGTGAAAATCCTTTTTCAATAAGTTTGTTTAAGTCTCCCGCAAATTCTCCACTGGCTTCGTCATCGCAGCTTTTATCGATTGATAGCTCACCGTCACAATTGCGATCGAGATGGCTATCAGTCCCGCACCCATAAAGATCTGCGAAGTCACGGGTGCCCTGTATTCAAAGTTCTGTAGCCACTGATTCATTCCATACCACGCTAGCGGCGCCCCGATCACAAACGCTACCAACACCAGCTTCAGGAAGTTACCCGTCAGCAGTTTGAATATGGTCGCCACCGGGGCACCCAACACCAATCGTATACTGATCTCCTTCCTGCGTTGTTCGATCATAAATGAAGACAGTGCAAAAAGGCCCAGGCATGCAATCATAATTGCAAGTGTCGCGAAGATCGCAAAGATCTGCCCCATGCGAAGCACATCATCATACATGCGCGCAAACTTCTCGTCGAGGAAGGAGAATCTTATCGGTTGATTGGGCATGAACTTGTTCCACACCGTGTTCACAGATTGTATCGCCCCTGCAATATCTGAAGACTTCAATCGAACTGAGACAGCTGTTTCTCCGCCGCGTTCGATTATCAGTGACAACGGCGAGATCGGATTTTTCATATTCGTGTAATTGAAATCCTCCACAACACCGATTACCTCCCATGTCTCCACATCATTGGTGATCTTTTGACCTACCGGCTCTTTGAGTCCTAACTGTCGTGCCATCGTTTGGTTGATCACAATCGCATGTGAATCCGAAGCAAGATGCCTGTTGAAATCACGCCCGTCCACGACCTTCATCTTCATCGTGCTGATGTAACTCGGGTCGACACGCCACTTCTGACCTCCAACGGCCTTGTCAATCTTGGAGCGCCCTTCTTTAAAGAATGGATAACCCTCGCGATTCATCCCGGCAACAGGAATAAACCCGCTGATAGAAACATTTTCTACCTCCGGTAACTGGAGCAGCTCGTTCCTGAAAGATTCCCTGCTGGCACCCAGCGTGCTCGCTCCCTCGATGATCATAAGTTGATCTTTGTCGAACCCAACTTCACGATTCATGAGAAACGTCATCTGCTGGTACACAACGAAGGTCCCTATAATCAGCATGATCGATGTTGCAAACTGGAACACAACCATCCCGCTTCGCAGCGCGCTGTTCCTGCTCGCGCGACTTAGTTTCCCCTTTATTACGTCTATCGGTTTGAATGCCGACAGGTAGAATGAAGGATACAGACCTGCAAGGATACCAATGAACAGCGAGGCCAGCACTATCACCGGGAATAACCACCATTCTGTTAACGGAATAGTCAGCGTGCGTCCCGAGATGTGATTGAAAGCCGGCAACGCTGCGTACACCAACGCAATTGCGATAGCAAACGAGATCAAACTGTATAAGGTCGACTCCGCAAGAAATTGTGCGATAAGGTATTTGCGCAGCGAACCAACAACCTTCCGGAGCCCCACTTCCTTTGCGCGGTTCGCAGACCTGGCCGTAGAAAGGTTTATGAAATTGATGCATGCAAGAAGCAGGATGAATATCGCGATACCGCCAAACAGCCAAACGTACGTCATGCTGCCGTGCTTCAGGGGATCACCTATCTCCGATTGAAGCCAAATGTCTTTCACCGGCTGCAACTTGTATTTATGATAGAGTTTTGTCTCTTCAACATCCTGGCTGCCCATTTCCGTCATGTATCCCACCAGGTACGTATCGCGTATTGAAAGCATCTTTTCTTCAACGGCTTTCGGATTCGCGCCTTCCCGCAACCTGAAATACGTTGTGTAATTCCAGCAGCACCAACTCGTTTGCTCGCCAGGCCAAAACTCCATTCCCGTTAAACTAAGTATGAAGTCGTATTGAAAGTGACTCAGTGTAGAAAAATCTTCGATAACACCTCCAACGGTATAGGGCCTCGACTTTTCGTCATTAAAGATCAGCACCTTGCCGATTGGATTTGTATCACCGAAATATTGAATGGCTTTACGACGCGACAACACCACCGTCTGCGGATCTTTCAACGCTTTCTTTGCGTCGCCGAAAACCATCGGTGTTTCCATGATCTCGAGTATCTCCGGGTCGGCGAAGGTCAACATCTCTTCGAAGCTGTTTTCAGGATTGTCTTCCAGGCGCACAAGCGATGAAGGCCTGAGACGCATCTGTGTTAGCCTTGCCGCGAGTTCCACCTCGGGGATCTCCTCCTTTACCACTCCGGCAAACGCCGGTTGTATGTTCGCCCACTTTTGTTCGTCAGGCCCCTCGAAGTGATTGTATAACCTGAATATTCTCGCGCCTTCTTTGTAGTGCTTATCGTAGCTGAGCTCATTTTTTATGAAGAGAAAGATCAGCATGCACGTAGCCAGTCCCACCGAGAACCCCCCAATGGTAATCGCTGTGTACATTTTGTTCTTTGCCATGTTACGACGCGCGACTTTAAAATAATTTGAGACCATACCGAAAGTATTTATTGGTGTTGTAGATCGTTTCTGGATTGCAAAAGGTTGAATGAACTGCACGACATTTAGAATGAACAACAGGTCGGCTTTGAACTTTCCGAGAGTAGCCCTTCGACGATCATACATCTCAAGCAGATCTCCAAGCACTGCATCAGCCAGGTGATCGTTACAAAACCAGCGGAAGAATGCTACGGCCCATCGTGGGGGATTACCTTGTTTCATAGTTCGCCTTCATAATTTTCCTCCGTCCCAAACAACCCTCGGTACCTGCTTCCACATAGTGTTCCTCATGTCCCTCGACTGGTTCAACACTTTCGTTCCGGCGGCGGTGAGAGTATAAAGACGTTTTTCGCGGCCACCACGTGTTTCAGTGGCGCCACCCATGCGGGATCTCAGGTATCCTTTTTCTTCAAGGCGCACGAGTGACTTGTGCACGACGCTTATCATAGTGTTGCGGCCAGTTTGCTTTTCAAGCTCATCGACAATCGCAAGACCGTATGCATCATCATACAGGATGCCAACGGTGAGCAGGACGAGTTCTTCGAATTCGCCGAGATAGGTTCCTTTCATAAGCCTGTATACTGCAAAGGATAATTATTTGTTTCACCTTTGCCTACCAAAAGTAAAAAATATATCACCCTTAAAAATATTATATTACATTTTGTCCTGATTTACCAGGTATCAAAATGTGGACTGTTGACCGTCAGCTATCCATGAGGACTATCGCTTCTTTGTCTTTTATCGTGCTCATTTCCTTTTATGTACATGGCCAGTCGTGCGATTGCCCGGCGTTAAACACTTGTGCCACATGCGAAGGTGGGATAATGAGCTTAACGCTGCGATTTAACGGGAGCACACCGCAGACAATTATAGCGTCGGATGTACAAGGGACGGTATTTTCGCAAATAGTGAACCCAAATACAGTCTTCACGTTTAGCGGCTCCCTGCCCAACGACAAGTTTGTTGGCGCCAATGTAAACCTGTCCGTGAACGGATCTCCCAACGCAGTTATTCCTTCAAATTGTGGAACCGTGTTTGTCGGAAATGTATACGGGAGCTTCACAATCGTATCGGCGCTTAGTAAGAATGGAGGCCCCTTATGTTGCAGCGCAGCTTCGGTGGAAACCACTCCTCCACAAATACTAAACTGTCCTTCGAACATATCTATCAACCTGTCCGTGTCGGGTTGTGAAGTTGCCGGCGGCTGGACGCCTCCGTCGGCCACAGACAACTGCACGGTACGCAGCCTTACGGGTACCCACAGTCCTACAGACCTATTACCGATAGGGGTAACAACGGTTACATACACTGCAGTAGATAATTATAATAACTCTTCAACCTGCACTTTTACAGTAACTGTAACGGACAATGCTCCCCCTGTAATCTCCGGTTGCCCTGGCGACATTACCATCGAAGCAGCAAGCTCATGCCAGGCGGTAGTTTCGTGGGCAGCGCCTGCAGCAAGTGACAATTGTACGGCCGCGCTGTCGTCGAGTCACGTTTCCGGAAGTTTGTTCAACATTGGAACCACGGCTGTCACATACACTGCGACCGACCCGTCGGGAAATTCGGCTACCTGTTCGTTTAACGTGATTGTGAAGGATACGTCGGCACCGGTGTTCACTAATTGCCCGGCAGATATCACTATCGCGGCGACGGGCTGCGACCAAATTGTTTCGTGGGTGCCTCCTGCGGTTACCGATAATTGTTCGGCTACCGTTACATCGAGTCATAGTCCGGGAAGCACGTTTACACGCGGCACAACGGTGGTAACATATACTGCTACCGACCCCGCTGGCCTCGTAACAACCTGCGCTTTCAATATTATAGTGACGGACACAACACTTCCCTTGATCACTGGCTGCCCCGGTGATATCAATCTTACCGTTAAAGGTTGCGAGAGCATTGCTTCGTGGACAGCGCCGGTAGCAACCGACAACTGCCTGGAATTGTTTCGTTCCACTCACCAACCAGGGAGTGTTTTTGCTTTAGGCACAACGAAAGTTACCTACACCGCGACGGACAAAGCGGGAAATACTACTACATGCAGTTTCAATGTAACAGTAAAAACAACCGAGGCCCCGTCAATCACCGGTTGCCCTGAAGATATTACGTTGCACACTTTCGATGATTCAATGGAAGTATCGTGGAACATTCCCCAGGCAACACCATTTTGCGGCGACCTGATCTCGAATGTATCGCATCAACCGGGGCAATTCAGTGCCGGCACTACTGACATTGTCTATGAATTCTCTGACGGAACAAAAAATTCGTCGGCATGTAAATTCAACGTTACAATAATAAAAGACGACCTGGCCTTCGAAGCGTCTAAAGTGATCACACCCAATGGCGACGGGATCAATGATACATGGATGTTGACGAACATCGAAAAGTTTAAGGACAATACCGTGCTCGTTGTAGACCGCTGGGGCAACCGGGTCTATCACAGCAGTGGTTACGACAATGCGAGCATACAATGGAGTGGGATAGGACCAACGGGCAGCAGGGTACCCGTCGGCACATATTTCTACACGGTCGATGTACGCGTGAAGGGTACAGTTATCCGTGACTCTGGTTTTATCGAAGTGGTCTACTGATGAGGATGATCAGTAAATTTATTATTGTAACGAGTGCTTCGATGTTCGGAGTCACATACGCCAATGGACAACAAGGACCGCAGTACACGCAATACATGTTCAACAACCTTGCAATCAATCCAGCCTATGCGGGAGCCGACCAGTACACCAGCATTACGGTCGTTGCGAGAGACCAGTGGAGTAATATTGAGAATGCACCCTCGACACAGTCATTTGCTGCTCACACGCTTGTTGCGAAACGGGTCGGGCTGGGATTGTCGGTAGTTCACGACGAGATTGGTGTACACAAGAACACAAATGCTGTTGCCAGTTATGCGTATCATCTCCGTGCGGGGAAGCGTTCCTTTGTCTCGATGGGGATACAGGCTGGTGTAAGAAATTTCAGATCCGATTATCCATCATTGGCTGGATCAAGTAACGATCCGTTGCTGGCAAACTATATTAAAGATACGAGGCTTAGTCTCGGGGCAGGAATATACTTCCGGAGCCCGAAGCTTGATGTGGGCGTTTCATTTCCAGGGCTGTTGTCGCGTAAATTTCAAATTAACGATACAACGGTCGTGAACTTTCGAAACGCGGACGTGTTGGGATACCTGCGGTACCGCTTCCGGCTTGGCCCTTCGTTCGTGCTTCAGCCTTCCGCCCTGTTAAAATATTTCCCGGGGCTGCCGCCATCATTCGATACCAATTGGATGATCATCTACAAGGAGGTTATCTCTACCGGCGTATCGTATCGCGACAATGAATCGTTTGACCTTGTGCTGAAACTCCAGCTAACCACAAGGCTTGAGGCCGGATATTCCTACGACTATCCGATTGGTGATGGTACAATACTGAACAGCGGGTCGCATGAATTAATGTTGCATTATGTGTTCAGGAAAAACAACAGAAACATGGTGTCGCCAAGATGAAGGTGGTCGTATTCATATTGACGTTGGGAATGTCGGCGGCTGGGTTCGCACAGCAAACTATATTTTCAGTGATGAAAGGCCCTAAGGTATTGGGGGATGAGGCGTTTGCGGAGCGGGATTATCGCAACGCAGTTACTTTTTACGAAACCAGCAACAACCCGGAAGTACTGGGCAACCTGGCACAGTGTTTTTATTTTCTCAAGGACTACAGACGTTGCGTCGACACGATGGATGCTATCGTGAAGAGAGGCCAGACGTTGAAGAGTTATGAATTGCTAAACTATGCTGAAGCCCAATCGGCAATGGGCAACTATTCTGTCGCGATCAATTACTATAAGCGATATCTTGAGGGCGATCCCGACAACGAACTCATCTTAAAAAAGATCTGGGCCCTGAGCAATATCAATTTCCTGCACGAAGACTCGGCACACTACAGTGTGAAACTACTGAAGGAAGCGCACAGCCTGGCTTCCGAGATGGGTCCTGCACTTCTTTCTAACGGGCTCGTGTTCACGTCAAACAGAAAAGGCACACGCCCGGCAGAGATCGCAACAGATGGTGCTGCTGGTTCTTTTTACGAACTGTATATTATAGAGTGGAAGGTTGACTCTGTGACGAAAACGAAGATTTACTCCAAACCATCGAGATTTGCGAAGTCACTCGGCATGACATACAACGTTGGGCCTGTCGCATTCTACAATTCCCGAAAGAAAATGGTGTTCGTGGCGTCTTCTCAACAGCGGGCTGATGATGGATCGCAGTCCCTGGGATTATATTTTGCCGAGTTACATAACTCCAGGTGGAAAATAACGACAGCGTGGCCCTACAATAGCCCGGGTTATTCAGTAACGGGTGTTACAATAAATGAGGATGGAACTCAATTATACTTTTCGTCGAACATGAAAGGCGGTGCCGGGGGAAAAGATATTTATACCTCTGTGCTGAAGGACGGCCGGTGGTCGAAGCCTGCAAATCCTGGTGAACTGATCAATACAAAAGGAGATGAGGTGTTCCCGTATCTCCATCGAAACGGGACTTTGTATTTTTCGTCCGACGGACTTCCGGGCATAGGGGGCCTTGATATATTCCGCACCACGATAAAAGCCAACGGCTATTCTGAACCGGAGAACGTTGGTTACCCGATCAACAGCCACGGCGACGATTTCAGTCTTACCTTCGATTCACTTGCCACTCACGGTTACTTCTCTTCTAACCGGAGTAACGGTGGCTTCGACGACGATATCTATGAATTCGATATGGACTTTCAAACTTACCCATTCCAGATGGCCGGTTTGTTGAAATACAAAGAGCATACATGGAGCGACACCCTGGACATTCATACGTGGGGCAATATGAAACTCACGTTGATCGATACCTGGCAGAATACAGAGATACAACAAACAACATCCCGTCCCGACGGAACATTTACCTTCACAATACCTTACTTTAGCAGGTATCATATTATTGTGACCGACGAAAGTGGAAGGGCACATAAAGCGAGTCTTGAACTTGAGAAGTATCGAACCGAAGGACATCAGTACGAAATAGTTGTTGTAAAAGAAATGTTTGCCGAACTAAAAGAACCGTGACAAAATGATCGGCGCCAGTAAATTTTCGTTTCAACTACTCCTGGTCATGAGTATACTGGCAGCACAAGCCGTTATCGCTCAAGACAAAACTTCTCTCCAGGTCAAAGCCTTCGACCAGGATCTGAAGCCATTACCTGATATTCAAATCGCATTCAACGATCTGGCTTTTTTCAAAATAGGTAACAAAGGAACAGCTATTGTTGAACTCAATCAATCGGATCTGCCGATCAAAGCCATTCGGATCAATGACGAACGGTTGGAGGCGGCATCATGGAATCTTTCCAGGGGAACGATAGAGATTATTGTCCGGCCCGTCAGCTACAAGATCATGCATGTGGCTGCAAGCTTTTCCGATGGCACAGCGCTTGCACAGAAAACCATTAGGTTCAATGGGTTAAAAACGATCACTGTTAATTCCGATCAGTCGGGGAAGTTCGACCTGCCGGTATCGATCAATGAAACTATCCGTTCAAAAGATCAGTTTGAGATCGCAGATGTGGTGATTGCCAGTATGACTGTGAACGATAACTCGGTTACCCTGCTTTTGGAACGTCCGCAGCCGAAAGAACCGCCACGTGTTGCCACGACGAGAACTGTTAAGCCTGCCGTCGATGTTGCCAGGCTGGATTCAATTCGATCGCTTGCCGAATTCTATGCTATGTTCCGCGACATTTCGATAAATAGCCTTGATGAAGACATTCGTTTGCTTGTTGACGAGAAGTTTAAACAACTTGTAGCCCTCCGACAGGATTCTATCCGGGCAATCCAGGCGCAGTACATCCGGGGCATTTCCGATACATCCCTGGTTGTGGAAGATATTCGGAATCTCTTGAAGCAGGCAACAGCCGAGCGCAACACGCTCCGCACTAACCGTGAAGAATTCGAGAACAAGATCGTGGTTATTTCATCCAAGCTTCAACGTGGAGTTTCCAATCTTTCCGATACCGAACGCAGTTCCCTTCGACATGATATCGATATGCTTGAACAACTGCTCATTGAAAATGAAAGTCAGTTCTTTGAAAATCATAATGACTATCGCGAGATCATCAACACCTTACGGGAAAAGTATCTTGAAGTAGAGCAGCTCCAGGAACGACTTACCGAAGCCGAGCGGTTGAGAGAAGCGGAGACCAGAGAATTCAGGCAGCGACTTATCGGGATCGGCGGCGTTGTTGCCGCATTCGGGTTTCTCATAATACTATTGATAACATTTAGTACACGGTTACGCCGCCAGGCAAAATCACTGAAGGCCGCCAACGACCGCGTTGAACAGGCCAATGAAAACCTGGAAGCGATGGTTGCGAAGCGTACGCATCTCCTGGAGGAGACAAATAGAGAGTTGGATACATTCCTTTATCGCGCCTCGCACGACCTTAAAACACCTGTACAATCGATGATCGGATTATCACAGATCATTGAACACATTGACAAGGAGGAAATGGTTCAGCACGTTCGATTGGTCACCGAGAAGATGAATCGCATGCTCAACAAGCTTGTCGACATTAGCGAGATATCGCAGGAATCGAAAAACATCAGGACAATAAATATTCTCGATACCATCAACAAGGTGCGCAATAAACACCTCGTGACGATCGAAGGTGTGACGGGTGGTCGCGGGCGGGGTGCTATGATCATAAGAAATCGTCCGATCCAGTTTGAAGTAGATTGTCCTGAGTCTATTGAAATTCAGAGCAGCCAGGTACTTATCGAAATAATACTGGGGAACCTGATCGAGAACGCCATCTTCTTTAGCGGGCTGAAGCCATCGAACGATGTTCTGCGTGTTGAAATACGGGCTAGGATCAAGGATGCAAAACTGGAACTATCGGTTCTTGATCATGGCGTGGGGATTCCGAAAAGTGACATGCATCGCATCTTCAGCATGTTTTGGACAGGGAACGAGGCATCGAAGGGCAGTGGACTTGGGCTGTACAGCGTTTATAAATGTATAATCGCTCTTCACGGAACGATCACGTTCGAATCGGAGGAAGGTAAATTCACTCGTTTCGTCGCGATGATACCTGGTGTTCAATAACCTCCTTACTTTTTAATAACCTTCTGCCTTTTAGTCTCCCCGGCATATTTAATGGTTATGAAATACAGCCCCGCAGGCAGTTGCGACATATCGTACTTACCAGATGTGCTGCCGCCTTCGCTCTTGAGAGTAAAGTCACCAACATTCTGTCCCGACGAATTTTCCAGCGACACATTGTTAATCTTTGATTCCACCGGGCCGAAATGCAAAACATCACTAACCGGGTTAGGATATATTTTGACTTCCGATGCGGCACCCAGTATATCACCAGCGACAATTGAGTGTGGGGTAGCGATGTAACTATAAGAGGCTATTGCTTTGCACGACCGTACTGAAACAAACACGGAGTATGTTCCTGGCATGCCTGGCCTGATCGTTGAAGTAGTGTCGTTGGTCATTGGCGTGCTGTTGAAATACCATTGCTTCGGTCTGGGATAATCGACGGTGAGCAGTTCACCATCCTGCTCGATCACAGGATCGGTGAAGTTCACAACCTCTGCTCTTACAGCCACCCTCATGCTTTCGCAACCCGAGCTAGTCATTATCGAAACATAGAAAGTCCTGGACTTTATCAATGTCGGTGTTTCGAAGCTTGCGCCTGTACCCGCGGGAGTGTTGTCATCGACATTCGAATACCAGCGATACTGTTGCCCTGCGGTTGCACCGGTGGCGCTTAACGTCGTTACCCCCTGCTGGCAGATTACAGTCGGTGCGTTTACTGTCGGTTGGGCTGCATACTCAATAAACAGTGTCGTTGTCTTCTGAGTTAGAATACCGCAAGTATTGATTGGGGTTGCCGTTACCTTAACAGGGTTTTCCCCGGTCACTAGGAGATCGCTTGCCACCACTATGTTTACCAAACCGCCGTTGCCCGGCTGGGAATACACAGTTATATCGTTTACTGTCACATCGTACTTCACCTGGTTCGATGTTTGTGAAAGAACGATCGGTGCGTTAATGTCTTTGCAGATTGTTGCTGCTGAAACCGAGAAGTCCATCGGAACCGACTGTTGTGTGAAGTTCAATACGAATCTTGAAGCCGCAAGGCTTGCTGCATCGTCGGTGACGCTGAAGGTGTAGGTGTTATTGACGCGTGGATCGATCGTGGTGTGCGCGAAGTTGTCGACAAGCTGAATCGTTGTGGAACCTGTAAAGCTATCGAGCTCACCGAATGCCAGGTTGTAACTTCCTTTTGCAACTTTATCAAGCACAACGCTCACAGACTTTGCACAGAACGAGAGTTCGAGTGAGTTGATGGCAAGCTTGTCTTTGCCCGACAGTTGCGTCGAGATCCCGAATCCGCCGTTCGGCAATTTTATTGCATCGGCATGCGCATCGAATTCACTGGTCGCATCTTCCCTGAAATGGATCACTGCCTCATCGCGGATTGCTGCCTGCGACAATGTGATTCGCATAAGATTCTCAGGACCGCCTTCGCGGAAGAAATTTGTTTGTGTGCCGGCGACCTTTACGCTTTCATTCATTGAAAGCGAGGGAGATGCCGATCCCGCCTTGACCCAGAAAGCTTGTCCCGCCGCGATGTATCTCGATCCGCCGTTCGTCCCAACAACGCCGTTCCATGTTGAATACTGGGGACCAGAAGAAATAGCGTTATCAGTTACGTAGATCGTCGAGTTAACATTGGTCTTTGTCCATCCCGACGTCGCATTCCAGTCGATCGTAGAAGGGTACGGGTTACCGGCAAGGTTCCATCCGTCGTTGGCGAGAGTTCCCGAAGAAGTAAATGATACGGGAACACTGATCGGCCCGCTGTTGATAGGACCACGAAGATCCCACAGTGTTGTCGTAAGAAGATTGGCCCGAACAAACATCGCGTAGCCACGTCCCGGCTGAAATGTTTCGGTGTTGGTCGCAACGGGGAATGCAACGTAACCACCATCGATACCACCGGTGATCACAGTTTCATCGTAGTCGAACAACGATGCCGAAGTTGTACAACCTGTACAAACACTTCTGCCGGTGAAGTTACCTGAAACAGGAATCTCATTCTGCATATCGGCCACCGTCGCGTTCTGTACCGGCGACGAGATGTAGCGATAGATCCTTCCATTGCCCGGTCCTTCGATCGACATGTAACGCTGAACTGTAACATTGCCTTGTACAGAAGCTCCTGCAGGCAACGCAGCAATTGCACCATCGCGTGTGGGGCTATCGGCCGATGACATCACGCTAAGAACTGCAGTGTTCGCGGGCCCGTCGGCATCGATCATTGCATTCGATGTAAGGGTCATCACTCCACGCAGGTTCTGATTACTTTGAACAGATACGCCGGCGGTATTTGCAATCGTAACGTTTGCGAAGTCCGTCACCGAAGAACCGGAAATAGACTGGCTCGTGCTGCCATTGAATTCGATAACGCTCGTACTGCCGATATTAAAACTCGCGTTGTTCGTATAGTTTCCGTTCAACCTAAGTGTCGCCAGGTTGGGAAGTGTTGCTGCAGCGTTAACTGTCAGGTTCGACGCTTCTGTTGGTGTACTTGCGCTGAATGATTTCGTGCCCGTGTTTGATAACGCTAGGTGCCCATACGTTATGGGTGAAATGTTTTGCGAAGCACCGTTGTACTCTACCGTGCTGGCTGCGTCCAACGCGTAATCGATCGTAAACACAGGCAGCGTATTGGTCGAGCCGATCTTCAGCGTGGTGTTTGCCGCAAGACTGAGTGAACCACCTGTGCCCGTATTTTCTGCAACATTAAATCCTCCCAGGTCGAGCGTACCTCCTGTAACTGAAAGAGTTTTTATGTCGCTCACATTTCCATTCAGCGAGAGTGTTGATGAAGGTTTGTTCACAACTATGTTACTCAATGATGTCGTTCCTGCCGAGCCACCGATTGCACCTGCAGCAGAACCCGTGAAGCTGACAAGCGCATCGCCGGGGACGAACGTCGCGTTGTTGATCAGGTTTCGCCTTACTTCGAAGTTCGAGGTCGCAGCAACCACGCCGTTAAGCGCCAGGTCGTAGAAGTTAATGTTACCACTTCCACCAATCTGTGCCGGGCCTGTTGTTCCCACCGCAAACAGCGAAGTGCCGCCATTAAGTGTCCCGTCGACGCTTATGTTGTTCTTGACCGAGTGTGTTAAACCGCTGCCAGCATGGAACGTAGCGTTCGGGTTGATGGTAAGGTCCCCGTCAACATTCAGATTTCCGGAGAACGTAACACCACCCGCGTTGGCGTTGCTTACAATTACATTGTTGAACGACGAAGGAGTTCCTGTAATGGTGAGCAGCAGTGCTCCACCGAATTCTGTCGTTCCCGAATTCTGGAAACTTGAACCGGAGCCCAAGGCGATCGTGCTCGGTGTGCTCACAAGCGGTGCCCCCGGCGTTATCGTGAACTTCCCGCTACCAACAACCACACCTGTGTTGGTGAATACACCCCTGAAGATGTGGTCCATGTTCGATCCATCCCACCGGCCAGATGGGTTTACAACAAAGTTCCCAAGAACAGTCCACGGCTGACTTGCCGTAAGACCACCAGAGTTGTTCACGATAACATTCGTAAATGTCGGAGCTGAAACCGAGGTGAACACTGGTGCAACCGATCCATTGAACACCATCGTGTTCAACAGTGAAGGCGAAGTGAACGTACCGTTCAGTTGTATCGTCTGAGATTGATTTCCGGTAAACGTAACCAGGCCGTCACTCGTAAAGGCACCATCAATGCTAACATCGCCAGAGAGGGTAACCGCACCTGTACCTGCATTCAGCGTTCCATTGAGATCAGCGGGACCATTCACGGTGATCGCCGTGCCGGGCGACGCTGTATAACTTCCGGGGATAGATAACGCATTGAATGTCGTCGATCCTGAGATCGATTTTGCAGAGCCGGAAAGCTCAACTGATCCATTCGAAGATGTAAAAGCTCCGTTGTTGTTCCAGCTACCCTGCAACGACAACGCGTGACCGCCCGCATCGAGAGTCGACCCCGAACTGATCGTAAGGTCGCCATTAACCTGGATATCGTCTGCCAGTGTCTTCGCGGTCGCTCCGCCATTCGATAGCACAAGGTGTCCGTACGTGAGAGGCTGAATAGTTTGAGCCATTGATCCGTTGTAGATCACAGTGCTGTTGGCACCCAGCGTACGGTTGTCGAAGTTGGTTGGAAAATTCGAAGGGCCGGCTACGCGCAACGTTGCTCCGTCATTTACCGATAATGTTCCTCCCGATACACTGCGATTGGCAGAGAACGTGCCCAGGTCGAGTGTGCCTGAGTTAACAGTCAGGTCGCCAATAACCGTGAGGTCGTTGCCTGGTGTAACCACACCTCCAGTCTTGTTTATGATAAGATCGTTGAATGTAGTCTGCGTGATCGTTTGATTGCCGGCCCCTCTGAAAACAACACGTCCGCCGACCGCGTTAAAAGTTCCCATGCGGGTCCAGCTGCCCGATACCTGTAAGTTGTCGCCATTCGCATTCAGCGTTGTACCCAGGTTGATCGTAACATTTCCTGTCACGTTCAGGTCGGCATTAAGATTCACTGAACCGGAACCTGTGAGTGTAAGATTTCCATTGACAGTCGATGCCCCCGAAAGATTTGCATTTCCTGACGCTTTTATAAACGTAAGGTTGTTGTATGTCAACCCGCTGGCAATTACCTGGTCTGCACCGCCATTGTACATTACCGTTCCGGTGCCTGCAGTAAACGTACCTGCCGAATAGTTGAAATCTGTTCCAATGTTGAGGATTCCATTGCCTGAAAAAACTATGGCACCTGCACCGGATTGATTCACACTTCCCGTTACAGAGCATACACCTGTCGACAGGTTGAGCTGCATGCTTCGTCCCGCGCCGCCGTTGCTTAATGTCAGATCGCCGCCTACCGTGAGCGTTCGTGCGCCGAGGTTTATCACGTGCGACTGATCTGCGGTCCAGTCGCCAGTTACGTTACCATTCACAACCAACGCACCGCTCGCTCCGCCGATCGTGAGATTCACGGCTTTGGCGCTCCCGAACACGATCGACCTGGCCGTGATAGCAGTTGTGATACTTGGCTGATTTGTAAATGTCTCCGTGCCAATGAACACGTTATCATTCGCTGCAGGAACAACGCCGGATTTCCAGTTGCTGGCAGTTGCCCATGCAGTACTTGTTGTGCCTTTCCAGATATTTGATAAGCTGCCATCGAATAGCGTCCAGCGGTTGGTGATGTCGGCCTGTGTTGTGAGCTGCACCCAGTTGTTGACCGCATCGTTCGATGACCTTCCAAGGCCGGTCCATACACCCGCTATGTTTCTCCACATGCCCAGGTTTGCTTCTACGTTACCGTTGAGCTCCGTGTCATCGTAGTGCAGACGCAGTGTTGCGAGATAGGATCCTGTTTTCGTTACACTGACATTATAAGTACGTGTGATCGAATTGTTCGGAAAATCCCCCACCGGTGCAGACGTTACGTTTACAGTGACCGATGTAACAGATCCGCCAGTGATGTTCGTAAAGTTGATCGTGTTTTGATTGCTTTCGAATGCATAAGAAGTATTCGCTGCGAACGCATGTGTGCGCGTGATTGTACCCAGGATAACCGCGTTACCCGTTCTTGTTCCCGTGATCGTGATCGCGTTCGAACCCGTCAACATCCGGCCATTCGTCATGGTGATGTTATTGGTGGTAACATTATTGTTCAAAGTAACGTTTGTGGCAGCCGTACTTTTATTCATCGTGATGTTGTTAAAAGTAGTAGCACCAGTAAGGGCACCATTTGTTGCTCCATTGAAAGTTACAGTACTGGTGGCCGGCGTGAACGTTCCATTGTTCACCCAGCTTCCACTTATAGTTTGTGTAGATGAAGCGGCATTGAACGTAACACCCGGATTGATGGTCAGGCTCGACTGGGTGGTTGTGTTGCCGAGCGCCGTCTTGGTTCCGCCGTTTGCCAGGATCAGGTTGTTGTAAGTAGTTGCAACAATATTCTGGTTGCCCGGCCCATTATAGATAAATGTGTTTGGAGTCGTTGCCGCCGTGTTAAATGTACCCGAAGAGACAGTAAACGTTCCTGCAATACTCAACGTGCTGTTCGCTCCAAGTTGCAGACGCGTTCCATTTAATGTTGCGTTGAACAGATCATGCGCACCCGTAACGGTCGTGTTTCCTATGAAGGTGATCGTTCCCGCGGTCGCCGTTAGTTTACCCGGCCCCGAAAGAGCAGAACGCATCGAGAAGTTTATCGCCGCACTCAACGCCCCCGACGCCACCACACCAAAAAATGTTGTCGTTCCCGTTCCGCCAATCACCGCCGATGCTGCACTGAAAGTGATCGTTCCCGCTGTCGCGTTAAATGTACCGTTCGTTGTAATATTTCCCCCGATCGGGAACGACGCAGTTGTCGATACACTTCCCGATATCACAACATTCTGCAAACTGTGACCAGTGCCCGTAATCGTTTTGGTCGCCCCCGTAAAAGTTATCGTGCCACCTGCATTATGCGTAAACGTTCCTCCACCGGTTGTCGACAGGTTTCCTGTCAACGTAACATTGGTCGATGAACATGTAATTCCACTTCCCGCAAGTGTAAGGTTATTGAAGTTCTGAACACCGCCGCCACTGATCACACGTGTCGCACCGTTGATGCGAATAGTACCTGTATTGCCATTGAAGGTTCCCGCATTCGCCCAGTTGCCTGTGAGTATGTGAGTCGACGCCCCGCCATTAAACGTAGTTGATGCCCCGATGGAAACATTCCCCCCAATCGTGAGCGCGCCACCTGCCGTGAACCCAACCGCAGTCGCCGTGCCAACCGTACTCGTCAGGTTGCCGGCAATCGTGATCGCACCCGCGGGAAAAGTTTTCACTACACTTCCCACACTTCCCGTAAGTACCAGGTGACCGTATGTTTTACTTGTTACCGTTTGATTAGCACCTCCGTAGACCACCGTACTCGTTGCTCCAAGTGTTGTTGTGTTGTAATTGGCGGGGAACGCATTGCTTCCCCCAATCGTCAGTTGAGCGCCATTCGATACTACGAACGTTCCACCGCCACCTGCGTTCCTGTTCAGTGTGAACGTGCCCAGGTTCAGTGTTCCCGCATTCACATTTACATTACCCGCCCCATTGCTAGCCGACTGCATAGTAGTATTGGCCGCGAGTGTCTTTACCGACCCGCCTGTGATCGTCAAGGTTCCATAATTAAGCGTAGCGATAGTTTGCCCTATCGATGCCGAAGCATACTCGACTATACTCGTTGCATTCAGTGTAGTCGGGTTGATCGAATAATTTCCTGAAAACAAACCCGCATGAACTCTTACTCGTCCCAGCGCATTCACTGTAAACGTCGACCCGGTGAGCGTTACAAGATTGGTTGAGTTTGACGGGTCGAAGATCCCACTTACAACAAAAGCATTCGTGATCGAAATGTTTGCGCCGAGTGCTGTCGTACTTCCCGAATTGATGGTCACTCGCCTGAAAGTTGTCGCGTTGTTGATCGCCTGCGTTGTTCCCGAAAATACTACTGTTGCTGTGTTAACTGTCGGCGTGTATGTTCCCGTCAACGACCAGTTGCCTCTTATGCTTACCGAATTGCCCGTATGTCGCAGTGTACCGAGAGTTGTAACGTTGAGGTTGCCAAACACATTCAGCAAGGCATTTACCGTCAGTTGTATCATCCTCGAGCCACCCCCGATGGTAAGTGCCCGGCAGTTTGCTGTTGCTGTTACCGAAGGCTGAAATGTTCCTGTAAAACTTGCATCCCCGACGACCGCATCAACGGTTGAAGTAGGCACGCCATTGGTCCAGTTATTTGAATTAGCCCAGGCAGCGCTGGTAGTTCCGCGCCAACTCGTGGTTTGACTGAGGGCAACAAAAGAGGTCAGGCACAGACATAGTGCCAGGAGTAATCTCGCGAACGAGATCGGGGGGTACGTCATTTTAAGGGCCGTTAGCAGTTACCGTTCCTTACCCCTCTCAGGTAAAAAACACTCCCTTTCCGGCACGGAACGACTACCGGGAAATACTGGCTTTGAATGTGAAAATACTGAAGAGGTGGCTCCAAAATTACATAAATCTTACATGCGACCTCGAAATTGACCTAAATTATTTCCTTTTGTTAAGGAAACGTGCCACCGCAACAGCCTTACCTTTACACACGTTTGCGGAGATAGCCATGATGAGGATACCTTTTGAACTTCTACTCCTGACCAGCGGGGTCGGCGCCCTGCAAAGCGCATTTTTCGGATTTTACCTGTTTTCTATCCGGAAACGGCGGTCGCTCCCCAACATTCTCCTCGCCGTGTTGCTCCTCGTATTTGCCGTCAGGATCTCGAAGTCATTGGTCTACTTTTTTTCCGATAACCACGAGGTGCCCACCGTAATTATGAACTTCGGGTTCGGTGCCAACCTGGCAATTTTCCCGCTGCTCCTCCTGTACCTCAAATCATTCTTCAATCCGCAGTTTCGTTGGGATTGGTTGAAGCATTCAGTTCACTTTATCCTTCCTTTTCTTGTGATAGCACTTAGCGGCACCATCACCTCCAGGTTCTGGATGCGATACGATGGATACACAATCTCGCTGTGGTCTGGCCTGTTATACCTTCCGTTCTGCGTTTACATTATCTATAAAAACTTCACAACCATTAACACCACTCAACGACTTTGGATCATCAGTCTCACACTTGGTATTACGATCGTGTGGATGGGATACTTCGCCAACTTCGTTCTGGGGGCAGTCTCTTACATCACTGCGCCGGTTTCCTTCTCATTGGTTATTTACTTCCTGAGTTACCTCGGCCTCAAGAAGCCCGACATTTTTATCACTAAAGAACGGTACCAGAATTCGGCGTACAGCGACCAACAGATTACTTCGTGTTTCGAGGCCTGGCAACAGCTTCTCGGGAAGACTCAAATATATACCGACCCAACTATCACCCTCCCGAAAGCTGCCGATATGCTGAAGGTAACTTCCAACCTGCTTTCGGAAACCATCAATCGTCGCACGGGCCATACATTCCCGGACTATATTAATAGTCTTCGCATCGCGAGTTCGCAGGTATTGCTGAGAGACCCTGCGTGCAACCTGAAGATTGCTGCTATCGCCCACGATGCCGGGTTCAACAGCATTTCGGTTTTCAACGCTGCCTTTAAAAAGCACACGGGCATGACCCCTTCGGCCTGGCGCCGTCAGTTTTCCGGTCGCCAGGACTGACTTTTCGCATCCTGTTTTATAAATCCGTCACTCTTCGGCGTGCAGAATCTGGTTCGCACGTGCGCCTGCTCCGTATTTGCCATAAAAAAGATCGGTAGCTATGGCTTCGTACGACATTACAGTAAATCGCAAAAAGTATCATGTGGAGGCGGAACCCGACGTGCCGCTTGTCTGGATCATCAGGGACTACATCGGCTTGAAGGGAACGAAATTCGGTTGTGGCGTTGCTGCTTGCGGAGCATGTACGATCCACATGAATGGCAACCCGGTTCGGTCATGCCAGTTGCGTATATCGACGTTGCCACCCAATGCACAGATCACAACAATAGAAGGCATCGACGAGAAAGGGGCTCACGCAGTTCAAAGGGCGTGGGTCGAACTGCAGGTGCCGCAGTGTGGCTATTGCCAGTCGGGACAGATCATGTCGGCCGTGGCATTGTTGGCTAAAATTAAAAAGCCAACTGATAAAGACATTGACACGGCGATGACGGGAAATCTTTGTCGCTGCGGAACATATGATCGTATACGGAAGGCCATTCACATGGCTGCAGAAAATCCCGACAAGAAATAATCCTAAAAACAATATTATGAGCTCGAACCATGTAACACTGCAAGGACGTCGCGATTTTATTAAGAAGTCGGCGGTTGCCGCTGTTGGACTTGTGATCGGTATCGATTCGAGTGCCAGGGCATACAATATTTCGAATCGATTGTCTAATGCGGGGACATTCGAGATCAGCCCTTTCATTTTGATCGATGCAGGTAACAACATCACGATCGTCAATCCCCGGAACGATATGGGGCAGGGAACGATCCATTCTGTGCCTGCTATGATTGCCGAGGAGCTCGAAGTAACCCTCGACATGGTTAGGATCATTCAAAGCGATGGGAAGAGCAAGTATGGGGCGCAGACTTCGGGAGGAAGCTCTTCGATCCGAAATCTTTGGTTGCCTTTGCGGAAGGTTGGAGCGGCCACGAAGGAGATGCTGATCAAGACAGCAGCTAAACGATGGAATGTTTCGGTGGCAGATTGCTACGCAAGGGACGCAAAAGTATTTCAGCGCGGGAGCGATGTGAGTTTCACGTACGGCGAGCTCGCGGAGGAGGCATCGAAGCTTGAAGTGCCCGCTGAGCCAGTGTTGAAAAAGAAAACGGAGTTCAGGATAATCGGGAAAGACATCAAAAGGAAAGAGATACCCGCGCGAACGAATGGCAAAGCCGTGTATGGGATCGATGTAGATGTGCCGGGCATGGTGTATGCTTCGATCCTGCATGCCCCGATGATCTATGGAAAACTTGTAAGCATCGACGACAGTGCAGCGCTGCAGATCCCTGGTGTGTTGCAGGTGATGAAGTGTGAGAGAAAGATGATCCATCGCGATGTCGATTCCGTGGCGGTGATCGCAAGCAACTGGTGGGCGGCAGATAAAGGTCGTAAGGCCTTGAAGATAAATTGGGACACATCCGGCCCCGAAGAGAAGATCGACACAGACGGATATTTCCGGGAATGTTACGACGCGGTGAGTAAAGAAGGCGTCAATCATCTGGAGAAAGGAGACTTCAAAAGAAAATTTGAAGCTGCACAAAAGAAGCTCGACCTCACTTATGAAACTCCGTTCCTCTCGCATGCACCAATCGAGCCCGAGAACACAACTGCGCATGTGAAAGAAGATGGTACCGTCGAGATCTGGGCGCCCATACAAGGTCCCGGTGAAACATTGCCCGACGTTGCAAATTATCTTGGTATCCCGGCAGAGAACATCAAGATCTACCCGGTGCTCATGGGCGGATCGTATGGCCGAAAGGCTTATATCGATTTCGTGAAGGAGGCATGTTTTCTGTCAAACAAAATAAAGAAACCGGTAAAGGTGATATGGACGCGCGAAGACGACATCACCCAGGGTCCTTATCGCACCGGGATGATCAGTCACATGCAAGGATTTGTTGAGGAAGGAAAAGTAACGGGGTTCCATCATCACATTGTTGGCGAGTCGATCCTTCGGCAGGTTTTCAAAGGACTTGGTGAGAACGAACCCGATCCATGGATGGGCGAGGCGTTGGAAGAAAACAGTTACCAGTTCAACACACAGAAAATAAGTTTCTCGAACATTAAGACCGAGATACCGATCATGTGGTGGCGTTCTGTGAATGCGTCGAATCTTGGCTGGGGACAGGAATGTTTTATCGACGAGCTTGCACACCTCGCTGGTGTCGATCCGCTTACTCTTCGGCTTGAGTTGTTTGAAAATCAACGGTTTATTAAAGTGCTGATGACACTTGCGGAGAAATCGGGTTACTATGCGAAGTCGCCTGCCGGGACAGGCAAAGGTGTAGCGATCTTTAAGGCGTTCGGATCGATCGTGGGTTGTTGTATTACAGTTTCAAGAACAAACGAAGGTGTGAAGATCGATAAAGTCGTTTCGGTGATCGACTGCGGCATGTATGTAAGTCCCGATACGGTGAAGGCCCAGACAGAAGGTAACATCGTGATGGGACTTTCGGCGGCGATCAAGGGTGGGATCACAATAAAGAAGGGCGTTTGCGGGCAGTCGAACTTCAACAACTACCAGGTGCTGCGCATGCATGAGATGCCGAAAGTTGAAGTTTATATTATGGAGAATGATGAAGCGCCGGGTGGAGTAGGGGAACCGGGTCTTCCGCCTGTCGCGCCGGCATTGGGTAATGCAATTTTTGCTGCAACGGGAGTGAGATATAGAAATCTGCCGATCGATTTACTTAAGGTTTGACTTCACCAGTTCGGCAAAGATCCTGTAATCAAGCTTTCCCTGCGCGCTTTTAAAACTGAGTTCAAGCTTCGCCGGGTGGAATTCCGCCATACATTAACCTCGTTTTAATCTGGCATTAATCTCGCCTTGAAGGCAAGGTGCTAACATCGTATTGTGAAGCGCTGGAAGGATATTGCGGGGACTAGCATTGTGGTGGTTGGCCTGCTCTGTGCACCCGCCGTGCATGGACAGGCCGCCTACGCTTTTATAAATCTCAAAGGGGAGCTCGCTTTGAACAGCGATGGGCACTGGACATTCCTTCGTCCCGCAGATACACCAGGCGTACAGGCCGGCAATTCCTTTTACCGTGGCGACAAAACCGGTTTCTATAAAGTCGAATCCTCTGGTGACATTGTCATTTATTCTCAGCCCGGTATTTTCAAAACCGCGGGAACTACGTTCTACTACTTTAGCCGCTCGATGGAGTCGCCGATATATCGACTGACGAAAAGAAATTTGAGGCGTTTTCACCAGGACCCGCACCTGATCCGCGACTTTAGACATCATCATAAGGAAGTTCTAATTCCTTTATAAACCGAATCGCTTATCCATGTAATGCGATAATCGTTCTTTTAAGGACCGTTTCGCACCAATGACTGTTCTTGTAATTGAAGACGAAGTTAAGTTCGCAACCCTCATTAAGAGCGGGCTGGAGCAGCATGGTCATGCTGTTGACCTGGCATACGACGGTTTTCTTGCCGATAATTTTGTGACACAAAAAGATTACGATGTAATCCTGCTCGATGTGGTGATACCACTCATTAACGGTATCGATCTGTGTTCAAAAATAAAAGAACGAAAGCCACATATTCCAATACTGATGCTAACCGCCCTTGGAACAACTTCCGATAAAGCGAGAGGCTTCGATGCGGGAGCGGATGATTATCTCGTTAAGCCATTTGAGTTTGAAGAGCTCCTGATGCGGATCAAAGCTCTGACGAAGCGTCGCACGCTTGCTTCGGGCAATAGTACGAAAGGAAGTCTGCGGGTAGGGGACCTGAAGCTGGACCTGTACCGGAAGATCGCAGAGCGAAGCGGCAAGAAGATCCATCTCACCGCGAAGGAATTTGAGTTGCTCGAATTCCTGATGCGCAACGAAGGGCGCGTGTTATCGAGGCCGGAGATAGCAGAGAATGTTTGGGAGCTGACATTCGACACAGGGACAAACATCGTTGAAGTTTATATAAATCTCCTGCGCCGGAAGGTGGACAAGGATTTTGAACAAAAGCTCATCCACACACGGGTTGGCCTTGGCTATATGATGAGTGTAGAGCCATGAACATCCGTACCCGCCTGATCATCTTGTTCGCCTCGATCGTTGCATTGATACTTCTTGTGTCGTCTGTCGCGATCTATTTCTTTTCGGCCGATTACAGGGAGGACGACTTTTACCAACGACTTCAAAACAAAGGACGTATCACTGCACGGTTGCTTATCGAAGTTGATGAAGTAGATGAGAACGTTCTGAAACGGATCGAAGAGAACAACCCGATCAGTTTGTCGAATGAAAAGATAACGATCTACGACTTTAAAGACAGTATCCTGTACACCTCCGATGATGAACGTGAGATCCGTATCGACACCACGTTTCTGAACAACGTCAGGCTGGATGGATCGGTAAAATTCCAGCAAGGGTCGTACGAAGGACTTGGTTTCCTGTATGCCGATAAGTACGACCGGTTTGTTGTGGTTGTGGCCGCCACCGACATCTATGGATTTAAGAAGATGACAAACCTGAAGCTTATCCTCATTGTTGTATTTGCGTCCAGTATCATTATTATTCTTTTCTCGGGAGCATTTTTTGTGGGAAAGGCGCTGCAGCCAATCTCGAATGTGATCAAGGAGGTGGATCACATTTCGGGAAATAATCTTCACCTGCGTGTCGCTCAGGGTAAGACCAAAGATGAGATATGGAAACTTGCTGACACGTTCAACGGGATGTTGACGAGAATAGAAGCGGCGTTCAATACACAGAAGCAATTTATCGCCAACGCATCGCACGAGATCCGTAACCCGATCGCTGCAGTGCTTGTTCAAATTGATGTATGTCTCATGCAGAGGAGAGAGATCGACGACTATGAGAATGCGCTGCGATCACTTAGGGAAGATATTACAAATCTGAAAGTCGTTTCGAATCGGTTGTTGTTGCTTGCCCAGGCCAGTATCGACGGAATTGAGACGAAATTTGGTGTACACCGGGTCGACGAGATCCTTTGGGAAGCAAAGACGGAGCTTCAGCAATCGTCGCCCGACTTTAGTGTAAACGTTTCACTGCAAATTGAATCCGACGACGACACAAAGCTTCGCGTACGTGCCGATGAACAATTGTTGAAGGGCGCCTTTCTGAACTTGATGGAGAATGGCTGCAAGTATTCACGTGATCAAAAGGTAAACGTAACTCTTCATTCGGACGAGAGTGGCCTGAGTGTTGTCTTCGCTGATCGAGGTATCGGGATACCGCCAGCCGACCTTCCCCATATTTTTCAGCCGTTCTTTCGTGGCAGCAACGTGGGCAAGATCCGCGGTACGGGTATCGGATTGTCGCTGGTTTGGCGTATCATAACAACGCTCGGGGGCGACATCTCTATCAATAACATGGGTATTGGCACTGAAATCAAGGTTTCGCTGCCGGTGGCTGGGTCTGTGGCCCGTTAATTCATTTTTAATTTCCCATTCATCGGTCCTTAAAGCCGCTTGTGTCCATTAGCATAAAAAAGCTATGGATCAGACAAACAAATCAATGAAGATCGCAGCGGGAGTTGCTATCGTATTGTTCCTCGGTGCGATCGCCTGGGGCGGTTGGAATGCAAGAGTAAACAGCCAGTTGAATTCTCAATTAGATCAGGAAAAACTGCGCAACGAGCAGTTGCTTTCAGAGAAGCTTCGCGTTGAGAAAAATCTCGCGATAAACGAGAGCCAGATGGATGACCTTGTTGGTCAGAATGAGAAACTTCAGCGCCAGCTCGAAGAGGCAAGTAATCTCGCCAGCCTCAAAGAAAATTCTATTCAACAATTGCAGCGCCAACTTGCAGCAAACAGGAAGACATACAACCAGCTTGCTGCTGCGAACCGTGAGATGGAGACAAAACTTGCATCGTTGAACCAGGAGATCGCTCAACTTCAGAATGAACGACTGCTTGCAAGCCAGGAGGCTGAGTTGCTTCGTGGCCAGATCGACAACCTGAAGAAGGAACTGGCGATGGCACACAATGCTTATTACGATAAGGTGTTAGTTGAAGCGACGCGTGGCAAGAAGGACAAACTTGTTGTGAAAGCCAGTCGCACCAAAAAACTGAAGGCGACGGTGATGATACCTTCTGATCTCAAGGAGGTTCAGTTTCAAATATTCGATCCGGCGGGCAAGCCGATCAGTACTGCACCGGAAAACGGAACGTTAGCTGTTCGTATAGTTGAACCCGACAATAGTCTCGCCAGCTCATCAAACGGTGGCGCAGCTAAAACCTATAAGCAGGCCGAAATGACTTACCTGCCGAAGCGCAAGTTGGCAGCCGGTACGTATCGAATTGAAGTCATGAGTGAAAATCTTTCTGTCGGCAGTTTGCAGGTCAGACTCCGCTAGCATACGCTCTTCTATAGAACAGGTAGTAGATCACGGGGAAGACCAGCAGGGTGAACACAGTCGCCGTGATGAGTCCCCCGATGATCACTACCGCTAACGGTTTTTGTGATTCACTTCCAATACCCGACGACACTGCGGCGGGGATCAATCCAATGGCTGCCATCAATGCCGTCATAACCACCGGGCGGGTTCTTACATGCACGGCCTTAAATATTGAATCTGTCAGCGATTGCTTTAGCCTGAGATTCTTGTTGAACTCAAGGATAAGGATTACGCCATTCTGAACACAGATCCCGAACAGTGCGATAAATCCAACGCCCGCGGAGATCCCGAAGTTGATGCCCGTCAGGTGCAGAGCTACAATGCCGCCGGCGATAGCAAATGGTACGTTGATCAATACAAGGCCTGAGTCTTTCACATTCCCTAACAGGATGAAGAGGAGAATGAAGATGCCGACGATACAAATCGGTACGACCTGTGCGAGCCGGCTTGTGGCACGTACCTGGTTTTCGAACTCTCCTGTCCAGCCGATACGGTAACCTTGCGGGAAGTCAACCGACGCGTTAACCTTTGCCTGTGCTTCGGCGATGGTGCTTCCGAGGTCGCGTTCGCGAACGGAGAACTTCACGCCGATGAATCGTTTGGTATTGTCGCGGTAGATGAATGCGGGTCCTGTGAGTTTGTTTATCGTGCCGATCTCACGGAGAGGAATTTTATCGCCGCGCATCGTAGGAACCATGAGGTTACCGATATCATTTTCGTCTTTACGATATTCCTGCTGATAGCGAACACGTACGTCGAACTTTCTTTCATTCTCATACTTGACAGTAGCTGTTTTGCCGCCGATGGCCATCTCGATCACGGCCTGTGCGTCCATCTTGGTGATGCCGTAGATCGCCATCTTCTCTTCATCGAGTGTAACGCTGATCTCGGGTTGACCCATGTTGCGGAGAATACCGGCATCTTTAATACCCGGAACGTTCTGAATATTTTCGAGCACCTCGTTTGCAAGCTTGTCGAGTGTATTCAGATCGTCGCCAAATATCTTTACAGCGTTGGATGCGTTGATGCCTGCAACAGCTTCGGCAACGTTGTCGATGATAGGTTGGGAATAGTTGTACACAATTCCCTGGTAGTTTCGAAGTCGTGTGTCCATTTCGCCCACGAGCTCGTCGAGCGTAAGGCGACGTGTCCATTCATCTTTCGGCTTCAGGTTAACCTGCATCTGTACGTAGTAGAAGCCACTCGGATCAGTTCCGTCGTTGGAGCGGCCGGTTTGCGACAGCACGCCGTTCACTTCGGGGAAGGTCATCAGTTCCCCACGAAGTGTGCTTACGGTTTTAACCGTTTCTTTGAGAGAGCTGCTCATTGGAAGCTTGGCTTCCACCCAAAGCGCGCCCTCATTTAGTTGTGGGAGAAATTCGGTTCCCAACCACCTGGTTGAGATCAGCGTGGCTGCAAGGATACAGACCGCCACGACAACACTCAGTTTCTTTCGTGCGAATGAAAACGCAAATCCTTTCGATACGATCCTGTTTATGAATTCAACAAAAGAATTGTGTTTCTCGGATACATTCTTGCGCAACAGCAGTGAACACATTACCGGAACCAATGTAAGCGTAAGCAACAGCGCACCCAACAAGGCGAAGCCCAACGTGTAGGCGAGGGGAGAGAACATCTTACCCTCGACTTTCTGAAACGAGAAGATCGGCAACAAAGCAGTGATGATGATCAGCTTCGAAAAGAACACTGCTTTTCCCATCTGCACCCCGGTTTCGCGGATCAAACCAAGTTTCGCGAGCTTGTTGAACTTCGCCATCCCGTTTTTCTGTGCCATGTGATCCAGGCTCACGAATAATCCTTCGACCATTACCACCGCCCCGTCGATGATGATACCGAAGTCTACCGCGCCCAACGACAGCAGGTTTGCACTCATGCCTTTCAACTTCAAACACATGAACGCAAACAACAATGCGAGTGGAATGATGATCGATACGATGACTGTCGTTCTCCAGTCGGCCATGAAGATCAGTACGACCACGGTGACGAGGATAATCCCTTCCAGTAAGTTATGAGTGACGGTCTTCGTGCAATAGCTGATCAGATTGTCGCGATCGTAGAACGTCTCCATCCTGACATCAGCAGGTAGAATTCCATTATGAAGCTCATCGATCTTTTCTTTCAACCGTTCCAGCACCTGGCTTGGATTCTCTCCTTTGCGCTGAACCACGATTCCTTCCACCACGTCGTCCTGCTCGTTCATACCTACCTGACCTACCCGCGGGGCGCTGCTCTCGCGCACAACTGCCACGTTTCGGACGAGTACCGGGTTGCCATTGTAGTTGTCGACGATAATATTTTCGATGTCGGATATCGAATTCAGTAGTCCTATTCCCCGAACGACGTATGCTTGTCCGTTCTTTTCGATGACATCGCCGCCCACGTTCAGGTTGCTTTTTGCGACAGCTTCGTAGACTTGCAAAGGTGTAAGCTCGAAGTTCTGAAGCTTCGAAGGCTCAACGCTGATCTCATATATTTTCGATTGGCCACCAAACGCTACCACATCGGCAATGCCGGGCACTGCGCGAAGTTGCCGGTCGATGATCCAGTTCTGTATCGTGAGCAGGTCGCGCGTGTCGCGCTTCTTACTTCGAAGAACGTAGCGGAAGATCTCGCCCGTAGGACCATAAGGCGGTTGTACTTCCGGTTCGACACCATCGGGAAACTGCACGAGTCTCAGTTGGTTGTTAACCTGCTGGCGTGCCATGAAATCTTCGACGTCGTCTTCGAAAATTATTTTAATGACAGAAAGGCCGAACATGGTGATTGATCGGACATTCGTTTTTCTCTGGACGGGGCTCATCGCCACTTCTACTGGGGTCGTCACGAAGCGCTCTACTTCTTCAGCGCTGCGGCCATCCCATTCGGTTACGATAATGAT
>DASRSO010000134.1:0-7141 GCA_035656375.1 Cyclobacteriaceae bacterium | reverse complement strand
TACGCAAGTGCGCCGTTAAATGAAAACCTGTCTGAAAACTGGTGTGCCCCCTGCAACTGGTGCATCAGTCGCTTGCTGATATAATTCTGGTCTAATGCGAAGCCCGGCGCTGCGCCACCTTGTCCATAGTTGCCAGGATTGAAGATGTCTTCATTGAGATAGTCGGCGCGATAGTACAACCTTGACTTGTCGTTCGTGTAGCCTACCATTGCATTTCCCAGGTATTGAGTCTTGGGGTGCCACGTTTCTTCGCGGCCGGTAGAGTCGCCCTTAAAACCACCGAAGTAATTGCGGCTAAGGTCGGCTCTCATGTTGAAACCTTTTATTGCAAAGGCAGCACCAACGTTTTCATTGTGGATGCCACGTTCGAAGCCATACTCTTTTCCAACGCTTTCTTCGTGTACGCGCGCCGTAAGATCCAGCTTACCATCCGGGCTTTTCTTTGTAATGATATTGATCACACCCGCCAGGGCATCCGCGCCATAAATGACCGACATCGGTCCCTCGATGATCTCGATGCGCTCGATCGAATTAACGTTAACCTGGTTGATGTTAAATGAATTGTCGGTGCTCTGACGACCGACCTGTGGAATGCCGTCGATCAGCAACTTGATGTTCTGGCCCGACAACCCCTGGATGGTCATGGTGGAAGTTCCCAGCGCAAGATCTTGTGAGAACCGAATGTTCAACTGGGTGTTCAGTACATCCTGGAGCCGTACCGCCCCACGTGCCTGGATCTGCTCCATAGGGATCGTGCGTACTTTGAAAACTGATTTCTCGACAGATTGGGGCTCGTACTGACCCGTCACAACCACCTCATCAAGGTTCAGGGTTGCGAGTGTATCACCCGCCTGGTTCTGCGCCAGCGTTGCGCTCGAAGCGCCTAAAAGAAAAAGACTAAATGCCAGGGTCTTCACGTGACACAAAGATTAGAATCGTTCTAAATAAAAAATGCCTGAGTTTGTATAATTAATACCCATCGATAACCCGAGTCTGACCAAATTCAAAAAAGTGGTATTTTTGGAACAAAATGGCTTAATTGACACGTTTGGGATGATAAGCAGCGTTATTTTTGCCTCATGAATACGGAAACACCTACCGCAGAGTTTTCTGAAAATACCCTTAAAAGCGAAATTCGTCCGCTCTTCGAAGAGGACAACATGTCGCTCGTAGCGGTCGATAATCCCAACGATACGGGCGACAGCTGGCCTACGGAGGTACTGAAGTCCAGGATCTACTTTTATTTTTGTGTTGAAGGAAGTGCGTCGTTCGAGTTCGGCCCGCACTACAGTCGCGAGATCCAGCAGCAGAAAAATTACTTCTTCTATAATCCCGAAAAGGAACTGCCTTTTACCCTTAAGCTCGCCCCGAAGACCAGGATGATCATCCTGAGCATTTCGCTCGAAGGCTTGCACCAGTTATTTGTACACGATGCGCTCCCGTTCCTGAAACCGGAGAATGTGAACCGTACATTCTACGATGAGCGCGACATTCCCGCGCACCTGTACGTGGTGTTGAACCAGTTGTTTACGGTTCAGATCAGTCAGACCTCCGAACAACTTTATTACAAGGCGAAAACACTCGAACTTTTAAGCCTGTACTTCTCAACGAAACGCCCAAATACCGAAAGCTGCCCGTTCCTCAACGACCAGGAGACGGTTCGGAAGATCAAACACGCCAAGGAGCACCTGTTGAAGAATCTTGAATCACCGCCAAGTTTAAAAGAGCTGGCGCGTTTCGCGGGTCTGAATGAGTACCAGTTGAAAGTCGGGTTCAAAGAGATTTACGGAAATACGGTGTACGGTTATTTGTTAGATCACAAGCTCGATCATTCGCGGGCTCTTTTAGATAAAGGACGTTACCAGGTGAACGAAGTAGCATACCAGATTGGCTATACTAATCCGAGTCACTACATTGCAGCGTTCCGAAAAAAATACGGGGTAACGCCCAAGAAGTATTTGATGAATCATGTGGGGAAGGCTTAGCGCGGCGGTTTGCATTTTTTTATGCGGATGTAATCCATCTCTCCCGGTGTACTCTCTTAAGATATCCGGGAATACGATCCCCTTTCCGGTTAGCAACTTCGAAAGCACCAATCTTGCAATTGCCCGCGACGGCCAGGCTGCCTACGACATCCTCGTTATAAAAAAATCCGCACTCATGTACGACGCATTATTTCTGCGTTGTACCCACGATGAAGCTGTATTGAAAGTAACGCCCGAACAAATAGGTTGCCCGCAGTGTCGTTCGGTTTATGATCTTGAAGGTGTGGTAAAAGGAGGTCCGTCAACAAAAGACCTGTTACACTTTCCAACGGAAGTTGACAATAACACAGGGATCATTACGATCAACATCCAGTCGTTGAAGCTTTGACCATTAAAGCTTTTTTCGAAGCAGGAAGTCTGTCTGCTTTTCGTCTCCCATAAAAAAATCGTGTTCCGAAAATCTTTCGAAGCCCCACTTCGTGTAAAATTTAATTGCCCTGGGGTTGTGTTCCCAGACGCCAAGCCAGATCCAGTCGTGTTTGTCCTGGTTGGCAATGTCGATCGAGAACTGCATCAGCTGGTCTCCAACTTTTTTTCCGTGGTATTCCGGGTCTACATAAATGCGATGGATCTCTATCGTGTTCTTTCCAAGAATGTGATCGACTTCAGGGTTCTTGCGTAGCCGAAGGTAGCCGGCAATCCTGTCGCCGTCGGAGATGAAGAAATACCTCGATCCCGGCTCACCGAATTCTTTTTTGAAACTCTCCGTGTTATAGTCGCGCTTCAGGAAAGCCTCGAGGTTTTCAGGAGTGTTTGAATGAGTGAACGTATCGCGAAAGATCTTGATGGCGATGTCGCGCAGCACAGGAATATCGGCCTCGGTAAGCTCCCTGATCGTCACAGTTATTTCTTGTCCTCGTAGTTCTGGATGGTATAGAGGACACCCAGTGAAAATAACTGGCTCCACTGTGCACCCGGATCCTGGTCGTAGTCGTACAACAGGATACCGCCCACGCTTACGTTGATGAACTGGTTTACTTTCGCAGTCACGTTCAGGTCAAGACGGTGGTCGATGGTCCTTGCTTCGAGCGTTTCATAGTTGATGAACATGAGGTATCTCCACTTCAGGTTCACGTTCTTCATGATGTCTTTATTGAATTCGGCAAGTATTTGTGCCGATAGCCATTCGAACCGGGCCGACTTGCCCGGATCAACTCCATAAGGAGTGGGGTTATCGGCAGTCACGAACCGGGCAGCATCTCTTACGAGTGTAACACGGGGTGCCAATGGCGACAAGCGTACTTTGAAATATTCAACAGGGTGATATTCAAAACCCAGCGCTGCCGTGATGAACGCCGGGGCGAATGAATCGGATATCAGTGTAGCGCGTTCTACGCCGATGGAATCTTTTGCATAGCTATAGCCCTTTGCAAACTGGGAGAGAAAGTTGAGCGAAGCGGCAAAGTCCCAGTTCTTGTTCAGCGCACGGCCATACTTGGTGTCAAGAAACACGCGGTCCACGGTCTTTCTATAGCCCTGGCCGGCATTGTTGACCATACCATACAGCAGGTCGATCTCATTATCCCATGAATTTGCGCCATTCTTATAGTTGGCTTTGAAATTCAGGAGTGTGTTGAAGCCAAACGAGTTTACACCACCCGCTTTCCAGTTGCCTGAAAAAGACGCTTGATTGAGGTTTAAACCGGCTTTGAATGATTTCCGCCAATTCGAAAGAGAATCGACGCGGATGATCTGCGCTGTGGCAGTATTGGCTACGATTAAAGCAACAACGACCAGGAGATAGAAACGAGCATGCATACTAAACGATTTTAGCTTGGCGCCTGCGCAAAACGAGGGCCAAACATCACCGCAAAAATAGCTAAACTCAGATAAACCTTAAACGTTGTTCAGTTTGATTTCATCGAGAGCTACTTCAGTTAGCGGCTTGGTGATGAACTTGATAACGTGATTGTTATTGACGATCTTATCGATATCGCGCTTGTTGTCGGAACTCGACAGGATAATGACCTTGCATTTGCTGCGAACTATGTCATTAAACTTTTCGAATTCATACAGGAAAACGAATCCATCGACGATAGGCATGTTGATGTCGAGGAAGATAATGTTTGGTAAGTCTTCTGCCGACGACTGGTTTTCTTTAAGATAGTCGAGGGCGCTTTTACCGGAATTTTTCACTTCCACCCTCTTGGCAAATTTCGTTATCTCGATGATACGCTTACTGATAAAGTTATCAGTCTCGTTATCATCGACCAACATTACCAGATCGATGGTCTTTGTAGCCTCAGTAAGCATCCCCAGCAGCAGTTATTTGGTGTATACGCGACAAGTCAATGTCGGTAAAATTATCATTATTCCCCAAAAATGGAACATTGAGCCCGATATTAAGGGAACACGTAAGGATTTCAGCCAAAATGACGAAAATTGGTCTACTTCGAAGGAATCTTCAATCGCTCACCCAAAGAGACGGAGAAATCTTTCTTATTGTTGCACTCCATCAGGTCTTTGATCGTAACACCATACTGACGGGCCACGCTGTACAAGGTGTCCGAAAGCTTTACCTCATGAAACGTCTCGCTGCTTGAAAACTCAATTGGTGGGGCAACTTGCTCATTTCCAGTTAGTTTTAAAACCTGCCCTGGCTTAAGCTCACTCTCGCTGTCAATTCCATTCATCAGCTTCAGATCGTTCACTGAAAGACGATGCTGTTTCGAAATGGAGTAGAGGGTCTCACCCTGCTGCACCGTGTGTGTGTCCGTTTCTGATGTTACCGGAGCGGCAACATTTTCAATTTGCACTTCATTTTTCTTCGCCGACAGCTCCCCCCACTCGAACGCTTTGTCTGCAGTAACCTCGACAGCTGGTTCATCATCCACTATTGTTCCGTCTTTTGGCCTGCTCGAATTGAGATACAACATGTCGCCAGTGGAAACCTTGTCGTTGTTGAGATGATTATACTTTCTTAGACGCTTCACCTGGACGCCGTACAGCTGACTGATCTGCCAGAGTGTTTCGCCCTGTTTCACTTTATGAAAATCCTGGTCGGTCTTCGACTTCTTTTTTGCCGTGAAGTAAAAGCCGCCGGGGTTTACTTTATGACTATCCTCAAGGTCGTTGTATTTCATGAAGTGTGAGAGTGACAGACCTGCTCGTGCGGCGAGGGCTGTCATGCTTTCGCCGGGCTTTGCCTGGAGAACGGGAACGTCGTTGATGAGGATCTCATCTTCGGTTTTTACAACTTCTTTAGTCGTGGTTTGAGCAATGGGTGGCGGATTCGCGGCAGTGTACAGTTTGGAGAACTCCGCGTCGACACTGCCGGCGGGAACGATTAGTGTGTAGGGCCGGTCGGTTGGAAGTGCGTCGGAGCGAACCCACTTATTGAACTCACGAAGGCCGGCAACGTCGATCGACATCGATGATGAAAGTGACTCGAGAGATCCGCCTTGTGACATGACGATCTCGGTAACTTTCACTTTCGGTTCGGTCTCTACAGCATCCTGGAAAGCGACCTTGTGTGCGAGGAATTTCTTTACGTACCAGTAGGTATCGGAAGTAATGTCCATGTGTCGCGACCCGTTTACCTCGTCGCCAACGGCCCGTCGGGCGCCCCCTGCGCCCATCTGGTATGCCTGCAAGGCGTACACCCAGTTGTTGAACATGAAGTTGTTTTGCTTGAGGAGCTTCGCGGCTCCGCGTGTAGAAGAAACGATGTTCATTCGTTCGTCTACATCCTTATCGACGCGCAGGCCCATTTCGCGTGCTGTAAAGTCCTTGAATTGCCAGAAGCCGACTGCGTCGGAAACCGAAACCGCGTCGGCTACGAGGGCGCTCTCCTGGAGCACCAGGAACTTAAAGTCTTCGGGGACGCGCTCTTCGGCGAAGATCCGTTCGATGATCGGGAAATAGGTACGTGCCCGTTCGGCTTTCACCTCGAAATACTTCGGGCTGCGGGTGAGCATGTCGACATCTTTTTGGATCTCTGCGCGAGCGTCGTCGCGGATGGTGAGGGTCATGCCTGCAAAGTGAATCTTATGCGGCACGGTCGGAGTCTGGGCCTTAACGATTGAGGCAACTGCTCCGAAAAGGAATAGCGTTGCAAAAAATCTCATCGGGTAACAAAGTTAATTGGTTCGCGCTGAGAATCAAAGTTTTCTGGCCATCATGATACCATCCCTGATCGGAAGGAGAACGTTCTCCACCCTCGGATCATTGTGCACTTTGTCGTTGAAGGAGAGAATTGCCTTCGTGTCTTTGTCGGCGGAGCCGTCGACTACTTTTCCGCTCCAAAGAACATTATCGGCCAGGATGAACCCGCCGGTGGCGACCTTATCGATCACGAGGTCGAAGTAGGTGGAGTAGTTTTCCTTGTCGGCGTCGATGAACACCAGGTCGAAGGTGCCATTGAGTTCTGCCAGGATCTTGCGTGCGTCACCGATCCTGAGGTCTATCGATTGTTCCAGGCTGGCCTCTTTAAAGAAGCCTTTCAGTTTGTCTTCGAGTTCTTCGTTCCTTTCGATGGTGATGAGTTTGCCGCCGGGTTTGAGGCCTTCGCACAGGCAGATGGCAGAGTACCCGGTGTAGGTGCCGATCTCGAGTATCGACGCGGGCCGGATCATCTTGCTTATCATCGACAGGAAGCGGCCCTGGAGGTGGCCCGACAGCATGCGAGGTTTCAGCACGTTTGCATGCGTGTCGCGATTGATCTTTTTGAGGAGTGATGTTTCGGGAGAAGTGTGCGCTTCTGAGTAAGCTGCAAGCTCGTTGCTGATAAATTCCATCAGTTCTTACGGGGCTCCAGTAACAGGAAGCTCATTTTATCATCCACGAACATCTCGTTGGCGAGTTGCTGCAACTTTTGCCCCGAGGTATTGCGAATGCGTTCGAACACTTCGTCGAGTGGTGTGATCACACCGATATCGAGAACTGACCGCGCAATGCTCATCATGAAGTTGAGATTGTTCTCTTCTGAGATGGCGATGTTACCCATGATCTGTTCTTTGGCGGCAGCGAGCTGCTTCACTCCCATTTTATCGTCGCGGAGCTTGCGCAGTTCCAGGTTGACGAGCTCGACGCTCTTCTTTACCTGGCTGGGTTCGGTACCAAATGATATTGCAAACAAACCGACGTCGGTATAGGGA